>NZ_JBNDML010000039.1:0-28380 GCF_050436565.1 Paraburkholderia sp. GAS42 | reverse complement strand
TTACGTTAACGCGGACCGGAATTATCAAACTTGATTGGCCGGGCCGGTGATCTGGGCTTCAGAGAAGAGAAAACCGTTTCCACACGCCCTCGGCCGAACTCGGCCTTTCGACGCCGTACTGAAATTGCGCAAATGGTCATTTTGACATTGCAAGCATTGCTAGTCCTCATGCACCGCAGCGCCGCGACTGCGATCAGATCCTAAATGTGTTGGCCGATTCGCTAGAACCCGCGCCCGGGGTAACGGCGAAGTGCTGGCCGCGCTGCGCCGGGCGCAGGACGGGCGCGACGATACATATACACGTGCGGACCAGCCCGCTGCGGGTGCGAATCGTTTCATGGCATCAACGAGCAAGGCTCTTGGCGTTAATCGAGGGATATATCAAACTACGAACGAGCCACGGACACGGAGGGGCACGATGGAAGGGCACCCGATTTCGCTCGACAAAGCCAAAGAGCTCTTGGCTGGTGACCTCGGCGACGTTTACCAAGGCATTCTTAGGAGTTGCTGCGCGCCCATTTACTGGTTTGATCTCAACAGTAAGGACTTTGCGATCACACACAACGGCACCCTGACAATTGTGCAGACGCCGAAGAAACTGCTCGGCGTCACCGCTGCACACGTTCTGCGTCAGTACGAGATCGACCTCAAGAATGGACCATGTCGTGTTCAGTTGATGAACGAGGTAGTCGATGACTTGCTTGAGCGCGTGATCGACGTGTCCGACAAGCTCGACGTAGCAACCTTTGCCTTGGATGAAGACCTTGTGAAGCGTTTGGGCAAGACGCCGCTGGGGGTTTGGCCTCCCATGCCACCCCAGGAGGGCAAAGGCATCATGATCGCAGGGTATCCAGCGGTCGAGCGGGTCGAATCCAAGGACTTCACGGTGGACTTCGGGCTCTTCACAGCGATTGGCGTTGCTCGAACCGTAACAGATATGCAGATTACATGGCTTATGGAACGGGACTTTCTACTTGCGAAAGCGAATATCCCGGCGCCGCCGCCCGAGTATGAGCTTGGCGGGGTCAGTGGCGGACCGCTGATAAGCTGGTTTGAGAGTGAAAATTTCGTCAGCCACCACTGCTTATCGGGGATCGTGATCGAACATCCAGACTACAAGAACAACAAAGATATGCCTCCCATCGAGCGGCTAATAGCAATCCGTGCGGACTCGATTTCCGAGAGCGGCAAGATCATTTAGGTCGCCTGAAGCGGCCGATGCGAAACACCTAGTTGAGGCGGCAACGCGCGCCGCGTAACGACCGACCGCCGCCGCACGCTAGCTGGCCTAGACCGATGCAGTGCAACGCGCGTGTTACCGTATTGCAGCGCAATAACTCAAACCACACCGCTATGAAAGCATCCGACGTAGTCAAGCAAATCCAGGAAGCAGTAGGCGAGGCGGAAAAATCGGGGATCAAGGAACTACAGATTCCCAATCTGAACGCGTACCTTTCCAACGTGCTGACGACAGCTCTTGAACAAGAACGCGACGGGCCATCAATGACGGAAGCTCAGGCAACCCATCAGCTTGAAGTCTGGAAAGCTCAGCTATCCGCACACTCAACGATGAGCGTCGAGATGTTCAAGTCTGCAGTCGAAGCAGGCCAGACCGCATTGAAGTCTGCAATTTTAATAAATGGAGGAGCTGCGGCGACCGTGCTCGCGTTTGCTGGCAACGCGATTACGAAGGGGCAGATACTCCCCGGGATGCCCCTTCTGACACATATAGGCGCGGCACTCCTATGGTTCATGTTCGGACTAAGCGGAGCAGGGATTGCGACGGGATTCCGGTACTTGTCGCAGTTCGCCTATAACTTGTCGAACGGGGGAGCGCCTCGCTGGAAAAGCGCCGGCACCGCCGGCAACATCATCTCCATTTGTCTCGGCGTTGGATCCTTTGTCGCGTTTTTCCTAGGCGGCATGGATGCGTATCACGCTATCGTCCTTCCCGCCACGTAGGCCAACTTGCTGATCCATCTCGGGCTTACGATGCCGCATGCGCGTCGACCCAAGCGTGGACGTCAGCAGCGCGCCAGGCGGAGACATTCTCGGACAACTTGATTGGCGCGGGGAATTTGCCGGCGCGCACCCAGCGTTTTAGCGTCGCCTGCGAGACCGGCACGATGTCCAAGACGTGCCACTGGCGCAACATCGCCGCATTCGCAGATTCGGGAGATTTGTGGTGAATCACGTGAGCCTCATATTGGTTCAGTATGAGATGGACTTTATTGTCACGACTCAACATGACCCCGCATGACCTCACAAGGAGGGTCACAAAATTCTGCTTAAATACGTGGGCCACCAGTGGGGATGTCTCGCAAGGTAGCCACGCACTCAATTGGTAGCCAGACTGGTAGCCAACGATCAAAACGCAGCAATATCACAACCTACTCAATTGATTTACAACGATATTATTTTTTTAATACGAGCAGTACGATATCGTCTTGATGTGAGGTTCCGCGAAGCGGCGCAGCGTTGACTCACGCACAGACACCCCATCCGATTCCCAACAGTTTTTTATTGAGATGGTTGGCAGAACGCCAAATTCGTTCTACAGTAATCCTCAGACGTAAAAGCAAAACAGGTCACCGACCAACATAAACGAAGCGTCATGGGGGGCAACACATGATGACCTTGATCGACCAGGACATCGCGCACATCACGCGCGTGATGCGGCCATCGTTGCACGGGGATCTCGGCGGGCCCATCCTGCCGCCGGCCTACTGGCGAAAGCGCCTCCACCGGCTACTCGACGCCGAACATCTTTCCAAAGCCCAACTCTGCCTGATCGACAGTCTGCTGCTGCAACTGGACGAGTTTGTCAGCAATGGCATTCCAGGAAGCACGGCCACGCCGGCGCCTGATCACACAGCGATACCGCACGAACTCGTCAGCCACAGCTAGAAAGTCGCTGTCGCTGGGGTTGCAGTCCTGCCGGTTGTCCGAACGGCCGGATGGATAATCTTCAATTTATTCTGAATAATCCTTCAACCGATGGCCCGATTATCAAACGCGACTGATCGGTAGAGAATGCGCTCGTCGTCTTTAACAACGCGTTCTTACGATGAGGGCCAGACCGGCGATTTCCAGGCGTTCGATCTGTATCGCGTGAAAGATGGCCGGATTGTCGAAAACTGGCATCTGGAGGGCAACCTGACGCTGCAGAAGCAACTTGGCGTGATCAAGCCGTAGTTCACGGCGCGGGGCCGGTCGAGCGTCACGCGTTTGCCTGCGGATCACCTAGAATTCTTGCATGACGTTGATCAGGACGGAGGCTGCCATGGCTGAATCGATGGTCAGCATCGTAGTGGGACTGGCGGCGGTCGTCGTCGCCGTGTTGCTCGTCGCGTCGCGTTACCGGCGCGACCATCGGGCACTTCACGAACAGCACCGGGAGCGGAACCGGTTCGACGGTCACCGGCTGTGGGATCGCATGCGTCACCGGCATTGATGTCCCGGCCGGGCGGGGTTGGCCGGGCAAGGAAAGTCCCAGTCGGGAAGCCCCACGGAAAACCTGGCGACGCGCCGCTCGATGCAGCCCCAATGGAGGTAAATATGTCCGACGAACACGCACCCTGGCAGATTGTCGAGTACGAGGGCTTCGAGATTCACGCGGCGCCGGTTCCGAAGGACGCTCAGGAAAGCGAGCCGCGCCGCCAGGCCGGGCCTTACACGTATGTCGGCTACGTGTGCCATCCGGGCGCCGATCCGGCGATTCCGGGGCATTCCGTACCCTTCCACGCGGATGGCGAAGAAACTTTCGCCACCGGCGACGATGCGCTATATGAAGCGTTTCATGTTGGGCGCAGTATCGTCGATGGTACGCATCCGGATCTGACGGTGTTGCCGCTGGTGACCGGGGGGGTGTGAACGCAGTCCGGTGAAACCGCTCTAGCGGGCTGACACCTGCCTTGCCGCTCCGTGTGAAGCCAGCAGTTGTCGCGCCAGCGTCAGCATCCGTTCGTTCGCGGCCGGGGCACTGAACGTTTCTTGCGTCAGATCTGCGTGAGCAGTTTTGATACGTCGTGGTGAGCGGTGACCGATTTCGTGCGTCGAGCATTGTCATGGCCGCCGGGAACCCTGCGTGGCAGACCGCGAAGGCGGAAGGAGATGCGCCTTCTGTTCGCCACTGCCGAGTAGCAGACCGGCGAACGACCAGAAGGCGAGCATCGTTGTCTGCCACATGAAGTCGTCGGTGAGATTTTTGGCGACCATCCCGGCCACCAGCGCGATGCCGGCTGCGCTTATCCAGGGTGCAGCCGATCGAAACCGCCAGAAGCGCAGCATGAGACACAGCAGCAGCAGGCTCTGCAACACGACGCCGGGCACGCCGGTCTGCAGCCAGGTATTCAAAAACAGATTGTGCGCGTGCGTGAGGGCCTGCGGCTCAAGGCTCAGCAGGCTCGCGGGGATCTGCGCGTGGTACACCATGCCCGGCAGCGGCTTGCCGAACCCGATGCCGGTCCATGTATGCGGCTCGCCCACCGCCCCGTAGAACGCCCACAGCTTCGGACGCGTATCCGAAGAAACCGTGTCGTCGATTCCGGACAGCCGCGCCGGCACATAGAACGTATGCCCGTCCACGACGACGGCATGTTGCGTCGGCGGCGGCGCGGCATTGCCGAATCGCAGCCGCGCGCTCAGTTCCAGCGTGCCGACACCCGCGACGGCGACCGCCAGGACCAGAACGGATGCCAGCAGCATGCGCTTGCGGTACAGCGGGAACAGCGCGATCAGCAGCGTCACGGCCACGGCCGGCCAGAAGAACCGGTTGAGAGTCGCCAGCCCGACGAACAGGCAAGCGACGAGGCCCAGCACGCCCGCCAGCCACCAGCGCGACCCCAACATCAGGCCGGCGAAAAGAGGAATTGCGAATATCGCAAGCGTACTCGTGTGGCCGACGCGATTGTAGTAGTGCAGCGGGAACGTCTCCGGTGTCGGCGGCTGCAGGTGGCCCCAGTTGAGCCCGCTCATTAGCGCGAGCAGCAGGCACGCGAACCAGGTCACAAGCGCGAGACGCACTGGCTGCTCCGCCCGCGATCCAACCAGCCAGAAAGCCCAGAATGAGACGAGCGGATACAGCACTTCGTCAAACCAGGCATGCAGACTGACCTTCGGCCAGGCAGACCATGCGACAGCGCCGGCGGTCCACGCGGCCCACGCAAGCACCGGCACCATCAGCGGCCAGCGAAGCACAGACGGGCGGTCAGCCGAAAGGGCCGCGCCGAACGTGCCGATCGCCAGCACGACCAGGGCCACGTTGACGATGCCCGTCATGTGCCCGAACATCACAGCAAACAGAATGGCCGGGCAGGCGATCCAGAGCGCCTGCCCGACGCGCATAGGTGCATTTGTCATTGAATTTTCGCCAGAATACTTCGCAGTGCGTTACACACCGATTCGACTGTAAGGCGGTTCATGCAATCCGCATGATCACCATGCCACGCGACGCAGGTCGCCTCATTGCGGTCGCACCGGCGGACCCACGCGACCTCCCGACGAAAGATAAACGGTTGGTCGCGGCACGGCATATCGGGAATAGTGACGGCAACGAAAGGCGCGTCGCGCCAGTATTGCCCGGCACCGTGAATGAATGCGTTGCCCGGTCCGAACAACGCAACTGCCGGCACGCCGACGATGCGTGCCAGATGCGCGATACCGGTATCGGGACAAACGACTGCCGCCGCCCCGGCATACAGATGCCACAACTCGCCGAGCCCGAGCTGGCCGGCCAGGTTTGGATGCGACGGATCGGGATCGATGTCGCGAATCAGATTGACCTCGCCCGCGCCGCCGCTCCACACCGGAACATACCCCAGCGACACAACGAACTGCGCGAGCTCGCGCCACCGGCTATTCGGCCAGCGCTTCACGCTCGTGCTTGCGCCGGGATGCAGCACGACGTACGGACCCTGCGCCAGAGCGGTCGCATCTGGTGATGACGCACGCGGTGGCGCAGGCCAGTCCGCAGGCTGATAAGGACGGGGCGGCGGCCCGTCGACCAGTCCGGTCGCAAGGTCCGCCCATGCGGCCGGCTCGGCGGGATAGGGTAAAGCCTCGTTCACGGGCCAGTTCTTCCAGGCCGGCACGTCGCCCTCATGCGCGACGATCCAGCGGCATCTCGCGCCGAGCGCAATCCAGGAAAACCGGTTATCGCCCGCCACGATGCCCAGATCGTAAGGACCTGAGCCCAGCACGGCCTTGACGGTCGACGGATCGCGCGGATCGAACGGCATGACATCCACGTCGAACGGACGACCTGCATAGATCGGAACAATGGGCTTCGGGCAAAGCAGAACGATCTGCGCGAGCGGATGCAAGGCGCGTAGCTTCGCGATGAGCGGCGTGAGCAGCAGCGTGTCGCCGAGCAGAAGATGATGAGCGATCAGGATGCGTTGCAACCTGGCCGGTCTGCGGCGCAGCGGCTTGAGCGCAAGCCTCGGCAAGGCGCGCGTGAATACGCGAATACGTCCGGGAAGTCGACTCATCGCGTTATGCGTGGGCGGGTGCCGCGCTCGCTCCTGCTGCCTTCATGTTGCAGGACAAGGCCGCATGCGCAGGCAGGATCTCGGGTGGATTGATTCTTGTAGATCGCATCCAGTGGCACGGCGACGGTAAATGTCATAGCGGGGCATAAACCGGGAATCACGACGCCGTTGTCCGCGCTGCCCCCGGCAAAACAAGGCAGGGCGCGTTCGGCCCGGCCCTTTTTATGTAGTCTCAAATTGTAGCATGTGACCCATGACACATTGACGTGCTGGAAGTCAGCGGCGAGCGGGTCCCGCTCCGCCTCTTCTGGCATCGATGTCTTTGGCCAGCGTCAGCAGCGCTCCGACGTGACCGGCCACGCTTGCGTCGTAGAGCACGGAGCTGGCGTCCTTGCTGACGGCGCCGGCGGCTTCGGTGCTCTCCAGCCTGCGCGCGCCTGACCCGTCGGCGCGGTGTTGCGAAACGGCACGCTCGACTGCCGCACGTAGACCCGATTCGCTGTCCGGCTCGAAGATGAACTTTGCGTGCGCCGCGATCGCGTCGGCGCAACCGATGCTCGACGGAAAGATCACCGGCGTGCCACACATCACCGACTCGACGCCAACGAGACCGAAAGGCTCGTACTTCGACGCGAGAATCGTAAAGTCGGCGGCACGGTACGCGTCTTCCAGTTCCTTGACGTAGCCTATGTAGCGCACGCGCCCAGACGTCCGCTCGAGCGGACGCCCAGCGACCGCGACGACCACCGGCAGCGACGTATCGCGCAACGCCGCTTCGATCAACGGCAGGCCCTTGCGCTCATGGCTGCTCGACGGAAAAAGCAGCACGATTTCATCGTCGGCGAAGCCGAATCTGCGGCGTAGTTCTGCGCGCCGCCCGGCATCGACAGGTGCAAAACGCACGCCGTCGACCGGTGGATACAGCACGCGGATTTTTGCGTCTTCGATGCCGTAGAGTTCGCGCAACTCGTCGTCCATCAGCTTCGAATGCGCGACGATCACCCTCGCCTGCTCGTACTGACGACGCTCCAGCGCGATCTGCCGGCGATCCGAGCGGCGCGCTTCACGGCCCGTCGCGCGAAGGAAACCCAGATGTGTGCCGCCGCAGATTGCGATGTCGGATACATCGACGCGATTGCAACCGATAAGTACGTCGATCGATTCGGCGCGCCGTGCGCGCCGAATCCGCCAGGCGAACCAACTGTCGCGCAACTTGCCTGGAAGGAACGAGACGTTGACGCGGTATGGCTTGACGAGCCGGCTCTCCGGCACCGACATGTCGAACCGGCGCGCGAAAAACACTGGCTCAATGCCTAGATCCGCGAAGCCGCGCACAATATCCATCGCGTAACGCTCGAGACCGCCGCTATGTTTCAGGGCGTTGCTGGAGATGCCAATCTTCATTGTCGACGCGCGCTCGCCGACGCGCTCACGCACACTCTCATGCCGCGTCCTGCTGGAACTGGATGCGATGCAGATGCGCATACAGGCCGCCGTGCGCGAGCAGTTCGCGGTGGCTGCCCCGCTCGACGATGCGTCCCGATTCCATCACCAGAATCCGATCCGCGCGTTCGATGGTCGACAGCCGGTGCGCGATCACGAGCGTCGTGCGCCCTTTCATCAGCGTTTCGAGCGCGGCCTGCACGTGGCGTTCCGACTCGGAATCGAGCGCGGACGTGGCTTCGTCGAGGATCAGGATCGGCGCGTCCTTGTAGATCGCGCGGGCGATCGCGAGACGCTGGCGCTGTCCGCCAGACAGCATCATGCCGTTGTCACCCACGAGCTGATCGATACCCTCTGGCATCGCCGCGACGGTGTCCCACAGATTGGCTGCGTGCAGCGCGGCTTTCACGCGCTCGCGGTCCGCCGTCGTGCCGTAGGCCACATTGTTTGCGACTGTGTCATTGAACAGCACGACGTCCTGACTCACCATCGCTATCTGGCTGCGCAGCGAGTGGATGTTGTACTCAGGTAGCGCAACGCCGTCGACGAGAATCTCGCCCCCCGTCGGATCGAAGAAGCGCGGCAGCAGGTTGACGAGCGTTGTCTTGCCGCTGCCCGATGGGCCGGCCAGCGCGACCATCTCGCCAGGCGCAACGCGGAACGACACACCGTCCAGCACTGGCCGGCCTTCACCATAACGGAACGACACGTCGCGGAATTCGACCTCACCGCTCGAACGTTCCAGTTGCAGGCCACCGCCTTCGGGCTCCGCCGGCTCGTCGATGAGGCCGAAAATCAGTTCGGCCGCGGTCATGCCCCGCTGCAACGGCTGGTTGACATCCATCAGGTGCTTGAGCGGCGAGATGATCAGCAGCATTGAGGTGACAAACGCGACGAAGCCGCCGACCGTCGTCTGGTCGTTCGACGACTGCACCACCGCAATCGTGATCACGATTGCGAGCGCGATCGACGCGAGGAACTGCGTCAACGGTTGCGCGAGGCCGCCAGAGACAGTCATGCGCATCGAATAGCCACGCAGCCGCCGGCTCATTTCCGTGAAGCGGTCCGACTCGTACTTCTGGCCGTTGTGAACCTTGACGACCTTATAGCCGCCAACGGTTTCCTCGACGATGTACGACAGTTCATTCGTGAGCGCCTGGCTTTCACGGTTGAGCCGCCGCAGGCGCCTGTTGATTTTGCCGACGAGCCAGCCGATGCCTGGCAGCAGGATGGCGACGATCAACGTCAGACGCCAGTTCAGATAGAACAGGTAGCCGAGCAGGAACACGACCGTCAGCGAATCACGCACGAGCGTGACCATGACGCCCGTCAGCACGTTCAGGATCTGGTTGACCTCGAAGACGATTGCATTAATGACGGTGCTCGCGGTTTCGCGCTGGAAGAACGCGACGCTCGTGTGAATCATGCGGTCGAACATTTTCAGACGCAGTTCGAGCAGTATCTTGTTCGACACGTACGAAAGAAGGTAGCCGGACAGGTATTGCGCTGCGCCGCGCACCAGCGCAAGGCCGATCACAGCGACTGGGACAAACCATTTCGCGCGGTCGCTGCTGTGCGCGCCAAAACCGTGGTCGAGCAACGGCTTGAGCAGCGCCGGAATACCGGCTTCAGTGGCCGCCACGACACCCATCGTGACGATCCCGGCAATGACGACCCACATTAGCGGCTTGATGTACGGCCACAGGCGATTGAAAACGACGCCAGGAGAGGTCTCACCTGAACCGATTGGTTTGCTTAACGTGGGCTTCGCGCTCAAGGAATCCTCTGAGAAAGCGGATGAACATCCACCCGGAGGCGGAAGACAAAACGACATTTTAAACCGGGCAACGAATCCGCCCTTCCTTTTGCCCTCCACCGGTGTCAGACACGTGTCGCGGAAATGCGCCGCAGATCTCCGACCCGGCGGCCCGGCCGGCCCTGTGTATACTTGCGCGACGCGTTCCGGCCCTGTCCCTTTGTGCCCATCCGCCGCCATTCACACGCAACTTCAACGCATCCAGGCATGAAAGAAACCACGCTCGGCGTCGCGATCATCACAAAAAACGCGGCGAGCCGGCTCGCCGAATGTCTAGAGGCCGTCGCATTTGCCCACGAGATCGTGGTCGTCGACAGCGGCAGCACCGATGACACTGTCGACATCGCCCGCGCGCACGGCGCCCGCGTCCTGCAACACACCGACTGGATAGGTTTCGGTCCGCAGAAAAACCGCGCGCTGGATGCGCTCGCCACCACCTGGGTGCTGTCGCTCGACGCCGATGAAATCGTGTCGCCCGAACTGGCCGCGTCTATTCGTGCGACGATCCAGACGCCTGTCGTCAATGTGTATGCCGTGGACCGGCTATCGAGCTTCTGCGGCCACTGGATCCGTCACAGCGGCTGGTATCCCGACTGGATCCCACGTCTTTTCAGGCGCGGTTCCGCGCGGTTCTCCGACGATCTGGTGCACGAGCGCCTTGTGTTCGACGGACCGTCGCAGCGACTGGGCGGCAAGCTCATGCACTACTCGTATGAGGACTTCGACGCCGTGCTTCGCAAGCTTGACGCCTACTCGAGTGCCGGCGCGCAGCAGCGTCACGTCACCGGGCAGGGCGGCAGTTTCGGCCAGGCAGTCGCGCGCGGCGCCTGGGCTTTCGTGCGTACTTACGTACTGCGGCGAGGTTTTCTAGACGGCCGCGCCGGTTTCATGATTGCTGTGTTCAATGCGGAGACTGTGTACTACCGGTTTCTCAAGCTGGCACGCCTGCGAGCGCCGCGGCAATAGGCAGTCATCCCGCCGCTGCCCGCTTCTGCCTTACCCAGCTCAATAAACAATCTCAATCGAACTGCCCGCGAACTCGCCGCGCAACGCCGCGATCAGTTCGTCGGTCGGCTTGACGCGCCACGCGTCGCCCAGACGCACCTCGCCTTCCGCATGCTCGCTGCGATAGACGACCTGCACCGCGAGTCCGTTGGGAATGTGAACGGGCGCCCGCTGCCGGTCGCCACCGCCATAGCCACCGCCGCCGCCGCCATTGCCGCCGCGCCCACCGCCGCCACGTGCGGCCACCGGAGCCGGTGCGGCCTTCGCTGCTTCCTCCGGCCCCGCGCAATGGGCTTCCAGCACGCGACGCAGCGCGATCGCATCTGCATTCCCGTTCATCTCGACTTTCACGGCCTGCGCATAGCGGCTGCGTGCACGCTCGAGATCCATCACGGTATCGACGGTGAAGCGGATGCCGCCCGTGAATGCATCGTTACGTGCCTGGCCCTGCACCACCAGCAGTTCGTCTTCCTTGAAGAGCTGCTTGTGCGCCTCGAATGTCTCGTTGAATACCGTGACTTCGCACTGGCCCGTGCCGTCGTCGAGCAACGCGATCAGCATCTTGCCGCGCTGGGTCATCTGCGTGCGCAACGATGCGATGACGCCGGCGACCAGCTTGTCGCGCCCTTCCTTCAGTTCGCCGATCTTCTGGCGCACAAACCGGCGCACTTCGCCCTTGTACGCATCGAACAGATGGCCGGACAGGTAGAAGCCAAGCGCGGCCTTCTCTTCCTGCAGCTTCTTCTTTTCCGCCCACGCGAGTTCGTCGACAAGCTCATGCCCTTGCGACGGTTCGTCGCCCATGTCGAAGAGACCCGCCTGCATCGCGTTGGCGCTTGCCTGATCGGCAGCCTCCATCGCGAGCGATACCGACGCGATCAACTGGGCGCGGTTGTCATGCAGCAGATCGAACGCGCCCGCGCGGATCAATGCTTCGACCGTACGACGGTTCACCACGCGACGGTCGATCCGGTTACAGAAATCGAAGATGTCGATGAATGGGCCGTCTTCACGCGCACGAAGGATTTCTTCGATCGCGTTCTGGCCGCTACCCTTGATCGCGCCAAGGCCATAGCGGATCGTGTTCGAGCGCTTGCCATCCGCTTCCGCGACCGGCTCGAAGCGATATGCCGACTGGTTGATGTCCGGCGGCAGCACCTTCATGCCGTTCGAAATGCAGTCTTCGAACAGGATCTTGACCTTGTCGGTGTCGTCCATGGCAAGCGACATATTCGCTGCCATGAATTCGGCCGGATGGTGCGCTTTCAGCCACGCCGTGTAGTACGCGAGCAGCGCGTATGCGGCCGCGTGCGACTTGTTGAAGCCGTAGCCCGCGAACTTCTCCATCAAGTCGAAGATTTCGTCGGCCTTTTCGCCGGTCAGGCCATTCTTCGCCGCGCCCTCGCGGAACAGCGCGCGGTGCTCGGCCATTTCCTCGGCCTTCTTCTTGCCCATCGCGCGACGCAGCAAGTCAGCGCCACCCAGCGAGTAGCCGCCGATGATCTGCGCCATCTGCATCACCTGCTCCTGGTAGACCATGATGCCGTAGGTCTCTTTCAGAACAGGTTCGACACGCGGATCCGGATACTCCACGACTTCGCGGCCGTGCTTACGGGCGCAGAAGCTCGGGATCAGATCCATCGGGCCCGGACGATACAGCGCCACGAGCGCAATGATGTCCTCGAACCGGTCAGGCTGCGCGTCCTTCAGCATGCCCTGCATGCCGCGGCTTTCCAGCTGGAACACAGCGACCGTATTCGCTTTCTTCAGGATCGAGAAGGACGCGGGGTCGTCGAGCGGTACCTGCGCGAGCGACCAGTCCTGCTTCGACGGATCGAGCCGGCGGATGTAGCGCTCGGCCCAGTCGAGGATCGTCAGCGTGGTGAGACCCAGAAAGTCGAACTTCACGAGGCCGACGGCTTCGACGTCGTCCTTGTCGTACTGGCTCACGACGCCACTGTCGTCGCCCTGCGTGTACAGCGGGCAGAAATCGGTCAGCTTGCCGGGCGCGATCAGCACGCCGCCCGCGTGCATACCGACGTTACGCGTAAGGCCCTCCACCCGTTGCGCGAGTTCGAGCAACTGGTGTACTTCGTCTTCGTTGTCGAAGCGCTCCTGCAGGAGCGGTTCTTCCTTCATCGCGTCGGCAATCGTGACGTGCTTGCCTGGCTTGAACGGAATCAGCTTCGCGATGCCATCCGTGAACATGTAGCCCAGATCGAGCACGCGGCCGATATCCCGCACCGCCGCCTTCGCCGCCATCGTACCGAAGGTCGCGATCTGCGAGACGGCGTCTGCGCCGTACTTCTGCTTCACATACTGGATGACGCGGTCGCGCCCTTCCTGACAGAAGTCGATATCGAAGTCGGGCATCGATACCCGCTCCGGATTCAGGAAACGTTCGAACAACAGGTTGTAGCGCAGCGGGTCGAGGTCGGTCACGCCGAGCGCGTACGCGACGAGCGAGCCCGCGCCTGAGCCCCGGCCTGGGCCAACCGGCACGCCGTTGTTCTTCGCCCAGTTGATGAAGTCCGCAACGATCAGGAAGTAGCCTGGAAAGCCCATCTTGATGATCGTGCCGCATTCGAATTCGAGGCGCTGGAAGTATGTTTCGCGCTGCGCTTCGCGCTCGACGATGTTGGGATACAGCTGCTCAAGCCGCTTCTCGAGGCCTTCCTTCGACAGCTGGATCAGATAGTCGTCGAGCGACATCCCGTCGGGCGTCGGGAATAACGGCAGCTTCGGCTTGCCGAGTTCGAGCGTGAGGTTGCAGCGTTTCGCGATCTCGACCGTATTCGCGAGCGCCGATGGAATGTCCGCGAACAGCGCGGCCATCTCGTCCTGCGTGTGGAAATACTGGTCGGTCGTGAAGCGTTTCTGACGACGCGGATTGGCGAGCATGTCGCCTTCCGAAATACACACACGCGCCTCGTGCGCGGTGAAGTCGTCCGGCGTCATGAACTGCATCGGGTGCGTGGCGACCACCGGCAGTTTCAGCGCGGCCGCGATGGCCACGGCCTGCTGCACGTATGCCTCGCCGCCCGGCTGGCCGCAGCGCTGCAACTCGATATAGAAGCCATCCGGAAACAGCTTCGCCCAGCGTTGCGCATTGCGCTTTGCCGCCTCCTCGTTGCCCGCGGCGAGCGCCAGGCCGATATCGCCCTGCTGCGCTCCCGAGAGCGCCAGCAGACCTTCGCCGAGACCCGTTTCCAGCCAGCTGACCTCGACCTCGGCGCGACCTCGATACTGGTTCGTCAACGACGCCCTGGAAAGCAGTTCGCACAGGTTCAGATAGCCGCGCCGGTTCTTGACCAGCAGCAGGAGCCGCGAAGGCTTGTCGCGATCGTCTGGATTCGTGATCCAGACGTCGCAGCCGGCGATGGGTTTGACCCCTTTGCCGCGGGCTTCCTTGTAGAAACGGACGAGACCGAACGCGTTGCCGAGGTCGGTGAGCGCGAGCGCGCCCTGACCGTCTTTGGCAGCGGCCTTGACGACGTCGTCAAGGCGCACGATGCCATCGGCAATCGAGAATTCGGAGTGGACGCGGAGATGAACGAAGCGGGGATCTGACATGGGCCACATTGTAACTCCACCCTCCCGAACATTTGAGCCGAAAACCGGCGCGTTAGCCGTTCGGCCAGGGGCGAATGTGGCGAATCCCCGCGACGTGGGTCACAGCGGGCCTCGCTGGGCGCGCAGTTCCCGACACCGCCCAACGCCGGTACGGCACCTTGCTTTCGATCATTAGCCGTTCGGCCGGGTTGCCGGCGAAATGGCGGGATGAGGGATAATACGGGTTCAAGTCTTCCTGCCGTGGCCCCATCGCTTCGAATCGCGCTGCATCTTTCGTTATCTCGCCGCGAATGCGCGTTCAACGCAGTCGGCCACCCTTTACTGCTGGACCATCATGAGTATTGTTAATCTCGCTGCCTATCATTTCGCGACCCTCGACGACATCGTCGCGTGGCGGCCGCTCGTCACGGATCGATGCAACGCGCTCGGTCTGCGCGGCACGATCCTGCTCGCGCCGGAGGGCATTAATCTGTTTGTCGCCGGCACGCCGGAAGCCGCGCGCGATTTCATCGGCTACATTCGCCACGATCCGCTGTTCGAAGGCAAGTTCGCCGGTCTGCAGTTCAAGGAAAGCGTGTCGGAAAAGCAGCCGTTCCGCCGCATGCTCGTCAAGCTGAAGCGCGAAATCATCACGATGAAAAAGCCGGCCATCCGTCCTGAACTGGGCCGGGCGCCGTTCGTCGATGCCCCTACGTTGAAAGCCTGGCTCGACCGTGGCCATGACGACACGGGGCGCCCGGTTGTGATGCTGGATACGCGCAACGCGTTCGAAGTGGACGTGGGCACGTTCGACCACGCGCTCGATTACCGCATCTCGAAGTTCAGTGAATTTCCGGAGGTCATCGAACAGAATCGTGCGGATCTCGAAGGCAAGACGGTCGTGTCGTTCTGTACGGGTGGAATTCGTTGTGAGAAGGCGGCGATCCACATGAAGGAAGTCGGGATCGAGAACGTCTACCAGCTCGAAGGTGGCATCCTGAAGTACTTCGAGGAAGTCGGTGGCGCGCACTACCACGGTGAGTGCTTCGTGTTTGATTACCGTACTGCACTCAATCCGCAACTCGAACCGACGGCAACGGCGCAGTGTTTCGGTTGCCGCGCGGTAGTCAGCCCGGAGGCGCAGAAGTCGCCGCTGTACACGCCGGGCAAAACCTGCCCCGAATGTCATCCGGAAAAGAATGGCGCTCGGGCGGCGTGATTGCGGGTATGGCGGCGTCTAACGTCCTGACGGCAGACACGGGCGCGCCGCACGCCGCCGCGAAGCCTTACCGCGGGCGCTTCGCGCCCTCGCCTACTGGCCCGCTGCACTTCGGCTCGCTCGTGAGCGCGCTCGCCAGCTGGCTGGACGCTCGCGCGCATGGTGGCGCGTGGCTCATACGGATTGACGACGTCGACGCACCACGCACGGTGCCCGGCGCCGCGGAAAACATCCTCGCGGCGCTCGCGCGCTTCGGCATGCACGCCGATGAACCACCTGTCTGGCAGAGCCAGCGCGCCGAACGTTACCAGCAGGCATTCGAGCAACTCGAGCGTGATGGATTCATCTACCCGTGCGGCTGCACCCGCAAGGAAATCGCGGATTCATTGCTTCACGAGCACGCGCGACACACGACGCTCGCCTATCCCGGCACGTGCCGCGACGGCCTGCACGGCAAGCCCGCTCGTGCATGGCGGCTGCGGGTGCCGGACGGCAACGCAGCCGTCGTTAGCTTTGACGATCGCTGGCAAGGTCTGCAGACACAGAATCTGGCGACGGAGGTCGGCGATTTTGTGTTGAAGCGGGCGGACGGCCAGTGGGCTTATCAGCTGGCGGTGGTCGTCGACGATGCGGACGTGGGCATCACCCACGTGGTTCGCGGCGCGGACCTGCTCGATTCGACCGCGCGGCAGATTTACCTGCAGCAATGTCTGGGCGTGTCGACGCCCTCGTATCTGCACGTCCCGGTCGTCACGAATGAAACCGGCGAGAAGCTGAGCAAGCAGACCGGCGCGACCGCACTGGACGTGGACAGTCCACTGGTTGCGCTATACGCGGCCGCGGAACATCTGGGGCTGGGCGAATCAGGCGCGACGTCGAGCACATCGCTAGAAGCGTTCTACGCGAGCGCAACGAAGGCATGGTCCGGGCGCATTGCGCAACCCGAAACGCGCGAACACTCCTGAACGCGCGATATCGCCAGACCAACAGCATCGGGTAAGCCCGCCTCGGGCACGGCTTGCTCGATTGAAGAAAACCGCCGAACAAAGCCGCTGAAGAAAACCACGCGATATCGCGAAAACTCAGGAAGACGTCGTCTTACGCGGCATGCCCAGGCCACCCAGCAACGCAGCCAGCGGCTGCCTCGAAACGGGCTTTTGCGGCGCAGCCGGTGTGTCTTCCGGCTTCTTCGTGGAAGGCGACGGCTCGTAGGGCTTGAGGAAGAAATCGTCGACGGGCGGTGCCGCGTGGCGATGATGATGCGGACGGTCGAACGATGTCGGGCCGCCCGTCGTACGGCGACGCGCGGGCCGCTCGTCGCGTTCGCGTCGGCCGCCGCGTTCTTCGTGATGGTGCCGCACGGGTATATCCACCGTCAGATGCTGCACGTCGAGCGGACGCTTGATCAGCTTCTCGATGTCGGCCAGCTGCTTGCGCTCGTTCGGGCTGCATAGCGACAGCGCGTCGCCCGACGCACCCGCGCGGCCTGTGCGGCCGATACGGTGCACGTAATCTTCCGGGTTCCACGGCAGGTCGAAGTTGATCACGGCCGGCAATTCGGCGATGTCGAGACCGCGCGCCGCCACATCGGTTGCGACCAGGGCTTCGATTTCGCCACGCTTGAACGCGTCGAGCGCCTGCATCCGCTCATTTTGCGTGCGGTCGCCGTGAATGGCGGTCGCCACCACGCCGTCGCGTTCGAGCGAACGCGCGAGGCGGCTCGCACCGATCTTGCTGTTGCAGAACACGATCACCTGTTTCAGGCTGCGATCGCGAATCAGTTTCACGACCGCGCCGGTCTTGTCGCCTTCCGGAACTTCAAACACGATCTGCGTCACATTCGTCGCAGTCGAATTGCTGCGCGCGACTTCGATCGTCTGCGGATTGCGCAGATATGTCGCGGCGAGTTTCTTGATTTCGCCGGAGAACGTGGCCGAGAACAGCAGCGTCTGACGCTCTTTTGGCAGCAGGTTCAGGATACGCTGCAGGTCCGGCAGGAAGCCCATGTCGAGCATCCGGTCGGCTTCGTCGAGCACCAGAATCTGGACCTGGCCGAGATTGGCCGTCTTTTGCTGGACGTGGTCGAGCAGGCGTCCAGGCGTTGCGATCAGGATTTCCACGCCGCGCCGCAATTCGGCCGACTGCGGATTCATGTCGACACCGCCGAACACCACGGCGCTCCGCAGCGACGTGTGCTTCGCGTACGACTGCACGTTCGCGGCGACCTGGTCGGCGAGTTCGCGCGTCGGCGTGAGGATCAGTGCCCGCACCGGATGGCGGGCGGGCGAGGCGCTCGTGCTGGCCTGCGGCAACAGCCGCTGGATGATCGGCAGCGAGAAGCTCGCGGTCTTGCCGGTCCCCGTCTGCGCGGCGCCCATGACGTCGCGGCCCGCGAGTACAACGGGAATGGCTTGTGCCTGGATCGGCGTCGGCGTCGTGTAGCCCGAGTCCGTGACGGCCTTCAGAATGTCGGCGTGAAGGCCGAACTGGTCGAAGGTCGGTGTTTCGGTGCTGGGCGTGACGGCTGTGTCGGACATGGTGGCTTTCGCTAAAAATGCGCCTGCGCGGTAAGCGTGGCAGCGGGCAAGGCCGCGGAGGGCATCAGGATGAAGGCGGAGCCACGGCATGCCGCACGGGACCCGAATGAACTTGGGGAAAGAATGCGGCCGGCTCCGGCCGGCGGAAACATCCGCCGGAAAGGGCGGTATTGTAGCACTTCAGCAAAAACACTCATGGCGCACCCGCCGGCTTTCTGCTCTGCGCCGCGCAACAGGCGCCGCATTGCTCTCGATCAGCGCCGGGGACAGATCCCGGCGCACCGAGCGTACTGCGGTCAGGCGACAGTTGCGTGACGACGGCCTTTTTCGCCGAAGCACGGGCAATCACTCATAAAACGCCAGAAAAATTGCCCACTCACCACGTCTCTCGCATCACCATCAGGCGGATTTCGGTCATGTCTTCGATCGCGTAGCGAACGCCTTCGCGTCCGAGACCTGAATCCTTGACACCGCCGTACGGCATGTTGTCGACGCGGAACGACGGCACGTCGTTGATCACGACGCCGCCCACGTCGAGCTGATCCCACGCCTGATGTGCATGCGCGAGCGAATCGGTGAATACGCCGGCCTGCAGGCCGAAATCGCTGTCGTTGACGGTCGCGAGCGCGTCGTCGAACTTCTCGAAGCGCTCCAGAATCGCCACCGGCCCAAACGCTTCCTTGCGGTACAGGTCCTGGTCGCGATGCACGTTTTCAAGCAGCGTCGCTTCGAACATTGCGCCGTCGACCTTCCCGCCCGCGACGATTTTCGCGCCCGCCAGCACCGCCGTTTCCATCCAGCCGGCAAGCCGGTTCGATTCCGACTCCGAGATCATCGGTCCGACGAAGGTCTTTTCGTCCTTCGGATCGCCCATTTTTAGAGACTTCGTTTTCGCGATCAGTTTCTCGCGCAGAGCGTCGTAGATGCTGGTGTGAATCAGGATGCGCTGCACGCCGATGCAGCTCTGCCCCGACTGATAGAACGCGCCGAACGCCAGCCGGTCGACCACGTAATCAAGCTTGTCGCGCTGGTCGCCATCGACGATCGCCGCCGCGTTGCCGCCCAGTTCCAGAATCACCTTCTTCTTGCCGGCCTTCTTCTTCAGATCCCAGCCGACCGCCGGTGAGCCGGTGAACGACAACAGCTTGAAACGCTCATCGGTGGTGAACAGATCGGCGCCGTCGCGATGAGCTGGCAGGATCGAGAACGCGCCCTTCGGCAGATCCGTTTCCGCGAGAATTTCGCCGATGATCAGCGCGCCGACCGGCGTGCGGCTCGCCGGCTTCAAGACGAACGGCACACCCGCGGCGAGCCCCGGCGCGACCTTGTGCGCGGCCAGATTCAGCGGGAAATTGAACGGCGAGATGAACGAGCATGGACCGATCGGCACGCGCTTCGTGTACCCGTGGTAGCCCTTCGCACGCGGCGAAATCTCAAGATTGACGATCTCGCCATCGATGCGCACCGATTCTTCCGCCGCCACCTTGAAGGTATCGATCAGACGCGTGGCCTCGCCACGCGAATCGTTGATCGGCTTGCCGGCTTCGATACAGAGCGCCATCGCCAGTTCGTCGTAGCGTTCGCGAAAGCGCGCCACGCAATGTTCGAGCACGGCCTGGCGCTTGAACGGCGGAAAATCGCGCATCGCGGGCATCACATCGACGGCCGCGCCGATCGCCTTATCGATAGCTTTTGCATCGGCAAGCGCGACGCGCGTCGCGACTTCGCCGCTGAATTTATCGGTGACTTCGAGATCGGTGTTCGCTGCGACCGGTTCGTTCGCGAGGTAGTACGGGTAAGACTTCTTCAGCATGGCGCGTTCTCCTTTAAACGATGCAGCGTGCAATGCACGCGCAGTTTCAAAGCTGTGCACTCAACCGTTTGATCTCGCGGTTCAGCACGCGTTCGTTATCCGAGTAGTCGATCGGCAGATCGATCACGTGCACGCCCGGCGTCGCGAAGCATTCGCGCAGCAGCGGCGCGAACTCGGACGCCGCTTCGATTCGATGGCCTTGCGCGCCGTAGCTTTTCGCGTAGTCGACGAAATCCGGGTTGCGCAGCGTCATCCCGTAATCGGGGAAGTTCATGTTCTCCTGCTTCCAGCGGATCATGCCGAATGCGTCGTCGCGCAGGATCAGAACCACGAGGTCAAGCTTGAGCCGCACCGCCGTTTCGAGTTCCTGCGAGTTCATCATGAAGCCGCCGTCGCCGCACACGGCCATCACCTTGCGGTCCGGATGCACGATCTTCGTCGCGATCGCCGACGGCAACCCCGCGCCCATCGAAGCGAGCGCGTTGTCGAGCAGCAGCGAGTTCGGCTCGTGCGCGCGGTAGTAGCGCGCGAACCAGATCTTGTACATGCCGTTGTCGAGACACACGATGCCGTCAACGGGTGTCGTCTCGTACACGTCGTTGACGATACGCACCGGATACATCGGAAAGCGGTCGTCGTGCTGCCCTTTCACGAGATGCGCCTCGAAGTGCTCCTTGATCTCCTTGAAACGCGTGAAGTCCCAATGCTCCTGGCGCTCCTTCAGGCTCTCCTTCAGCTGCCACACGGCATTCGCGATATCGCCGACCACTTCGATCTGCGGGAAATACACCGTATCGACTTCGGCCCCGAGGAAGTTCACGTGGATCACGGTCTTCTCTCCCGCCTCGCCGCTACGCATGAAGAACGGCGGCTTCTCGATCACGTCGTGGCCGACGTTGATGATGCAGTCGGCATGGTCGATCGCACGATGAACGAAGTCGCCGTCCGACAGGGTCGCGTTGCCGAGCCACATCGGATGCGATTCGTCGATCACGCCCTTGCCCATCTGCGTCGTAAAAAACGGAATGCCGGTCTGGTCGACGAATTCGCGCAGCATGCGCGTCGTCGTCTTGCGGTTGCCGCCGGCGCCGATCATCAGCAACGGGTGCTTCGCCTTCATGATCGCCTCGACGGCGTGCGCCACGGCCTTCTCTTCAGCCACCGGACGACGGCTGTAGCTTTTCGGAATCGGCTTGCCGTCGCCCTCTTCGTGCGCGACATCTTCCGGCAGTTCGAGATGCGTCGCACCCGGCCGCTCTTCTTCGGCCTGCCGGAAGGCCTCGCGCACCGACGCCGGAATGTTTGCGATCGACACGATCTGCCGCGTGTACTTCGTGAGCGGTTCCATCATCCGCACAACGTCGACGATCTGGAAGTGCCCCTGCTTGCTCGACTTGATCGGCTTTTGCCCTGTGACCATCAGCATCGGCATCCCGCCGAGCTGCGCGTAGGCGGCAGCGGTCACGAAGTTGGTCGCACCGGGACCGAGCGTTGCGAGGCACACACCCGTGCGGCCCGTCAGACGTCCGTAAGTAGCCGCCATAAAGCCGGCGGCCTGCTCATGGCGCGTCAGGATCAGACGGATTTTCGAACGGCGCAGCGATTCGAGGAGATCGAGATTTTCTTCACCGGGGATGCCGAACACATACTCGACACCTTCAGCTTCCAGTGACTTGACGAACAGATCTGAAGCTTTCATTAGAGTCTCGCTTGACGAACGGGCGCGGGCACGGCCTGCGCGATGTGATCCGGAACGGACAGGCTAGGGCGAAGACGATGACGTGCGCGCCGCGCGGGCCAGCGGAACGGTCGGACGCACGAGTCAGACAGCTTACTACTGGAAGGCGAAAGATGCGCGCGAGCGGGCGGCGCGGCGCAGACAGGAGGAAAAACGGCGACATGCGTCGGCACGCCGCCGCATCACGTGAACAGCCGGAAAAACGCGCGGACTAGCGAATGATGGTCACACAGTCGGACAGGACCGGCGGCGCGTCCTCGCCGTTCATGGCGTCGTAGAGATCAGCACGCGGACCCTTGGTCCACCACGTATAGCTGCCCGCCTGATACTTCACACCCGAGGCGGACAGTGTATTGACGAACAGCAGTTGCTGCCCCTTGACGGGCACAAGCGCGAAGCTTTGTCCATTCGCCGTATTCCAGTACGTCACCTGCAGGACCCTGCCGGTCGCGCAGGTGTATTTGCTCGTATGACGGTCCTTCGGCTGGATTTCCGCGAGCCGAAACGATTCGGCCGACGCCGCGTGACAGAACACAACCGCGCCCAGCACAGCCGATGCAACCCCGAATCCCGTTTTCATCGAATTCCCCAGATCAAACTGCGAGAGACGACGGCGCGTCATCAGATCAGGGATCGATCACATCGGCGCAGGCGTCGGTCGGCGCGGCCGCCACGTGGCCAACCACCGGCACGATCTTCAACCCCGCCGAAGCGATCCGGCACGGTGCCGCGGCGAGACCGCAGCCGGTAAGTCCCGCGCACAGCGCCATCAGCACGCTCCAGCGAACGAGATTGTTGCGCCGTCGCTGCATCCGAAAACGCATGACCGTGTTCGTGACAGCGCCCGTTCGACACGCCATCTGGGCTTCAGCCTGCGCGGCATGCTCATCGGTCGCGGGCTTCATATTGGCACCTCCAGATTCACCTGCCAGCGCGAACATTCGACCCGAACGTCCGCGCCGTTCACCCGTCTATTTCGTCGACACCGGCCGCACAGCCGCGGCGGCCTGTTTCGCGCGCGTACGCGCTTCGTCGGTGGTCGCGCCGGTGGCAAGCGCCACGCCCATGCGGCGCTTCGTGAAGCTCTCCGGCTTGCCGAAGAGCCGCAGATCCGCGTTCGGCACGGCCAGCGCCTGAGCGGCGCCTTCGAATGCGATGCCCGTTTCCTCAAGCCCGCCATAAATGACCGCCGACGCACCCGGCTCCCGCAGCGACGTATCCACCGGCAGACCGAGAATCGCGCGCGCGTGCAACTCGAACTCCGAAAAGCGTTGCGAGCACAGCGTAACGAGCCCCGTGTCATGCGGACGCGGACTCACCTCCGAAAACCATACGTCGTCGCCAGCCACAAAAAGTTCCACGCCGAAGAGGCCACGACCGCCGAGCGCCGCCGTCACCTGATGCGCGATCTCGCGCGAACGCTGCAGTGCGACCGGGCTCATCGGCTGCGGCTGCCACGATTCGACGTAGTCGCCCGCGACCTGCACGTGACCGATCGGATCGCAGAAGTACGTGCTGTTTTCGCCCGTCGCCGGATCGATTGCGCGCACGGTCAGTTGCGTGATCTCGTAGTCGAAGTTGATAAAGCCTTCGACGATCACGCGCCCGCCCTTCACACGCCCGCCCGCCTGCGCATATTGCCAGGCCGGTTCGACATCCGCGTCGCTCTTCAACACCGACTGCCCTTTGCCCGACGACGACATCACCGGCTTCACGACGCACGGATAACCCACCTTCGCGATGCCGGCCTTCAGTTCATCCAGCGAATCGGCGAATGCGTAAGGCGAGGTGGCGAGACCGAGTTCTTCGGCTGCGAGACGGCGGATGCCTTCGCGGTTCATGGTCAGCTGGGTCGCGCGCGCGGTCGGGATCACGACGGCGAGACCGTCGGCTTCGATCGTGGCGAGGGCATCGGTGGCGATGGCCTCGATTTCCGGCACGATCAGATGCGGCTTTTCCTGCTCGACGAGCGCGCGCAACGCGGCGCTGTCGGTCATGTCGATCACGTGCGCGCGGTGCGCAACCTGATGGCCGGGCGCATCGGCATAACGGTCGACGGCGATCACTTCGACGCCAAGGCGCTGCAGCGCGATGATGACTTCCTTGCCCAGTTCGCCTGCGCCGAGCAGCATGACGCGCGTTGCGGATGTCGACAGCGGCGTGCCGATCCGTTGACCGATCTGCATGAGATCTCCAGAGAGGAATCTGTGAAAAAAAGAGGGTACGCGATGTTAACATGCGCTCGCGCGCGGCCTGCCGAGTGCGATACCCTTACGCCTTCGCCAGTTTTGAAGAGGAACGACGCCATGGCCCTCCGGTCTTTCACGCGACATGTTGCGCATTACGTCGCCCCGCTGAGCCTCGCGTGCCTGTTGACCGCCTGCTCGCTCCCAGTGCACACCGACGCCTCCGCCGAAGCACCCGACCCGTTCAATCCGGCCGCAACCCAACTGCTCGACGACACGACCTGGGAACTGACCAGCTGGAAGCAGGCGGACGGCGCGATGCGCAATGTGCCACACGGCGACAACGGCGAACCGGTCACGCTGGCGCTTTCGACAGCCACCGGCCAGCGGCGGGCGAGCGGCTTTTCCGGCTGCAACCGCTATATGGGCACGTACGTGTTGAAGGACGGCAAGCTGTCGTTCGGGCCGCTGGCCGGTACGCGGATCGCGTGCATGACGCCGGGCGGCCAGATCGAAAGCGCGTACCTCGACGCGCTCGCACATATCGACCGTACCGGCGTGCAGATGCGCGCGCCGCAACAGCTACAGTTGATTCCCGAAAACGGCGAGACGCTGACTTTCACGCGACGCGAACAATGAGCGCTCGCATGACGGATGCCGCGTCGACGGCCAGCGCGGCGGCTGTCGGCGGCTGTCATGTGCGTCGGCCTGCTGCGCCGGCCGCACTTCTGCCCCTGCGCCCGCGCACCTGTCTTCGAGGCGTGCCGCTTCACCGGTTAAACTCGACGGATTGCGTTTTCGAGCGTCCGTCATTCGTTGATGTCTAGCATGCACACGGCAGTTTTCAGCTGGTTCGGCGGGTCGGCCGTCTGGCTTCTTCCCCTTTTGTGGCGTCTCGTGAAATCCGTTCTGCCCGGCGGCGCCGGGCTGCGCGGTCCGGGCACGATCCGCCTGTGGCTCGGCTTCGTCTGCGTGATGGTGACGAGTTGCACGCTCGAAGCCTCGCTGGTTCATATCGACGGCGTCAACGGTTTCGGACACGCGCTGGCGTCCGGGTTCGGGCATCTGCTCGGGCCAATCGGGACGCCGCTCGTGATGGCCGCGCTGCTGCTCGTGTGCGTGCCGTGGCTCGTGGGCTTTCGCTGGACCCAGGCTGCGGTGTGGGCCGATGGCGCATTTGGCCTCGGCCTGTCGCGTCCGTTCTCGAAGCGCGACGACGATACGCGTCCGCGCTCGCGGCGCGGTGGTGGTGCTGGCGCTGGTGATGCCCAGTCAACGCATATGGCGACGGCCACCCGTACGATGTCGCCGAAGTCCGAAGGCCGCTACGCGCGGCCGGTTGGCTGGCGACCGCCGGCGGTTGGGCGGGGGTCGGCGGCTGGCGGGGCTGCTTCGGGTGTTGCGGGTGTTACATCGACGTCGATGGGTGAAGCGCGCGCTTCCGGCTCACAAGCCGGCGCTGGCCGATTTCCGGGCACGCGCACCGACACGCGCGCAGCGGATGCTGCGCAGACTGGCGCTTCGGGCCGCACCGGTTCGATGATGCCGCCGCGGCAGACCACGCGCGCCACTTCGTGGACTCCTTCCGAGCCGGTGGCGCCCGCTGGCTGGCTGCACGATCAGCCGGCGACGACGCCCCTGAATGCGTCTGCAGCTGGCGCTGTGTCGGGCCGATCCGGTAACGATGCCTTGCAAGCTGGCCCGCACGCCGGCGCAGCGGCATTGGATGCGTCGAAGGCATTCAGCGCTACCCGCAACGTGCCGGGCACAGGTTCCAGTTCCATCACGGGTCAGGGTAGGGTTCCGGGTGCATCGTCAGCAACCAGTTCTGGCGCAGCGATTCGCGCCGGCGAATCGTCCAGCTCCGCATCGATGACCGGCTCGACACGCCCCGTCTCCGGATCCGTTGCGGCAACGTCGCGTCAGGAACACCCTGCGCCTGGCACGGCGCGCCCCCCCGCATATTCGCGCCCGTCGCCTGGCGCCCCGCGCGTCCAGCCGCCCGCCAGCGTGCAGGAGACGTTGCGCAGCATCGAGGAAAACGCCGCCCGCTGGACGACACTGGCCGGCGCCGGACTCGCGCGCGTCAGTGCGTCTGAAACTGCCGACGGCAATACGAGTTCGACTGCCGGGCCGTCCGCTGCGAATCGCGTGGAAGACATTCCGCCTGCAGTGACGCCGGTCGAAGCAATGGTCGAGACTCCGTCGGTAGCGGCAGTAACGCCCGTCGCTGCTGGGGCGCACGTCGAAATCACACCGACGCCTGCGTTGAGCGAAAACGTCACGCCGGTTCAAGTCCAGCCTGTGGCGGAACACGTTCAGATCGAGACGTCGGCTGGGATCGACACGACGTCCGCAGCACAATCCGCAACCACGGCCGTCGCTCACGCTGTTACCGAAGCTGCTGCCATTGCGCCGGCAACTACCGAAGCCGCCGCCGAAACATCCGTGACCGGCGCGTTCATCGCTCCGACGGAACCGCCCATCGTCGCGCCGTGGGAAACCGCGACCGGCGAACTCGACGATGTCGTCGATGACGTCGCCGCGTTGAGAACCGGCTCATCGACGGCGTCGCACCATCACGTTTTTGCACCGACGCATGGCAACGACGCGTCGTCGCGACCCGTTGCACCGTCGCTCCACGTAGTCAACGTACAGCCGGCTGAACAGGAAGCAGCGGCAGCCGAAGCGGCCGAAGCAGAAGCCGAAACAGGAGCACAGCCCGACCACTCCCCTGCCCCGTCGAACATCGTGCGTTTCCCTGGCGCGCCGCTGACCGGCGTCACGACAGGCGTCGAAAACGCGTCCAGCGAAAACGAAGAAGAAGCCGGCGACGAAACCAGCAGCGAAATCCGTACCGCCGCCGAAGCCCCGCCCGCGCCGACCGTCATCGCCCCGGCGCCGCCACGTGGCCACGCGCCGACCGGCTTCGAATTCCACGCACCGGCGGCATCGATGGTCGAACTGCCGTCGCTCGATCTGCTCGAACGCACCTCGTCCGACGTCGAACCGGTCTCCGAAGAAAGGCTCGCCGAAACCAGCCAGCTGATCGAGCAGCGTCTGCAGGAATTCAAGGTGCCGGTGACCGTGGTCGGCGCATCGGCCGGTCCTGTCATTACACGCTTCGAAGTCGAGCCCGCGCTCGGCGTGCGCGGCAGCCAGATCGTCGGGCTGATGAAGGATCTGTCGCGCGGCCTCGGACTCACGTCGATCCGCGTCGTCGAAACAATTCCCGGCAAGACCTGCATGGGTCTCGAACTGCCGAACGCGAAGCGCCAGATGATCCGCCTTTCGGAGATTCTCGAAGCGGGCGTCTACCAGAACTCGCGCTCGAACCTGACGCTCGCGATGGGCAAGGACATCACCGGCCACCCGGTGGTCGCCGATCTGGCCAAGGCGCCGCACATGCTCGTCGCGGGCACGACGGGTTCGGGCAAGTCGGTGGCGATCAACGCGATGATCGTCTCGCTGCTTTACAAGGCGACGCCCGAAGAAGTGCGCCTCATCATGATCGACCCGAAGATGCTGGAACTGTCTGTCTACGAAGGCATTCCCCATCTGCTCGCGCCGGTTGTCACCGACATGAAGCTGGCGGCGAACGCGCTCAACTGGTGTGTCGGCGAGATGGAGAAGCGCTACCGGCTGATGTCGGCCGTGGGCGTGCGCAATCTCGCCGGCTTCAACCAGAAAATTCGCGACGCCGAAGCCAGCGGCAAGAAGCTCGGCAATCCGTTCTCGTTGACGCCTGAAGCACCGGAGCCGCTCGCGCCGCTGCCACTGATCGTTGTCGTGATCGACGAGCTCGCCGACCTGATGATGGTCGCCGGCAAGAAGATCGAAGAACTGATCGCGCGCCTGGCGCAAAAGGCGCGCGCCGCCGGCATCCACCTGATTCTCGCGACGCAGCGTCCTTCGGTCGACGTCATCACCGGCCTCATCAAGGCGAACATTCCGACGCGCGTGGCGTTTCAGGTGTCGTCGAAGATCGACTCGCGCACGATCCTCGACCAGATGGGCGCGGAGTCGCTGCTCGGCCAGGGCGACATGCTGTTCCTGCCGCCAGGCACCGGCTACCCGCAGCGCGTGCACGGCGCATATGTCGAAGACGAGGAAGTGCACCGCATCGTCGAGTATCTGAAGCAGTTCGGCGAGCCGCAATACGAGGAAGGCATTCTCGATGGCCCGGCAACCGAAGGCGCGACGCAGGACCTGTTCGGCGAAGCACCGGATGCCGAAGCCGATCCGCTCTACGACGAAGCCGTGGCGTTCGTCGTGCGTACGCGGCGCGCATCGATCTCGTCGGTGCAGCGGCAGTTGCGCATCGGCTACAACCGCGCGGCACGTCTCGTTGAGCAGATGGAAACTGCGGGCCTGGTTTCCGCAATGGGCATCAACGGTAGCCGCGAAGTGCTCGCGCCTGGACCGGCCGAGTAGCGCATCGTGCGCGGAAACAACGACGCCTGAAAACGGAAACGGCGGCATCTCTGAACTGAACCCCGGAAGTTGGACGGTTCAAAGAGGCTAGATGCCCAAGGGCTGGGTTCTGTATTGCACAGGACTCAGCCCTTTTAACTTCAGCC
>NZ_JBNDML010000038.1:0-31848 GCF_050436565.1 Paraburkholderia sp. GAS42 | reverse complement strand
CTTGTTGACCCATCATGACGATGCGCTCCCGTCGATCGATGTCTACCAGGATACGCAAGATTCCACTTCTCGGGCGAGTTTTTCAACAGAATCGGCCATGAAGCGTCATTCGCGTCAGTCGTAAGTCCGACATTTGGGCGGCGGCTTCGCTCCGTTTTCGGTCGCTCGCGTACCGACAACGCACGCTGACGAGACTGCGCGTGCGGGGGGGAACGAGGCGCGGCCGGCTGATCGCGTTTCGGACGCACCTGAAAAAAGCCGAAGGCGCAAACCTCCGGCTTTGCATACTGCGCTCGCGCGGCTCATGTCTGGCAGCCGCCCGCCGTAGTCTCGCGTCAGGATAGGTCGAAGCGGTCGAGGTTCATCACCTTGACCCAGGCGGACACGAAGTCGTTGACGAAACGCCCCTTGCCGTCGGCGCTGCCGTACACCTCGGCCAGCGCCCGCAGGATCGAGTTCGAACCGAACACGAGGTCCACGCGGGTGCCCGTCCACTTGAGCTGGCCCGTCTTGCGGTCATAGCCTTCGTAGATATCGCCGGCCTGCTTCCACTCGGTACCCATGTCGAGCAGATTGACGAAGAAGTCGTTGGTGAGCGCGCCCGGTGTTTTCGTGAGGACACCGTGCTTGCTGTCGTCTGCGTTGATGTTGATGGCGCGCAGGCCACCGATCAGCGCGGTCATCTCCGGAGCCGTCAGGGTCAGCAGCTGGGCCTTGTCGATCAGCAATGCATCGGCCGGAACCGGCGACCTGGTCTTCTCAAAGTTGCGGAAGCCATCGGCGACGGGTTCGAGAACAGCCATCGCGACTGCATCGGTCTGCTCGTCGGTGGCGTCGACGCGGCCCGGCGCGAACGGCACCGTGAGCGTGAGACCCGCTGCCTTCGCAGCCATTTCGATGCCGACGCTGCCGGCCAGCACGATCACGTCGGCGAGCGACGCCTTGCCCGAAGCCTTCTGGATTTCTTCCAGCTTCGCCAGCGTGCCGGCGACGGGCTGGTTGACTGCCCAGTCGCTCTGAGGCGCGAGTCGGATGCGCGCGCCGTTGGCCCCGCCGCGCTTGTCCGAACCACGGAAGGTCGAGGCCGAAGCCCACGCAACCGCGACGAGCTCCGAAGCCGACAGGCCCGAAGCCGCGATCTTCGCCTTGAGATCGGCGATGTCGGTCTCGCTCGGATGGTGCGTCGCCGCTGGCAGCGGGTCTTGCCAGATCAAGTCTTCGCGCGGCACTTCCGGGCCGAGGTAGCGTGCCTTCGGGCCCATGTCGCGGTGAGTCAGCTTGAACCAGGCGCGTGCGAACGCTTCGGCAAGCGCGTGCGGATCGTCGAGGAAGCGACGCGAGATCTTCTCGTACGCGGGATCGAAGCGCAGCGACAGGTCGGTTGTGAGCATGGTCGGCTTGCGGTTGGGCGAATCGGGCCTCGGGCCAGGGATGACCGCTTCGGCATTCTTGGCGACCCACTGGATCGCGCCAGCCGGGCTCCTTTCCTGTTCCCATTCGTACTTGAAGAGGTTTTCGAAGAAGGCATTGCTCCATTGCGCGGGCGTTTGTGTCCACGTGACCTCGATGCCGCTGCCGATCGCGTCGCCGCCCGTGCCCGACTTGTAGGTACTAGCCCAGCCGAGGCCCTGCAATTCGACCGGAGCCGCTTCGGGAGCGGGGCCCACGTGGGTCGCCGGTCCCGCGCCGTGGGTCTTGCCGAAAGAGTGACCGCCCGCGATCAGCGCGACGGTCTCTTCGTCGTTCATTGCCATGCGGGCGAAGGTCTCGCGGATGTCGACCGCCGCCGAGACCGGGTCGCCATTGCCGTCCGGGCCTTCCGGATTGACGTAGATCAGGCCCATCTGTACGGCGGCGAGCGGATTATCGAGATCGCGCTTGCCCGAGTAACGGCTGCGCTTGTTGTTCGGATCGTTGCTGAGCGCGAGCCAGGTCGTTTCCGCGCCCCAGTACACGTCGTTGTCCGGCTCCCAGGTATCTTCGCGGCCGGCGCCGAAGCCGAAGGTGCGGAAGCCCATCGTTTCGAGCGCGACGTTGCCCGTCAGAACCAGCAGGTCGGCCCACGAAATTTTCTGGCCGTACTTCTGCTTGATCGGCCACAGCAGGCGGCGCGACTTGTCGATGTTGACGTTGTCGGGCCACGAGTTCAGTGGCGCGAAGCGTTGCTGGCCGCGGCCTGCGCCGCCACGGCCGTCGACCGTGCGATAGGTACCGGCGGCATGCCAGGCCATACGGATGAATTGCGGGCCGTAGTGACCGAAGTCGGCCGGCCACCAATCCTGCGAGTCGGTCATGAGCTTGCGCAGGTCGGCTTTGAGGGCCGCATAGTCGAGTTTCTTGAATTCCTCGCGGTAGTTGAATTTCCGACCAAGCGGATCGGATTTCTCGGAATGTTGATTCAGAAGGTCAACGCGTAGCTGGTTGGGCCACCAATCCTGGTTGGTCATGGTGCCAGCGACGACGCGTGTGGCAATGGAGGCATCGCCCGAGAACGGGCATTGAGCTTCGGATGGCATCGTTCTCTCACTAGGTCACGGTTGTTCAAAGGCCGTGCCAGCACCACGACATGCGTGCGGGCACAACCCGCCAGTACAGCATAGTCCATTCTTATGGCGCGCTTATTGAGATGCACAATGGCGGCGATAGCCTCTGACACCGAAGCCGACGGTCGCCCGAAGACTACCGGTTTCTGGCGTCGCCCGGGAAAACAGGTTGCGATTGCACCGCAGACCTGACATGCCTGCCCGGATATTCCCAACGCCCAAGCCCGGCGTCACTGTCTGTAGCACCCCAAATGCGGGCATCGAGGCGTTGAGGAGCCGGACGACGGCTGAGGGTCGTCAAGCGCCTATCGCCGAGCTTTGCCTTTAGCGGGCCGCGCATGGCCTATGACGCAACCGCTATGACGGGGATGCTGAAGGATGGCGGCACGTCAATTTGGGTTGTGAACAGAATGATGGAATGACGCAAAAATCGGAGGGCGGAACGCCTCCCGCGAGGACGTTACGGAAGCGACTCAGCGAATCGTGTGCAACCCTTCCGGCCTGCTAGACTGGAAGTTCCCCTGCAAGCCATGGAGGGAGACATGACGACCGTCTACGTCGTGAAGACAGGCGAGAAGTTCCTCTGCACCGCAGAGGACGGCGATATCGGCATGGCACCGGAGATTAAGGAAGCCACGTCCTTTCTCTCGTATGAGGAAGCGAACAAAGTCGCGAACGAGCACGCCGACCCCGGATACGAAATCGTGGCCGTCAACATCACGAGACGCTGATGAGGAGTCCGCTCCCAGGCGCTCAGTGAAAGAGGGCTAGCAATTCAGGAGGCGCCATGCGATATGGTGCCCCGGCCCGCTGCGTCCAAAATCACCTGAGAATAGGCCGCACTGTGCATCGAGATTCGCACGACGCGGTTGATGTGCACATTGAACGTTAGCATGGGCCGCAAACCCCTCTTCCGCGAACGCTCGAGAATTCGGAGTGTCGCCGCGCACCATGATGCCGGCAAACGGATTGATGATCACGTAGTGCTGGCCCGTCCAGCGCGCGGACGGCGCCGGCCGTCGCAGCAACGCCCGGTACGCGATCGCATTGTCGGTTGTGAGCGAGAGAGCGGAACGATTGTAGAACCTGCGTCGCGAGTGCGAAGCAGTGATTGCACGCGGCAGGCGCTTCTGTACAGCCCCGAACGCTAGACGCCGAAGTGCCAGAAAACTATCTTGAAGTCGTCCTGGGCGGCTTACCGCACCGGGAACATGGTTTTTTCCAGAAGGATGAACTGCATCAAGCTGTTTCTGTGCGGGGACGTGATGTTGGGACGCGGTATCGATCAGATACTGCCGCATCCGAACCTGCCCCATCTCTTCGAACCCTATATGCGTTCGGCGAGAGGCTATGTGCGCCTCGCTGAAGCGAAAATAACGGGCCCGTTACCGGAGTGTGTCCCGTTCAGCTACGTGTGGGGCGATGCGCTGCTCGAACTGGAGCGCATGAGTCCTGCCGCGCGCATCGTCAATCTCGAGACGGCCGTTACATCCAGCGAGGACGCATGGCCCGGAAAGGGCATCCACTACCGCATGCATCCCGGCAACGCGCCCGTCTTGAGCGCCGCGAAAATCGACTGCTGCGCTCTCGCAAATAATCATGTGCTCGACTGGGGCTATCGCGGATTGAAGGAAACTCTGAATGCCTTGCGTTCAGCCGGCATTCATACGGCCGGCGCGGGGCAGGACGACGTCGAGGCGGCCGCGCCTGCCTTGATCGAACTGGCCGGCGGCGGCAGAGTAATGATCTTCGCCTTTGCCACGGAATGCAGCGGCGTGGGCGCGGACTGGGCCGCCGATCGGGGCCGTCCCGGCGTGAACCGGCTCCCTGATCTTTCGGCTGACACCGTATGCACGATCGCGGCGCAGGTGCGAGCGGTCAGGCAGGCAGCCGACATTGTCATCGTCTCGATCCATTGGGGCGAGAACTTCGATTTCGACATACCTGCTTCGCAGCGATACTTCGCGCATGAACTCATCGATTCGGCGGGCGTGCATCTCGTACACGGCCATTCGTCGCATCACGTGAAGGGCATCGAGCTGTATCGAGGCAAACTCGTCCTGTACGGCGCCGGGGACTTCATCAACGACTATGAAGGTATCGGCGGTCAGGAAGCGTTTCGCAGCGACCTTGCGCTGATGTATTTTCCCACGCTCGACCTTGAAACGGGCAAGCTGGCCGAACTGTCGATGACGCCGACGCAGACGTGCCACTTCCAGATCAACCGGGCGCCTGAAGAAGGCATTCGATGGTTACACGAAACGCTGAATCGGGAGAGTCAGCCATTGGGCGCCACTGTGGAGCGCCGCGCTAACGACACGCTCGTGCTGCGTGCGGGCGCTTAGGCGCCGAGATAACGCTCGAACCACTGCACCGCGTACCGCGCAACGGCTTCCAGTGTGCCGGGCTCTTCGAACAGGTGGGTCGCGCCGGGGACGATCACAAGATCCTTCGGACATTCGAGCAGAGCGAATGCCTCCCAGTTGACTTCGATGACATTGGTGTCGAGCCCGCCTACCACGAGCAACGTGGGTGCCTGCGCCGCGGCGAGGACATCGCGTCCGGCGAGATCGGGCCTGCCGCCTCGCGAAACGATCGCCTCAATCGGGACCGACGACACGTGCGCCGCGCGGATCGCCGCAGCCGCGCCCGTGCTCGCGCCGAAGTAGCCGAAAGAGAGGCGTGTCGTCTGCTTCGCCGCGATCCAGGCCGTTGCTTGCGCGAGACGCACCGCCAGCAGCTTGATGTCGAAGCGGGCAGCGGGACCGGCGTCTTCCTGCTCGAAGAGCAAGTCCATCAGCAGCGTTCCGATCCTGGCCCGATTGAGTTCGGTGGCCACGTACTGGTTACGGGGGCTGAATCGTGAGCTGCCGCTGCCGTGCGCGAACAGAACCAGTGATTGAGCGTCCTGTGGCAGCGCGAGTGTGCCCATCAGGAAGGCGTCCTCTACCGGAATGGTGACTTCCTGCATTTGGAGCCGGGGTTCCATGGCATCTCAAGCCGGGTACGACATTTTCCGACCCGATACGCGACGCGCTCGCCGTCGGCGGGCGCGCTGATGCGGAGCAAGACACTAGATTGCCCGGCACGCCTCCGCGCATCTCCGGCACGCATCGCTGCATGTTCCGCAGTGCTCGGGTGCGTGCCGCGCACATTCATCGGCGCACTCGTCACAGATCCGTGCGCAGAGTTCGCAAAACTCGGGTGCGAAATGGCTTTGTCTAGCCAAGGCCGCAGATGTGAGGCGGCATAGCGAAGCGCAATCGGCGTTGAGGCGAATACATTTGGCGATGTTAACCCGGCCCGGTTCATCGAGGCAGGCGGATGCGCAGCGATCGCAGGCAGCGGCACAAGCATCGCAGGCTTCAATAGACGGCTGATAGATTTCGGGGTTCATCGACGAAGCTCCAGACTTGAATAGAGTTGTTCGGCGTCCGCCGAGTGCTCTCCTCGAAGGCAGGGCGCAACGTGTTGCGAGAACTTCAGGGCCGACCAGCGCGGCTCTCATAGCAGCGTAGTCGCTCGTGTCGGTGCCGTAAAGCGAAGCTACGAGCCGGATTCCTCGCGAATAGCTTCGTTAAACGTTTCGAGTTTGATTCGCTGTACCGGTTCGCCGCGGCTCCGGAAGAGATTCTTCGAGACAAGGTGAAAACTGAGGCACTAATCTCGCAGGTCGACGCTTTCCGCGATGGCCGCTCGGTGATTGACATCCGTCTCAACCGAAGCGTCCCAGTGCGGCCAACCTTCCTTGGACCAACGGCGATAGCAAATGAGTGCAACGACCGCAACGGTTGCCGCCTGCTCCAGTGGAGCGGTGGCCGTTCTATCCTTGAAAGCTGCCGCTCAGTCTGCGCCTGCTCGAGGGGCGGCTCAGGGTCGATTCCGGACCTGCAGGAACCAGTCGAGTCGCTTCTTACTGAGCAATCAACCGGGCGATGTGCCCGTCCCTATGTGGGCGTTTCAGCCAGGTAGAAATCGTGCCCCGGTTGCGCTGCGCGATGACGGGACGCTCACAAGCGGCTTAGCAACTCCGCCTTCTTGGCGGCAAACTCCTCATCGCTGAGAATCCCCTTCGCGTGCAGTTGGGCGAGCTTCTCTATGGTGGCAAACACGTCTGCCTCGCGGGCCACCGACTGAGTGCTGACGGGCTCCTCCTGCACCGGCGGCGACGCCGGCTGCGGAACCCCACCGACCGAGACAACCGGCAGGCTGGCGACAGCAACCAGGCCGTGCTGGCTCGCGAATGTGAGGGACGCGCCGCGGGACTGCTGCTGTGAGAAGCCGCTGATCTCGTGATCGAGCGTATCGTAAATCGTCACCTTGCCGTTCACTTCGATCGCCAGGCGCCGGGGGTGTGCGAAGTAGGCATAGCGGACATCGTTCTGCGCGCCGGTGCTGTTGGGCCGCCCCAGATCACCGGGCCACCAGTCGCCAGAGGTGCCGGGGGCGGGCGGAACGAACAGACTCACCGGTCCGACCGGTCCGGCTGCAGTCTGCTGCTGGTTGTTGCCACCGTAACCAGCGCTCTGCTGTTGTTGCTGGCCGCCGCCGTCGTTGCCCTGCTGCTGAGTACCCTGGCTCTGCGACTGGAAGCTGCCGTTGCGAATAAGGTCGGGCTGATTTGCCATCAGGCGGGAAAGCTCGAAACAGAGCCCATCGACCCGGCCTTTCAGGTAGTTGTTGAACATGTCGGAGACCATGGTCATTCCCCCCCGCATCCACTGGCCGGAGCCACCAAATTCGGGGTGATTGAACTGGGCCATGCTGCCGTTACCGCGAATCACAGACTCCAGCATGCACATCACGGCGTCCGTGCTGAACCCATGTCGCTGGGCTACTTCTTCGATCAATTGCTGGCCGGCGGGGGTAAGTTTTCGCATGGTGATCCACTCATGGTTTCTTCCGACATCGGCTATCTATCTTCCGACATCGGCTATATAAACTGCAGCGCCCCCTGCGCAGTGCCGGACGGGGCAATTCAGCGAGGATCGCGAGAATTAGGCAACGTGGCTGGGGAACAGTTCAGTGCACCAGCGCGAGACGATCGGGGGACAGGTTGCGCGGTTTCACGTCAAGCTCCCGCAGCCGGTCGCCAATTTCCGTCGTTCGACGCTACGCTCAAATTGGTCGACAATCCGCTGATGGCCCACGAACCGGGGGCGCTTTAAATGGCGTGGAACGACGCCGCACAGGAGGTAACATGGGCCCAGTCTCGGATCTCTCCGTCTTGTTAAAAACGTTGGAGCCAGTGCTTAACCCGGGCGTGTTTGTGTTTGCCTCGGTCGAGGACGGTAACGCAATTGACCCTGCCGTCATCGTTGCGTCAATCCGCGAACGCGAGGGCTTGTCTGTGGTTACGAGTGAGGCGGATGCGCGGGTCAGCGGTTTGAATACCTTGTTCAAGTGCGCGTGGATTACCTTGACCGTGAATTCAGCATTGGAGGCGGTGGGCCTGACCGCAGCATTCGCTACCGCATTGGGTAATGCCGGCATCAGCTGCAACGTGGTGGCGGGCGCCTACCACGATCATATTTTTGTCCCCCTGGAATTAGCAGACGCGGCGATGCATGTACTTCATCTGTTGCAGACGGATGGAGTCACCGGGCAACCACCGGCGAATATTGTTTAGTTTTTTTCGGATCTAACGTTAAGAGGGCCCACGCCAGACGCAAACCGGCTTCGGAGAGGATTGATCGTCCGGAGTGGGTCGGACAGCGCCATCTGTCCGCTGGCACAGACTTGATCTCCCTTCACCTGAAAGGAGATAGTCATGAAAGCGCCTCACTAAGGCCAACCACAGTCATTGATGAGCCGTTCACCCAACAGCAGAAATGGGGCGGATCAGAGACGGCCGGAGATTCGCCGCAGAAACCCGCAAGGGAGTGCTTCCAGGGTTGCAAGACGATCGGTACTTGACCGAAGTCCCACGCCCCAGGCTCAGTTCCGGTCGAACGCCGTCACCTTGGGTAGCACCACAGCAAGATAGTCCACCAGCGTGCGAACCGCCGGCAGCAGACCCGTGCGATATGGAATCAGGGCGGTGATACGGGCGTCCGCAGCGATCCATTCGGGCAATATCTGCCGCAGCGTGCCGGCCTGCAGTTCGGCTTGGCAGACGTATTCCGGCAGCGCGGCGACGCCGACGTTCGCGCACGCGGCCTCTTTCAGCGACATCAGGCTGTTGCTCTGGAATCTCGGTTCAAAGGGCACGGTGACCACGCGCTTGTCCGGGCCCTGCAACGGCCAATGCGGCGCGCACTTGCCCGCCATGGCGATGATGGCGTGAGATGCCAGGTCCTCGGGTTGCGTCGGCACGGATGTTCGTTCGAGATAGTCGGCCCCCGCGAAGAGATACCACGGTGTCCTGGCCAGCGGATGCTGGACCAGGTTGGAGTCCTGCAGCTGACCAACATGGCTCCGGATCGCCAGGTCGAATCGCTCGCCGACGATGTCCACAATCCTTTCCGTGGCGATTTCGTCGATTCTCACTTTGGGGTGGTCGGTGAGGAAGGTCGGCAGGGTGTGGCGTAGCGCGAACTGGGCAATGTCCGCAGTCGTCGTCACGCGAATCACGCCACTCGGCTCCACCAGCCGCTGGCGCATGGCTTCCTCGGCAAGCTCGGAACTGCGCAGCAGCGCCATGGCGTACTGGTAGAACTCCTGGCCTACCTCCGTCATCGCAAACTGGCGCGACGTCCGGCTGATGAGCCGCACGCCCAGCGAGGCTTCCAGTTCCTTCACCCGGTGACTCACCGTTGACTTCGGAATCCTGAGCGCCTCCCCAGCCGCGGTGAATCCGCAGCGGTCGACCACCTGCACGAAGTAATAGACATCCTTCAGATCAAGCATGGCATGGGGACTCTTCGGTCATTCCGGCGCCGGCGGCGTTCGTTGCGGGGATGGTTGGACGACGCCCGATCATACTCCAGCGCTTTCGCCCATCGCCACCCGGGTAGACCTTGGTGTCCTGCCGCGTCTGCGTCCCGCCAGCCTCAGGAATCGCCCATCCGGCGCCACCTCGCGCACCGCGCCTCACAGAGCGGCATTGTCCAGGTTTGTCGAACCCTGCGTACAACCCGGGACGACTGCCCAATTGGAATCTGCCGTCATAAGCTGTTGCACAGGAGCGGCATTGCGCTGTTTCTATATGCCAATATCAAACTGGAGAGGACAATGTTAGTGCTCAAGGGATTTCATCATTTGACCCTCGGCGTGAGGCACGCACAGGAGGATGTGGACTTCTACGTCAAGCTGCTCGGGCAGAGCCTCGTGAAGAAGACCGTGCTTCTCGACGGCGAGGATCCCATCTACCACCTTTACTACGGCAACGCGAATGGCGATCCTGGAACCCTGGTGACGTCGTTCCCGTTCCGCCAGCGGGGCGTCATGGCGCGTCAGGGATCGGGCCAGGTGCGGGTCATCAACTACTCGGTCCCCAAGGGCTCGCTCGAGTTCTGGCGCAGCCGCTTCGATGCCATGGACGTGCCGTACGACAGCGAGATCGTCGAGCGCTTCGGAGAGCGCCGCCAGCGGTTCCAACATCCGTGCGGTGTCGAGTTCGATCTCGTCGAAACAGATCTGGATGCGCGTCCAGCTTGCGTGGCCAGCGATATCCCCGAAGCCCATGCCATCCGCGGCGTGCACAGCATCACGCTGTCGCTGCGGGAAGTCGCCGAATCGATCCGCTTCATGAGCGAAGCGATCGGTTTCCGGAACGTAGGCAAGGCGGGACCCTACTACCGCTTCGAGACGTACACCGGCGGCCCGGGCACGATTGTTGAGTTCCTGCATGAGCCGGACCGACACCAGGGTTCGTCGATCTACGGCGAAGGCACGGTCCACCATGTGGCCTTCGCGGTGGACAACGTGGAACAGCAGGAGATCCTGAAGGAGAGAATGTTTGCCCTGGGCTACATCGATACGTCCGAATCGGTGCACCGCAACTACTTCCGCTCGATGTACTTCAAGATGCCCGGCGGCGTGATGTTCGAGGCGACGACCACCGACATCGGCTTCGCGATCGATGAAAAGCCCGGTCATTTTGGCGAGGAGTTCCAGCTCCCGCCGTGGCTGGCTGATCGCAAAGACGAGCTGCTGGGCCGGCTCGAGCCCATCTCTGTATGACGTTGCCGGGGATCACCATGCATAAACCGAAAGTACTGGTTGTCTTCTACTCACGTAACAGCTCCACCGAGATGCTGGCCAAGGCTGTCGCCGAGGGGGCCCTCGAGGCTGGCGCAGAAATCCGCATGCGGCGTGTGCGGGAGGTCGTCGGCCCCGACGTCATGCGGCAGGCGCCGGGCTGGCTCGAGAACGCCACGGAGATGAACGCGAAATACGAGGCGCCGACCGAAACCGATGCCGAGTGGGCTGACGCGATTGTGTTCGGCACGCCGACGCGGTTCGGGTCGATCTCGGCCGAACTCAAGGCGTATATCGACGGGCTCGGCGGCCTCTGGTTCGCGGGCAAGCTGAACGGCAAGGTGGGCTCGGTCTTCGGCTCGACGTCCTCGCGCCACGGCGGCAATGAAGCCACGCTGCTGGCGACCTACGCCCCCATGGCGCATCTGGGCCTGATCATCGTGCCGCTGGGCTATGCCGACGCGGCGATGTTCAAGGCCGGCACCCCGTACGGCGCGACTCACGTCTCGCAGCGTGACGCCGTGAAGCCGGACGACGATCACCTGGCGGTTGCCCGGTTCCAGGGCCTTAGGGTGACGACCGTCGCCCGTGCCTTGCACGCCCAGCCGCAGCCGGTAGCAGCCTGATAAAAGGGCGGAGGCACGCAGTCTCCGCCCGATTCCTGCACCGGCACAGGCCGGTGTCACGATGGCAACCACTCAGGCCGGCGCCGTCACCATGCAGCTTCCCATAGCATCAATGCTGGCGCGATAGGCGGCAACAAGTTCTGCGTCCCCGGCATTGAAGACGACCATGGACACGAGCACTGCGATCTTTTGATCGTAGACTGTTTCCATGACCGTCCTGAGCGCGTTATTCCGCAGCTGAAGCGTTTTCCTGCCCGCGGGCGTGCGGACACACCGCAGGTGGATCGCCGATGATGCCGCGCGCAGACCAGAGTTCCGGGAATGGGATCTCGTTCATGGTCGGCAGAAGCCAGGCAATGCCCTCGGTGCCGAAGTAGGCCGGCCGGGCGCCGAACGTCCGGCGCGTCGCCATCAGGTGCAGGTGCTTCCACTCGGCGAATCCCTCCGCGATATCGGCAAGCGTCTCGCCAAGCTGCTGCAGTTCCCGGTGCTTGTCCGGGTCGGCGTAGACATCGCGCCAGACGTTCTCGACCGCCTTGTCCGGTGTGTAGGGCACACTGAAATCGCGGTCGAGTACCGCCGCTGGCACGCGGAAGCCTTTGCGGTCAAGGTGGGCGAGCACGTCGTCATACAGGCTCGGCTCTGCCAGTGCCTTGCTGAGTTGTTCCCAGCGCTGGGGTTGCGGCTGGAAGTGCTGCAGGTGTTCCCCCTGCTTGATGCCGAGCAGGTAGACCATCTGGCGGTACGTCCAGCCCTGGAGGGCGGTATCCTTGCCGTACTTCACGCCAACGCGCGACAGGATGGCCAGCAGGTCGACAGGCGTCATCCATGCGATGGAGCGCCAGGTGGCATTGAGCGGCTCGTGGTGGGCGACGACGCGCCGCAGCGTCCGGCAGGCCCCGGTCAGGTCATCGGCACGCAATTGCGCCTGCGCGGCCTGCATTTCCTTGATGATCAGCATCCAGTAAAGCTCGGATACCTGCGCCGATACGATCCAGGCGTGCTCGCCGGGATGGTCGCTGACCGGGTGCTGCAGAGCGTGAAGCACGTCTGTCTGCAGCCAGGCGCTATATGGCGTATGCCCGGCTGGCGTTCCGGCGGGCGCCGGGGATGCGGGCTTGACGGTAACGTTCACGTTGGTCTCCTCGTGGTGGTGGTGGCAGGTAAGTCTTGTGGAACGGCGACGCTCCGCAGCATCGACTCCATTTGCAGCGCGACCTTCAGCAGCGCGCCGTCGTCGCTGGGCCGGGCGACGATCTGCAATGCCGCCGGAAGGCCGCCGTGCCGGGACGACAGGGGAATCGAGATGGCGGGGAATCCCGCGACGTTGAACGGTGCGGTGTAGGTCATCAGGGCCTCGCGGACGGTGCCGGTCCAGTTTCCAATGTCGACGGTGCAGGCATCGAGTGGCGGGGCGGTACAGGGGCAGGTCGGCAGCACGAGGTAGTCGAGCGTCGACATCGCTTCATGCAGCCCCGCCGAGAAATGCCGCCTGGCCTGCTGGGCCGTCGCATAGGTGCGCAGGTCCATGGCTTGCGCGCGCCTGAGCCTGTCGACCGTTTCCGGGTTGTAATACCTGGCGATGCGATCCCAGTCGTGGCGGCGGAAATGCTCGATCCCACCCTCGATGAGGACGATGGCCGCAAAGGCATCGAGCACGGCATCGAACAGGCCGGTCCTGCCCAGGTCCACGCAGGCAAATCGCTGTGCCAGTCGCTCCACTGCGTCATCGAATGCGCAGGCAACCTCCGTACTCAGAGGAACCGGCGCGATGTGTCGGATGATGCCGACGCGGCCGGAAAGCCCTGCATCGCTTTGGGGGATTTCGATGCCAACGGCATCGGCGAGCACCAGCACGTCATCGACCTGTCCACCGAGCAGGCCAACGTGGTCGCAGGTGGGTGACAGCGGAAACACGCCACGCGTGGAGAGCGTGCCGAGTGTCGGCTTGAAGCCGACGACACCGCAGAGCGCGGCCGGAATCCGGACCGAGCCGCCCGTATCGGTGCCCACGCCTGCCATGACCGCGCCATGCGCGATCGCCACTGCGGCGCCTCCGCTGGAGCCGCCGGGGATGCGGGAACGGTCGAGGGGATTCAGGGTATCGCCGAAGCTGGGGCTGGCGGTCGTCACGCCCCACGCGAATTCGTGGGTGGTGGTCTTGCCGATGACGATGGCGCCGCATCCCGCCAATGTCTTCACGATGTCGGCATCGGCAAGGGGAACATTGCTGAGGTAGGCGGCCGATCCGTATTGTGTTTCGATGCCCTTGGTGTCGATCAGGTCCTTGACGGCGATGGGCAGCCCCTCCAGCGGACGCTGCCTGCCTTCGCCGTAGCGGCGGTCGCTTTCCGCCGCGGCCTTCAGCGCGCGGTCCCAATCAATGGCGGCGAACGCGTTGAGCGACTGCTTGCTGGCTTCCGCGCAGCGGAGCGCCTCCTCGGTCAGGCCTGTCGCAGTGATGTGCCGACTGGCCAGGCCATCGAGCGCGTGGCGCAAGCTCACGGGATGCGGGAAGGTGTCGGATGGCCGGCCGGTCATTACCACAGGCTCTCCAGCAACGCAGCCAGCTTCGTGCCGGCATCCTCGCCAAGGTCGCCGACCTCGGCGGGATAGTTCTGCCTCAGCAGGGCCGCTATCTCGGGAAGCTTCGCCCGATCGAAATCGACGTCACCGAGCCGGCTCGGCAATTCCAGCGCGTCCACTGCGGCCTCAATGCGGTCAGCGAGGAATGCGGCGGGCGTGCGGCTGCCACGGTCCGTGGAGAAGATCTCAAGCTTCCGGCCATAGATGTCGGCGCAGGAGCGGATGACGGGCGCCAGCGTAATGCACGATGTCACGCTGTGCGCCAGCCCGAACGTCCCGCCGAGGATGTGCCCGATGCGATGGCTCAGGCCGTAGGTGACTGAAGCAGGATAGAAGTAACACTGCCACGCGGCGAGTTGAAGCTGCAGCAGGTCGTCGGTCGACACGTGGCCGCCCGCGATGGCCTCGCGGGTTTCAAGCTTGCGCGGCCACTTCTCCAGCACGGCAAGGAAGCGCTCCACGCCCCTGGCGGCCATGATGGCGTGAGGGTGATTCACGTCGACCCGGCGCATGCCTTCCACCGCATGGTCGATCCCCTTGATGGCCGAACTTAACAACAGCGTACGTGGTGTGTCGACGATCATCCGGGGATCGAGCACGACCAGCCTGGGGGTCGTTTCGCGCACGGCATAACTGCGCTTGAACTTCTGCGGACCGTCCGTTTCCGTCACGCCGAAGTAGTGGGAGAACTCCGAACCCGACAGGGTCGTTGGAATTGCGACAATGGGCAGGTAGCGGCCTGTTTGCTGGAAATGCTGGTAGGAGACTGCCTTTGCGGCGTCGAGCACGGAGCCGCCACCGAGGGCGATGATCGATCCCGCATTGGCCTCGATGCATGCACGCAGCCCATCGCGTACTGCGAAATCGGGCACATGCGGCGGCAGCCCGGTGAAGGTGCCCACGCCGTCGCCGATGGCAGGCTGCAGGTGCTCGCGGTTCAATGCCTCAAGGAATTCGACCGTGAACGTCATCGGGCGGCGGATGCCGTAGTTCCCCATGGATGCGGCGACGGTTTTCAGCACGTCATGTCCCCAGACAATCTCTTCCTGCGGCAAGCATTTCAACTGGTTCATTCCACATCTCCACCAAGTTTTTGTATGCGATCGGTGCTCCGATCCCGAGTAGCAAGATAGGCGAATCGGGTTCACGCGTGCGCACGGGATTCGGGAACAGAGCGTCCAGGAATTTGGACGCCCGACATATGCGGATGGGCGCGAGTCGTTCGTTGTTTTCGAACGGAGCTTGCAAGCATTGCCATCTTCACAAGGCAGGGGACGTGTCTATGATCTTTTCCACCGTAGTACCCCCACCACTAGAACGGAGACACAAGATGGAGGCAATCCAGATTACGGAAGCGCTGATTCGCGGACGCCACAGCAAGCGCGGCTTCCTTGACCGGCCGGTGCCGATCGAGACCGTCAGGGACATCCTGTCGGTCGCGAAATGCGCGCCGAGTTCGAGCAATACGCAGCCCTGGCGCTGCTATGTGCTGACCGGAAAGGCTCGCGAGAAGATTGCCGGAGCCGCGGTCAAAGCGTATCGCGCCGCTCCCGAAGGACTGGCGCCCGATTACCCGTTCTTTCCAAGGGAATTGCCGGCGCCATTCTCGTCGCGCTTCGATATGTTTCGCGGGATGCTGGGCGATGCGCAGGGCGTGCCCAGGAGCGATATCGTCGGACGCCGGCGTGACGTCGAACGGCAGTTCCGATTCTTCGATGCGCCAGTGGGAATGATCTTCACCATGGACCGGCGCCTGGAATGGGCCAGCTTCATCTGCTACGGCTGCTTTCTCCAGAACATCATGCTGGCCGCCCGCGCGCGGGGGCTGGACACGTGCCCGCAGCAGATCTGGTCGCTGCAATCGGCGGTCCTTCGTGAAGGCCTCGCCATTCCCGATGGGGAGATGATCGTGGCCGGAATGTCACTCGGCTACGCAGACGACAGTTTTCCGGAAAACAACATGGAGCTCCGCAAGCTGGAGCTGGACGAGTTCGTCTCGTTCGTGGATTGCTGACGCGCGGAACTGGACAGGCCGCTCCTTGACCTGGCCGGCGCACTTGTCATTGACGACTGTGGTCACGTTCCGCAGGTGGAAAAGCGCGAAGACGCGATAGGCATCGTTAGCGAGTTTCTGCAAGTTGCGGAGATTTCGACCGGCTGATGCGGATGCCCGGGTCCCTCAGCCGAAGAAAACAAATAGACGGAGGAGATATGTTTAAAGTGCCCGCGAGGTTCCTGGCGGTTATTGCGTTCGTATGCTTGCTGGCCTCGAACGTCGAGGCAACCGAGAATGGCCAGACCAGTTACCCTGTTGGCGTCAATACCGTATTGAATGGGATTTTGCCACCGCCTGGGGAAACCCAGTTTTACAATTACACGCTTTACTACGATGCCAATAAATTCGCTGGCCCGCATGGAGAAAGTTTCCTGCCCGGGTTCCAGTTGAACGCGTTTATTGACGCCCCGCGTGTCGTTCACACATGGGGCGCTACACTTGGCCCCTTTACTATGTCTAGTGGTGTAATCGTCCCGCTCGTTCATCTTTGGGCGGACACGCCAGGCGGCAGCGGAAAGCGCACTGGAATTGGAGACATCATCCTTGAGCCGTTGTTCATCGGGTATTCAACTCCATCGCAATCATTCTTCGCCTACTTCACCACCGAAATTTCAGTGCCTAGTGGGTCCTACTCCGCGAACCGAGTGGCGAACACTGGCCGGAATATATATGCGCTAATGCCGCAACTCAGTACGACATGGTTCCCCACGCCCGCAGTTGAAGTTTCCACCACCACGCTCGTAGAGATCAGTTCACGGAACTCAGCCACTCGATATCACTCTGGCGCTGTTGCAGAACTTGAATATCTTGTTGGCTACTCGCTTAACAGCAAGCTCCAGCTCGGACTTCAAGGATTTCTGCTGAAGCAGTTCGCCGATGACGATGTCAACGGCACGCCCGTAGGAGAGGACGGGTTTCGCGGACAAGCTGTCGCAGTTGGGCCGCAACTACGATACATGTGGTCGCAGGCGGCCGGCATTGTGTTCAAGTATCAGCGCGAGTTCGCCGTGCGGAATCGGCCGCAAGGCAACAAGCTCTGGATTGAACTGTGCTTCCCTCTTTGATCGGAATGCTGCGTCAAACCTCGCGGCGGCTGCCGGCGGTACGGATGCTGGTCGATTGTTTTGCGGTGGCGTTGTCGAAGGCCCGCATCCAGCCTTGCGGTCTGCAAATTGATGCGGTTGGCGGGAAGACGCTGGGTAGCGGACACTCACAGCGCCAACGACGGGCGGCCGCGATGGGTCGCGTGCCGCCGATCGCCGACAGGCAGAGGACGGCCAGTAGGAGCGGGTCCCGGGCGGGAATCCAATGGCAGCTCTCGGGGGCCCAAAAGGACATTGGGCTACCGTCGGCGCAAGTGTCCGCGCGGTTGAATTCCGGGCTGCGTGTCCACGGCGTCGAGGAGATGCTGGCGGCCCTCTTCAAGAATTTCATCCGCGAGCGCCGGGCCAACGTCTGCAACAGCACGCGAAAGCAGCAGCATACCGACCATCTGGCTTGTGAGCATTAGCGATTCAAGTTCAGCGAGCACCGTAGTGCGTGTCCTGGAACAGATGCGGATGTTCGCGCGGCGGGGCGCGCCAGTACGACGGTGCCGCCGTGACGCTAGCGCCCAACCGGGCCGCCGCATGCCAGCCCCAGCGCGGGTCGTAAAGGAAGGCGCGCGCCATTGCGACGAAGTCGGCCTGGCCACTGGCGATGATCTCCTCGGCCTGCTGGGCTTCTGTGATCAAACCCACAGCGATGGTCGTCACCTTGGCCGCGTCGCGGATCGCCTGGGCGAACGGTGTCTGGTACCCCGGGGCCACCATAATTTTCTGCCTCGGCGAAACGCCCCCGGAAGACGCTGTGATCCAGTCCACGCCACGCAGCCTGAGTGCGCGTGCGAAGGCGTTGGTCTGTTCCTGATCCCAGCCGCCATCTATCCAGTCGGTGGCCGAGACCTTGACGCCCAGCGGCATCCCTTCGGGCAAGACGGCGCGCACGGCGTCATAAACCTCCAGTGGGAATCGCATCCGATTTTCCAGCGAGCCGCCGTACTCGTCGCGGCGCTGATTCGCAATCGGAGAGAGGAATTGATGCAGCAGGTAGCCGTGCGCGCCATGTAGTTCCAGCCCGTCCACGCCCAGCCGCGCGGCACGCCGCGCGGATGCCACGAAGGCATCGCGTATGCGCGCCATGCCGGCCCGGTCCAGCGCCAACGGCAGGCTCTCGCCGTCGATCTGGGGCAGGGCCGACGGCGCGTGCGTGCGCCATCCGCCATCCGCCGGCAAGATCTGCTGGCCGCCTTTCCACGGCACCTCGCTTGATGCCTTGCGTCCCGCGTGGCCCAGTTGCAGGATCACGGCCGTCGGCGAGTACTGGTGGATGGCGTCGATGGCAGGCTTCAGCGCGGCTTCTGTGACGTCGTCCCACAAACCGAGGTCGCCGTGCGTGATGCGGCCATCCGGCTCCACGGCTGTCGCCTCAATGAACAGCAGTCCCGCGCCGGACGAGGCGAGGCCGCCGTAGTGGATCACATGCCAGGGCGTGGCACGTCCATTCTCGGCCACGTATTGGCACATGGGAGAAATCGCCACGCGGTTGGACAACTTCAGCTGGCGCAGTTCAGTAGACGCAAAGAGGGCGCTCATCGTGTACTCCACTTACGCTGCTAGCGCGTCGTTGCGATAGAGCGCATGGTCGGCACGCATGCGGGCGAGCGGCGTTGGCATCACGGGATGGGAAAATTCGTCGGGACAGACTTCGACGGTGGATTGAAGGTTGGACATGGTTTCCTTTTGGCTGAACTCAAATAAGACGCTGTGCTCAACGCAGATCGGGAAAGGGCTTCCGTTCCCTGCTGCCCCACGAGGCGGGTTTCCCGCCGTTCATGGCAGTTGAGGGCATGCAATCGAGTCGTATGCGGGTGCGTTTCGGGTTGTTACTTCAGCGGCGAGAAGTCGGTTGGACGCATGATGCGCGACTCCATGCTCACGAAAATGTCGAGCGCTTTCACCTTGCGGCCGAATTCCTGCCAGCGGCTGTCCACCGCCATCCGGTCGCGACGCTCGATGCGATCGTCGAGGCTCTTGTAGGCCCAGATATGCACGATCTGGCTGATATCGCCGATTTCAGTCGTGAAGAAACCAATCATCTCGCCGAGAAATTCCTGCTGAAGCGGAAGGCCTTCGCTCTTGTATAAAGCAAGCCAGTCGGCGCCACGCAGCGGCTTGAACGTATAGGTGCGGATTTCGTAAAGCATCGGATATGTCCACGGAGAGTAACTGGAGCATTGCCGGCCCTTCGATCATAGGCTTGCCAGGAGTCCATCCCGGCAAACCGGCTGTTCGACGCTCTATTGCCTTTCAGTTTCGAGTTCGCGATATCGAGGAAAGTCCGTGTAGCCTTGCTCGGTTCCACCCCAAAAGGCGGAGCGATCATAGGGCGTAAGCGGCAACTTCAGTCGAAGTCGATCCGGAAGGTCCGGGTTCGAGGTGAAGGGGCGCCCGATCGCGACCAGGTCGGCATCGCCCTTCTGCAGGATCGCCTCCGCGCTGTCACCGTTAAAGCCGCCGGCCGCGATGATCGGCCCATTGAAGACCTTCCGCAGATGCGCGGCAGCAACCGGCTCCATGTCTTCGTGACCGGCCTTGGTGTCATCGCCCTTGATGCGAGGTTCGATGAGGTGCAGATAGGCAAGCCCGAACTGATTGAGCAGTTCGCCTACCCGGCTGAACGTGGCCATTGGATCGCTGTCGACCATGTCGTTCCACTCACCGCTCGGCGAAAGCCGCACGCCAATGCGGTCGGCGCCGCGCAGCGCAGACACCGCCTCTACGACTTCCAGTAGGAACCGCGCCCGATTGTCTACGGGCCCACCATAAGCATCGGTTCGCTTGTTACTGCCGTCGTACAAGAAGCTGTCGAGCAGATAGCCATTGGCGCTGTGAATCTCCACACCGTCGACGCCGGCGTCGAGAGCCCGCTGTGCAGCGTCGCGGAAGTCCTTCACAGTCTGGCGAATATCCTCGAGATCCATGGCACGGTGCGGCGAAACGGGTTTCCATCCGTCCGATGTGAACGCCATCGTGTCAAAGGGAATCACCGAGGGTCCTACCGGCGGCCGACCGCCCGTTATGTCGGTATGCGAAGTGCGCCCGCAATGCACGATCTGCGCGACGACCCGCCCGCCATTTGCATGGATCGCATTCGCGATCCGACGGTAGCCATCGATATGGCTATCGAGATAGAGCCCTGGAGCACCGATGTAACCCCGCGCCTGGATTGAGACGTTGGCCGACTCGACGATGATGAGACCTCCGTCGGAGGCGCGTTGCGCATAATGTTCGACCATCATGTCGGTAACGCTGTCGTCAGGATTGGAGCGCAGCCTGGTCAACGGCGGCATGACAAGACGATGCTTAAGAGAGATCGAACCGATCGTGATCGGTGAGAAAAGCCTGGACACATTTACCTCCAAAATTCATGTCGGCGCCGGAGCAATACGTCATGCGGCGGCGCTCGGCCGGGCAGATACCTCGTCGTACCATCGCTGAAACGCGGTGTGTTCGACTGGAATCGGCATCTTCAGCGCGTTGGCGGCGAAGTCGGCCGTCACGAGCGTCGTGATGTCGGCCGCGGAGAAATCATCGCCGGCGACGAACCGGACGGTCTCGAGCCGCTCGTTGAAGTCGGCGAAGAAGTTGGCTACGCGCTGTTTGCTTCGCGTGATCAGTTCGGGAATCTGGTCATAGGCATGCGGACCTGACAGCGCACGGCCTTTCAGTCCCGCAACCGCGTTACGCACGCCTTCCATGACTGGCGCGAAGCCGTCCAGTTCTGCGCGGCGTTCCCACATCGCGACGAGGGCCTTCGACCTTGCTGTGGTGCCCAGTAATGGGATCTGCGGATACGCTTCCTCCAGATAGCGCCAGATGGCGAGCACTTCGCCGATGACGGGGCCGTCGGCGAGGGCCAACGCCGGCACCTGGCTGCGCGGGTTGATTGCGCGGTAGGCATCGGAAAACTGTTCCTTGGTGCCCAGGTCGACAGGCTTCGTCGGGATGTCGATTTGCTTCTCGGCGATGAAGATGCGCACGCGGCGAGCATTTGGAGAGCCCATCGATTCGTACAGTATCGGTGTAGCGGTTGTCATTTGAATCGTCCTCTCTGATGTTTCAACAAATATGGATACCTGATTAATAGGGCTTATCCAAGATACTGGAAACGGGTGTGAATCGGATTGGTCTAGAGTTTCGATCCGCCGTCGACACGCAGCGTTTCACCGGTAATCCAGCGCGCTGCGTCCGATGCGAGAAACGCAACCGCACCGCCGATGTCATCAGGTTGCGCGACGCGCTTTAACGCCTGCATGCCGAGCGTGACCTCGCGTCCCGCGTCGGTCCTGGTGAAGTTCGACATGTCGGTTTCGACGACGCCGGGCGCGACTGCATTCACGCGAATCTCGCGCTCACCCAGTGCCGAAGCGAAATGCTTGACGAGTGTATCGACTGCACCCTTGGTAGCCGCGTATGCGGGGAGCTTGCCGACCGCGGCATGTGCCGCGAGCGACGAGAGCAGGACAACGCTGCTGCCTTTGCACATTACCGGCAGTAACTGCTGCACGAGGAAATAGGGCGCACGCACATTCACGGCGAACAGATCGTCGAAATCTTCGACAGTCGTTTCCTCGATGCTTGCCGCCTTTGAAATGCCGGCGTTCGCCACCAGAATGTCCAGACGATGGCCGACGACAGCGCGTACGCGTTTTGCGAGCGTATGCGGGCCGTCTGCGTCGCGCAGATCCGCGGCGATTTTCTCGGCGTGTCCGCCGGCCGCACGGATTTCGGCGACGACAGCATCCGCCGCCTTTTCTCCGCTGCTGTAGTGAACGAGCACCTGTGCGCCTGCTTTCGCGAGTGCGAGCGCACTGGCGCGGCCGATGCCGCGTGAGGCGCCCGTGACGAGCGCGGTCTTTCCGGCGAGGTGGGTCATGAGAGTTCTCCTGATCGCTGTGGTTTCTGCATCAGCCCGCCGTCTTGCCACCGTCGACGCTGACGATCTGGCCCGTCACGAACGACGCCGCATCGGATGCGAGAAACAGGATCGCGCGGGCGATATCGTCAGGCTTGCCGATGCGGCCCAGTGGCACCGTCGAGACCAGCGCCTTCTTGCGCTCCGCTGTGCCGGTGAAGCGGTCGAGCATGCCGGTTTCGGTCGGTCCCGGCGCCACTGCGTTGACGCGCACGCCTGACGCGGCGACTTCGAGCGCGGCGGACTTCGTCATGCCTTCGACCGCATGCTTGCTGCCGGCGTAGACCGACGCGTAAGCGGCGCCTTCGTGGCCGTAGCTCGACGACACATTGACGATGCTGCCGCGCTTCTGTGCCTGCATCACGCGTAGTTCGTGCTTCATGCTGAGCAGCGTGCCGAGCACGTTGGTGTCAAAGGTCGCGGCGTAGCTTTCCGCCGTCTGGTCAACGACGGAGCCGGGTTCTCCCTCCGTGCCGGCATTGTTGATGGCAACATCGATGCGGCCGAAGCGGGCGACGGCCTGATCGACGAGGCCGTGAACATCATCGTCGTCACGGACGTCGGCACGGACAAAGATGACGTCTGCGCCGAGTCCGCGAAGTTCAGCTTCGAGCGCTTTGCCTTCGGCTTCCCGGCGGCCGGAAATGACGAGATGCGCCCCGCTGTCCGCGAAGGCCAGTGCCGTGGCACGGCCGATGCCTGTAAGCGCACCGGTAATTACAACGACTGGGGTGTCCATTTCACGTTCTCCTGCGATATAGATGAGAGGTATGGGGCGACGGCCGGTGTCAGTCCGTTGTGGGTTGCTGACAGGCGCCGCGTCGCCCTTGTTCGCTAATCTAATGGTCGGTTGCGAAAAGCAAAAAGACTTTGTAGGCTGGTGGGCATGCCTATGAGGCATGGGATGCGGGCGAGGAGAATATGGAACTTCGACATCTTCGGTATTTCATCGCTGTCGCCGAGACGGGCAGCCTGACAGAGGCAGCCGAACGGCGCCTGCACACTTCGCAGCCGTCACTGAGTCGGCAGATTCGGGATTTGGAGGACCAGGTCGGGGTCGAGTTGCTGAGCCGCAGCGCACGCGGCGTGGAGCTGACCCCAGCAGGCAAGGCATTCTTCGATCACGCCCGACTGGCGCTGACCCAGGTGGAAGCTGCAGTCGAATCCGCCCGAAGGGCAGCGCAACCTGCGAAGCAGCGCTTCTCTCTTGGCTTCCTCACTGGGCAGGAAATGACCTGGCTGCCTGAGGCCATGCGCATTCTGCGCGGCGAGTTGCCGAACATCGACGTCATCGTGTCCAGCGGCTATTCGCCGGATCTTGCCGAAGGACTCGCGCGCGGCAATCTGGATTTGGCGTTCCTGCGTGCCGAACCCGACTTCAATCTCGCCTACCAGGTCGTGGGACGGGAACCGCTCGTGGTGCTCATGCCGAGTGACCATCCGCTGACGTCCCGCGCTGCAATCCTTCCACAAGAACTCGTTGGTGAGCCTTTCATCGCTATGGCTAGCAAGGCCAGGGTGCTGCGCACGGTGATCGACGACTACCTGGATCGCTCAGGAGTTCAGATCACGTCAGCGCAGAGTGTAGACAACCCCGCGGTGGTCATGTCACTTGTTGCGTCGACGCGAGGCGTGACGCTGATCCCGGCCTATGTCGAAAACCTGATGCCTTGGTCGGTCGTCAGCCGTCCGCTCGAAGGCGAGGCGCCGACAATCGACCTGGTTATCGGCTACAGGAAGGCAAATACCTCTCCGATTCTGAAGCTGTTCCTCTCGAGAGTGGATGAGCTGATCGCAGGCGTCGCGAAGAGATCGTCGTGATCCTGCCTCCATAACTGCATGCTCCTCCCGTTCCGATTTCTCGCTTGACAAAGTAACAGACCTGTTCGTAATATTCACGAAACTTACAGGTTAGTCACTTTGTGGAGTCGATCCATGAATCAGTTGAACGCGCGCTATCTAGAGGATTTTGCAGTGGGGCAGACGTTCGGTTCAGGGCGGCTGCGCATCGATGGCGAACGGGCCATCGCGTTCGCTGCCGAGTTCGATCCGCAGCCTTTCCACCTCGATGAGGCGGAGGCGCGCCGCTCGATTTTCGGTGGACTGGCCGCCAGCGGCTGGCACACCGCTGCTGTGACGATGCGGTTGCTGATTGAGACCGAACTCAAGCCGGCTGGCGGCTTCGTCGGCGCGGGCCTCGATGAGTGCCGCTGGCCCCGGCCCGTGCGCCCCGGTGACGAGTTGCGCGTCGAGTGCGAGGTGATCGAGGTGCGACCGTCAAAGTCGCGTCCGGAGCAGGGCCTGATCAAGCTCCGGACGACCACCCTGAACCAGGACGACGAGGCCGTGCTGGTGTATGTCGTGAACATGGTCGTGCCGCGCCGGAAACAACATTCGCCACAGGCGACAACCGCCTTGGGATAGAGGTGATTATGGGCATCGGTTTCATCGGCTTAGGTGTCATGGGACAGCCCATGGCGCTCAATCTGGCCCGCGCAGGCACACAACTCATTGTCTGGAATCGCTCCGCTGACAGATGCGAGTCTTTGCGAGTGGCGGGCGCAACCGTCGCGACGAATCCTGACGAGATATTTGAACGGACCCGCGTGGTATTCCTGATGCTGGCCGACGGCGACGCAATCGACGCCGTCCTCGGCCGCGGCACGCCGCAGTTCAGCGCGAACGTTGCGCGCCACACGATCGTCCACATGGGGACGACCTCGCCCGACTACTCGCGCGGACTCGAAGCCGATATTCGCAACGCCGGTGGCAGCTACGTGGAAGCCCCTGTTTCGGGCTCGCGCAAGCCCGCCGAGGCGGGCCAGCTCGTAGCGATGCTGGCGGGCGAAGAAGCGGCCGTCGAAAGCGTCCGCCCTCTGCTCGAGCCAATGTGCCATCAGACGATGGTGTGCGGCCCGGTTCCGAGCGGGCTTCTCATGAAGCTCGCGGTGAACCTGTTTCTGATGACCACGGTCGCCGGCCTTGCGGAAGCGGCTCATTTTGCCGAACGGCATGGTCTGGACATGCAGCAGTTCCGCGCCATCGTCGACGCCGGTCAGATGGCGAGCGACATCTCCCGCGTGAAAATTCTCAAGCTGGTGATGCGTGACTTCGATGTCGAGGGGTCGATCATCAATGTGCTGGAAGTCAATCGATTGATTGCGGAAGCGGCCAGAGAAGCCGGGGTCGCGTCGCCGCTATTGGATGTCTGCCATGCGCTATTCGGTGAGACGCTGGCGTTGGGGCACGGCCAGTCCGACATAGCGGCTGTCGTCCGCGCACTCGAGGCAAGAACCGATTCCAGAAAATGACCGCGTCACCTTGTCTCCGAGGCGCTTCGCCGAACCGCTAAGCCAACAACTTCATGGCGGCGTCGAGGAGGTCGGCCCCCAGATCGGCCGGCTCCGCTATCAGGCCGGTAACGTACGCGCCGTTGATGAGCAGCGCGATCTGAGACGCGGTACGGTCGGGAGCACTGACGCCCAGCTTGGCAACGATGGTTGCGAGCCTTGCCCGCAATTCCTCCTTGTTGGCCCGGGCAATGACCCGGCCTGGATGGTTGGCATCAGGAAACTCCGTCACCAGGTTCAGGAACGGACAGCCGCGAAAGGCCGGGTGCCCGATCCGCTTCGCGATCCCGGATAGCAGCGCGTCCAGCAGGGCGCGCGGGTCATCAGCGTGCAGCTTTTCAGTGCGATCCCACCACGTCCAGAACGACCGATCTTTTTCGGTGGCGAAGGCGGCGATCAAATCGTCCTTGGAGTCAAACAGGCGATAGAGGCTGGTCTTCGACACGCCAGATTGCTCGACGACCGTGTCAACACCGATGGCGCGGATGCCCTCACGGTAGAACAACTCACTTGCCGTCGCGAGGATGCGCTCGCGCGCACTCACTTCGCCCTTTGGCGGGGCACCCCGCCGGGGTCGGGCTCCTGCCTTCATATCCGCAAGCTCCTCTCATTCCGATTTTCTGGTTGACAAAGTAACAGACTTGTTCGTAACCTTCAAGTTACAAACAGGTCCGTAACTTTCTGGAGAGCGGCCATGCGATCGATCGAGGCGAAAACTTTTTCGGGCTATGGCGGGCTGCTGCAGACCCATTTGCCCAAGCCGAAACCGGCAGAGGGCAGGGCGCTGGTCCGTGTCACGGCCGCCGGCGTCACGCCGCTCGATCACACGATCCTGTCAGGTGGACACCCTCGGGCCAAGGCGCCGCTGGTGCTCGGTAACGAGGGCGCCGGTGTCATCGAGGATGCTGGCGATTCAGGTCTCGCGGTGGGCAGCCGCGTGATGTTCACAGGACCCTACGGGGTTCGTGAGAATGGCGCGTGGCAAGAATGGCTGCTGGTGAGGCCCGATGATCTGGCGCTCGTGCCCGACGCGATCGACGACGTAGTCGCGGCCAGCCTTCCAGTGGCCTGGCTGACGGCACAGATCACGCTGACGCTGGCCGGATTCAAGCCGGGCGTGACGGTGCTGGCTCCAGGGATCGGCGGATCGGTCGGCAACGCGACCTGTCAACTCGCGCGGGCGAAGGGCGCCGGCAAGGTGCTTTCGACGGCCGGCAGTGCGGCGAAAGCCGCCAGGGCTCGCGAGCTTGGCTTCGAGCACGTGGTCGACCTTAGCGCGGAAGGTCTCGCCGACGGCGTTCGCCGGATAACGGACGGCAAGGGCGTCGATATCGTCATTGAGAGCATTGGCGGGAGCGTGACCAGTGAGGCGCTAACAAGCCTGGGTCCCGGCGGTGTCCTGATCGCGTTGGGCTACTCCGCTGGACGCAGAACCACGATCGATGTGACCGACCTCATCTGGAAGCGCGCGCGTATGGAAGGCTTCTCTCTGTTTGCCCAGTCACCGGCTGTGGTTGCTACCGCGTGGCAGGACATCCTCTCGCTGATCGCCAGCGGATCCGTCAAGCCGATCGTCGAGCGGGTCTATCCCCTCGCCGAAGCAGGCGAAGCCCTGCGTCACCTGATAGAGGATCGGCCGTTTGGCAAAGTCATTTTAACGACGTGACCGACAGGACAAGCGGATATTCACAGCCCCCGCGCGCGCCTTTTCCATTGGTGCGATCCCCGCGCTTCGGTCGAAGCGGGTCAGGCGATGAGCGGACGAGGTTTCCTCGACGCGATGCAACCATGAGGAGGTCGTTATGTTGAATTGGCAAGTGGGCGCGGTGAAGATCACCTGCGTGGTCGAGCTGTTGATGTGCCTCCCCTACGATCCGGAGAGCTTCTTCCTGCGCGACGCGACGCCGGAGGCGCTGAAGGGCAGCCCCTGGCTCTATCCGCACTTCACCAACGAGGATGGTTCGCTCAACGTCTCCGTCCAGGCCCTGCTAGTGGAGGCGCCGGGGCTGAGGCTGATGGTCGACACCTGCATCGGCAACGACAAGCCGCGCCGTCTGGTGGGCGGAATCCCGCTGGCGACGCAGTTCCTGCAACACCTGGCGGATACGGGCTGGAGCCGCGACGATGTCGACGTCGTGGTCTGCACCCACCTGCACGTGGACCACGTGGGCTGGAACACCATGTTGGTGGACGGCACGTGGGTTCCGACCTTCCCGAAGGCCCGCTACCTGATCGGCAAGCGTGAATTCGAGCATTGGAGCAACGAGGGCGACGAGGAGCAGCAGGCGATCATGGGCGACAGCGTGCGGCCGATCTTCGACGCCGGCCTGGTCGACCTGGTGGAGATGGATCACCGCATCTCGCCTGAGGTGCGCCTGACGCCAAGCCCCGGGCACACGCCGGGCCATGTCAGCGTGATGATCGAATCGGAAGGGCAGCGCGCGGTGATCACCGGCGACATTGCCCACCATCCCTGCCAGATGGCGCACCCCGAGTGGGCCACGAGTCTCGACAGCGACATCCAGGCCGCGACGGCCACCCGCGCAAAGTTGTTCGCCGAGTGGGCCGACCAGCCGATTCTGGTTATCGGCACCCACTATGCCGCGCCGACAGCTGGACGCGTGAGGCGCGATGGGGCGGCGTTCTGGTTCGAGGTCTAGCTGCCGGAGGGACAAGGAGATGATCGACTGACTGGCCGGCGTTGGTCGGCACGCGCAAACCACCCTCGAATGCAGCTGAGCATGGGCGCTCGGTTATTTTTTTGGCAACTGACCGCCAGCCCAGAGGCGTTGCCAATCGGAATTAGCAATCAACGGAGGAATCGCTATGGGTAAGTTGCAGGGAAAGGTGGCCGTCATCACCGGCGGTTCGTCGGGGATAGGCTTCGCCGCCGCGAAGCTCTTCGTCGCCGAGGGCGCATACGTTTTTATTACCGGCCGTCGCCAGAAGGAGCTTGACGAAGCCGTGAGGGCCATCGGGGACAATGTGACCGGCATCCAGGGAGACGTCGCCAAATTGGCTGATCTTGATCGTCTCTATGAAAGCGTCAACGCGACAGGACGAAGAATCGACATTGTCTTCGCCAACGCCGGCATCGCTGAGTTCGCCGCCTTGGGCAGTATCACCGAAGCTCATTTCGACAAACTGTTTAGTACCAACGTGAAGGGATTGCTCTTCACCGTCCAAAAGGCTCTGCCGCTCTTGAATGACGGCGGATCCATCATTCTCACGGGCTCCGTCGCGAGCGCCAAAGGGACGCCCGCCTTCGGGGTATACGGCGCGACCAAGGCGGCTATCCGCAATTTCGTGCGAGGATGGACCGTGGAGCTGAAGGACCGTCGCATCCGTTCAAACGTCCTTAGCCCGGGCCCCATTGATACCCCGATCATCGATCAGCAGCCTCAGGACGCTATTGCGAGGATCTTATCTACCATCCCGATGGGACGGATGGGGGAAGCCGACGAAGTTGCCAAAGCTGCCCTGTTTCTGGCTTCGGATGACTCCAGTTTCGTCACGGGCATCGAACTCTTCGTGGATGGCGGCAGAGCGCAGATCTGATCGTCGATTGATTCGCTCCGCCCGCCGCATGTTCGGCGCCACAGGGCATATGTCCCGCTATTCACTACTGGACGTCAGGAAGGCCGGATGAGTCACCATCGCGCGAGTGTTTTCCACGATCGCTTGCGCGAGCTCCGGGTTGCCCACCGCGCGGGCCATGCTTACAGCGCCCACTAATGCCGTCAGGATGGCGGTGGCTCTTGCGGTGGCAGCCGTGCCTCCACCAAGCGCCTGAGCAATCTGCTCCACGTTTTTCTCGAACTGACCGGCGATAACCTGGCGTACTTCAGGCCCGGCGTACCGGGCTTCGCCTGCCAACGCGCACATCCCGCATCCGTCACCTGGATTCTCGATGTGCTCGGGGGCGAGCCAGACAGCCGCAATCTGCGCAACGGTCGGCTTCTTCTTTGCCCGGAAGAATTGGTCTATGCGCGCCTGGCCGTGCTGCATTACCCGGTCGGCGGCTTCCGCAATCATGGCTTCGCGCGACCCGAAGTGCGCGTAAAAGGCGCCCTTGGTCAGTCCTGCGCTTTGCATGGCGTCCGCGACACTGACGCTGTCCAGGCCGTGCTCGCTGATTTGCCGTGCCGCGGCATCGAGAATTCGCTCCCTGCTGCGTGCCTTGTCTGCCTGTGAATATCCCAACGGTTCCTCACGAAATAGCTTGACATTGTGTCGTACGATCGTAATACTTAATCTGTATTACGATCGACCGGCAGATTATAGCTCAAACAGGGCGAAGTCTGGCGTGCATATGCATATGTAAATGGTGGGGGCGTCGGGAATCGTGGGTACCCCGGACCTCGATCTTAGGCGTCCATCGAAGAGGAGATTCATCATGAAAGCCGTCGTACTCACCGCTTATGGCGACCCTGCAATTGGACTTGAATTCCGCGAGTTGCCCGAACCCGCTGGTCCGGGCGCGGGACAGGTGTTGGTCGGAGTCGAGTATGCCCCGATCAACTTCAGCGACATTCTCGTCGCGCGAGGCCTGTACGCGCTGCATCCCGAGTTGCCGTCCGTTATCGGCAACGAGGGTGCAGGGCGGGTGCTGGAGGTCGGTACAGGAGTCTACAGCGTCAGGGTCGGCGACCGCGTGACTCTCCCGCTGGGCAGCTTTACCTGGCGCGAGCGGATGGTCGTCAACGCGGACGGCATGGCCGTGCTTCCTGCCGATGCCGATCCTCGGCAGTTGGCAATGCTTGGCATCAACCCGCCCACCGCGCATCTGCTGCTCGAGACGTACGTGCAGTTGCAGCCGGATGACTGGATTGTCATCAACGCGGCCAATTCGGCCATAGCGCGCTGGATAGTCAGTTTCGCCAAGCGAAAAGGTGTCAAGACTCTCGGCTTGGTGCGCCGCGCCGAGGCTATGAGTGCCGCGCGGGAAGCGGGATGCGACCTAGTCCTCCTGGACGACGAGAACGCGCCCGAGAAGATGGCCGAAGCGCTGGGCGCAAAGCGCATGCGGCTTGCGCTGGATGCCGTCAGCGGCGAGGCCACTGGCCGCCTGGCCAAGTTGCTGGGGCCTCGCGGCACCCTCGTGTCGTACGCCGCCCCTAGCTTTGCGGCCATGGCTGTTAGTCCGTTCGAGGTCATCTTCAATGACCTGACCGTTCGTGGCTTTTCACTAGGTAATCCGGACTTTGCCGGACAAATTCTCGGCGCCATCACGCAGGCGGCAACGATGCTGGCCTCGGGCGAAGTCGCAATTCCAGTCGCCGCGACATATCGTCTTGAGGATATCGGCGCGGCAATCGCCCATCAGGCGAGCGGCGGAAAAGTTCTTCTGAAAGTTGGGGACTAGGTCCAACGTGCGAGTCCCTGGCCAGCCTGGAACAAGGGGATCTCGTCACCGTTTCCCTTCTCTATCCGAAAAGTCTGATTGGGACACCGGAGTGCCGTCGCCACACGACCTGACTCGTTACTTTCACCTGGACGACACTGACCATGCATTGATCGCGAAGAAGCGTGGCGAGCACAACTGGCTCGGTTTCGCCGCGCAGCTCGGCACCGTGCGCTATCTCGGCACTTTCCTTGACTTCGCGGTGCCCGCGCCGGTACTGCATACCCTGGTCAGGCAATTGCGAATCGAGGCGATTGACGGCACACGCGACTACAGCACCGGCGAGCAGCGCTGGGAACACGCGATCGAAATTCGCGCCGCTTACGGCTACGTCGAGATTACCGAGCCCCGGGCTGGCTTTAGCCTTACCCGTTGGCTATACGCGTTGTGCTGGACCGGCACTGACCGGCCAAGCGGATTGTTCGAGCGGGCCACTGCATGGCTGGTGACGCATAAGGTGCTGCTGCCCGGTTGTAGCACTCTTGAACGCTACATCGCGCGCCTGCGCAGCCGGGTGGAGGAAAGGCTGTGGCGCTCGCTCGCCCACGGTATCGGCAGTGAACAGCAAGCAAGGCTGGAGAGCCTGCTGGCCGTGCCACTCGGCAGGCGCAGCTCGCAACTGGATAGCCTGCGAATGGGGCCGGTGACGGTCAGTGGTCCATCGCTGGTCCAGGCCCTGCTGCGGCTGCGCTCGGTACGCGAACTGGGCATCAAGCTGCCGGCCGCCGCGCGCATCCCTGCGACTCGTATGGCGGCTTTGGCGCGGTTCGCTGGCGCCGCCAAGGTGCGCGCCGTTCTGCGCTTGCCGAATCCGCACAGAGGGGACGGCGAACGCCGTTTCCTACCCCTATTCAACTCCAGTTATCAGATGTGGCGATTCTTGCGCAGCGCGTTTTCGCATTCGGCAGTGCAGGGCACGGCGCCGGCGATGTGCTGACGTCGGCCAGCGTCAGGTTTGCCTCGCGTTTGCCTGTGAGCCGTGCGATGCGGTAGGGTGCGGGTTTCACTCACAGAACAGGGCTGTCCATGAACAAACAGGAATCTATGGTCACCCCCGTTTTTGCAACGCTGACTTTTGACTTTGCGGTTGGCTTGCCTAAATCTATCCGGCGTCGTTTTGGAGATA
>NZ_JBNDML010000037.1:0-34531 GCF_050436565.1 Paraburkholderia sp. GAS42 | reverse complement strand
TCCAACCAGCGTTACATCTTGCATGATGGCCTCCCAGGAAAAGAGAACACCCTACCGCACTACCCGCGCGCAGGGCGGGGGTGACCATCTCATTATTCATGCCGCCATCTTCTCTGTCGAAGTCTCGGTGTCATCCGCGTTAAAGCCGGTCAGGTAATTCAGATTGAGTGCGCGGATCTGCTCGGTCATGAAGTCGACAAACACACGAATGCGTGACGGCAAATGCTGTCGGCAGAGATAGCAGATGTAGTGACCCCGGTCGTCCGGCACGTACGGCCTTAAAGCCATGACGAGCTCATTGCGCGCGATGTAATCGCATATTTGATATCCGGGCATCTGGGCGATTCCGCGACCTTCCAGGACCGCCTTCAGTACCAGGTCTGTGTCATTGAAGGTCAGTCTGGCGGTCGGCAGATACTTTCGCATATGGCCGTCTACCTTGAACTCCCACTCAAGGGCGCGCCCGCTGGAGAATCTCAAGTTGATACAGTCGTGCTCACCCAGATCTTCAAGGGTGGATGGCAGTCCCCGCTTTTCGGCATAGGCACGGGATGCGCAGACTACCATCTGCATTGGAATCAACCGTTTCGCAATGATGCAGGAGTCCTCGATGCATCCATCGCGAAACGCGACATCGATCTGTTCTGCGGGGAAATCTGCTGGCCTGTCATCCAGTAGCAGATCGACCGCGATATCGGGGTAGACCTCGGAGAACCTGAAAAGCAGCGGAGCAACCACCTTGCGTCCAAATCCAACTGTCGAACTGATGCGAAGCAAGCCGCGAGGCGGACCATGGCGGAGATCCAGCATATCGTTCATTGCCTCGACGATATGGGCCACGCCCTGGTTGCAGTTCTCAAAGAACCTCTCGCCCTCTTGCGTCAGGTTTGTTGTCCTCGTCGTTCGGAGAAACAGGCGAGTGCTTAGCTGCATTTCAAGCTTCTGAACATTTCGACACACAGCCGAGCGTCCGATCCCCAATCGCTCGCCGGCTTTGACGAAGCTTCCCTCTGTAGCGACCGCCATGAACGCGATGATCCCCGCGTAGCTCGTCGCGAAACAGGTAGACAAAGCGTCAGCGCTATCTGGCAGACCAACGTGAAAGCCGCGCTGCGATGTATCCGATTGATCCATTGATGGCTCCTACTATTGACACATGCATGGCAGTGCCGTCGGGGGCGCCAGCATGCGTTCTGGAATCGACAACGACTGTCGTGTTGTTGCACCTATGATGTGGCGGTCATTGACGCAGCCCCAGCAGGAATGCAAACGGTAGCGCGTGCAGCAGGACGTCGAGCCCGGACAACGCACGCAAATGAAGAACGTTCACGGCGCTCATTCAGATTTGCGTTGCGCCAGCTATTGCAGGCAAATGCGGCGCAGGTCCACTGTTCGCCGATACACGTTTCTGTTAAGCCACGGTACAAACGTGTACTCGTCGTACGCATTTCCGCCGACCAGGATCCAGTTGTGCAGTCTGTTGAACATGGCTTGTCTCCTCAAAACTGGCCGTCACACCACACGGCGTGCTGGGAGCGCACAGCGCGATCGCACCGGCCATGAGACAAAGATAGGCGCGCGGGCGCCACAAAACCATTCTACGGACGGGTGGTGCTGCCCCTACATAGGCTTCGAACGCTCATACCAGGGTATAACCCGCGGGACCGGGGCACGCGCCGCAAGGTGTCTGCGCGCTTCAGTCGCGAAGCGTCGGTTTCGTGCGTACGGTGTCTAGAGTGTAGTGAGGAACATATCTCGTGTTGACGCTCAACAGTCTCATAAGCATGCTCGTTTCGTCTCAAGCACACAGCGAGCAACGTATGCCACGGTAGGGAGTACCGACGCGGCGAGGGTCGACGCGAGAGACAACAGACGAAGAAAGTCTGCTCATATTGCGTCCCTGCTGCCCTTGCAACTGCACACGACGCATCGGCCGCCCTGTGGTGAGGATCCTGCGCATCGTCGAGGAAACAACCGGAAACAACCGCTGTGGCACAAGCGCCGGCGGTCTGCATGTGCCGATCAGGATGTGTAGCACTCTACTCATACGGCCGCGATGCAAGGAACGCCAGGACTCATATTAAAGTATGAGTTTGCCGTTTCAGCGGACCTGAAAGCCGTACCTGGCCTCGACGGCCTTCGAGCAGGATTGAGCGATGTGCTTGCGGCGCACTAATACGTTTGTATGATTCTCGGTCACCGGTATGAGAATTACGATGGGTATCGTAGACGCACGCGGTGGCGTTCTTGCTGCGCGCGGCGGTGTTCTGGCTATGCGCCCTCCCTTTCCTAAAAGTCGAGGCTGGTTTTGTGTTCTGCTCAGATAGTCGCGATTGTCGATGACGACGAGGCCGTCCGCCTCGCGACGGAGACTCTTGTACGCTCGTTCGGCAGGCATACACGCCTGTTCGCATCCGCGGAGGAATTCTTGCAATCCGGCCACATCGCCGAGACGTCGTGCCTGATCTCCGACATCATGATGCCCGGCATGTCGGGGATCGCGATGCACGACCGCGTACTGGCACTCGGATATGCGCCGCCGACCATATTCATCACGGCGTTCCCGGGGGCCGACCTGAAGGCGAAGGCGCTGGCGAACGGCGCGCTGGCTGTACTCGACAAGCCGGTTGATGTCGACGCCATCACACATTGGCTCAGCGTCGCGCTGGACCTGCCGTAGCGGATCGACGACAGGCCGGAACGGCGCTCCCGATCTCGCCGATTTCAAGACGACTTCTGGGGCCGTGGATTAACGCCCAGTGATTCTGATTTTCTGACGAGATCCGCGACGGATCGCGCCGCCATCTTTTTCATTACCTGGCCTCGGTGAATCTTCACGGTAATCTCACTGAGATTCATTTCGGAGGCAATTTGCTTGTTCATCAGTCCGGCCACGACGAACCCCATGACTTCTCGTTCGCGCGGTGTCAGCGAGTCGTAGGCGGCACGAAGCGCCGCGATCGATTGTTCGGCCGCAAGACGCTCACCGTCGCGCGCCAACGCATTAGTGACTGCGTCCAGCATGTCCTGGTCGCGAAACGGCTTCGCGAAGAAGTCGACTGCCCCAGCTTTCATGGCCTTGACTGTCATCGCGATATCGCCATGCCCTGTCATGAATACGATCGGCATGTGCACACCGCTCTTCGCAATCTGTTCCTGAAAGGCAAGACCGCTTTCGCCGCGCAGCCTGACATCGAGAACCAGGCAACTGGGCGCATCGCACTTCGGGAAAGCAAGAAAGTCCTGCGACGATTCGAATGTCTCCACGCGTAGCCCGACCGAGCGCAGCAGACCGGCGAGGGCGAATCGCATCCCCTCGTCGTCGTCTACCACATAGACCACTGGCTCCTTGCGGTCGTGTGGGCCCTGGACCGAAGTCGAATGCGGCCCCAAACTCATCTCGCCTCCTTCCGCCCGACCGGCCGTGCACGCAGCGGCGGGTCTGACAATGTCGTCCATGACGCCGCGAGCAGCAATGGACCCGTTCCGGCGAATCCGTCCTTCGTGACGGCGTCCATCCATGCCAGGTACGCGCCACCGACCGCTGACGTGCCCGTCGGTGGTTCTGGGCCGGTCGTCCAGAGTCGACCGCCGGATACACTCACGTTGTGTTTCTCGTCTGACAGTTGCACGTCACCGCCAGCGATCACCGTAGGTATTCTAGTACGACTGTGTTAGCGCGACGTGAAGTCGCGTAGAGGATTGTTCATCTGGGTTCGCCCGGAAGAGAAACCGATGAAACCGATTGTTCCGTCAATCGGAAGCTGCCCGGTGCGTCCTGGGTGGGTGACGACTCGGTGTGAAGCCACCGGAACAATGTAACTCGTTCCGTGAACGGCGGTACGCCTGCGAGGAAGTGCCGTTTTCTGCGAGCGCCAGGGCGGATGGGGTGTCCGGTTGAGCAGCACGGTTAGCCAGGCAAGCCAAAGGCGCTGTCAGGCTTGGGCCTAAAAGGCATGCGGCCGGATGTCCCGCTTGACACTCGGGACACACGGACATTGTGACTGTCGGCTGTTTGCTCCGGGCAATCTATGGATGGCGTAAGCGTCTACCGGCGCTATCGCGGATGCCAGCGGCAAGCTGCGAAGGCCTCAATGCGCACCCGCCGCCGCACCATGGCCGCCCTTGCCGGGCCTGGTCAGCCAGACCAGCGGAATGATCACAATGAAGATCATCGACGAGAGCCAGAAGATATCATTCAGTCCGAGCATCGCGGCCTGCGCATTCAGCGAGTGCCCGAAGAACGCCGCGGCCTGATCCGTGCCGCCGCCGAGCGTCGCATGCAGGTTCGCGACGGCGCTCATATAGTCGGGGTTGTTCACACTCGACTGTTCGGCGAGTCGCGCATGGTGCAGGATCGTGCGATCGTTCCAGCCCGTGGAGATCAACGATGTGCCGACGCCGCCCGCGAACACGCGCACAAAGTTGGACAGGCCGGCGGCCGCCGGAATCTTGTCGGGTGACAGCCCGGACAGGATGATCGCGGTAAGCGGCGTAAAAAAGAGCGCCATGGGAATGCCTTGCAGCAGCGTCGGCAGCACCAGGGTATAAGGGTCGACGCCCGTCGTGTAATGCGAACGCATGAAGAACACGCCTGCAAAGCCGAGGAAGGCCAGCGTCGCGAGGACCCGCGCATCGGACTTCGGCATGATCTTCGCCATCACGGGCGCAAGCAGCACGGCGAAGATGCCGAGCGGCGCCGTCACGAGACCGGCATCCACCGAACGATAGCCGAGATAACCCTGAATCCACTGCGGTAAGATCACGAGGTTCGAGAAGAACACCGCGTACGAGACCGAGATCGCAATCGTGCCGCCGCGGAAATTGCGTTCTGCAAAGAGGCGAAGATCGACGATCGGGTTCTTCTCCGTGAACTCCCAGATCAGGAAGAACAGGAAGCTGATGGCAGCGATGACGGCGAGCGTGCAGATCACAGGCGAGTTGAACCAGTCGAGATCCTTGCCCTTGTCGAGCATGATCTGCAGCGACGCGACCCATGCGATCAGCGACAGCAGGCCGACCTTGTCGATGGGGAGCTTGCGCGTCGGCGATTCGCGGTCGCGGTAGATCAGCCACGTCACGGCGGCGGCAAACAGGCCCACTGGAATGTTGATATAGAAGATCCACGACCAGCTATAGCTATCGGTGATCCAGCCGCCCAGCGCGGGACCCGCAATCGGCCCGACCGTCGCCGTCATCGCCCACAGCGACAGCGCCGTCGAACTTTTTTCCTTCGGATACGAGCCGAGCAGAATGGCCTGCGAGAGCGGAATCAGCGGGCCCGCAACGGCACCCTGCAACACGCGCGAAGCGAGCAGCACGATCAGGTTCGGCGCAACGCCGCACAGCCATGACGAGAACACGAACAGCAGGATCGCGGCCACGAACAGCCTGATCTGGCCGACGCGCTGCGTGAGCCAGCCCGTCAGCGGAATGGCGACGGCATTGGCCGCCGAGAAGAGGGTGATCACCCACGTGCCTTCGTCGACGGATACGCCGAGATTGCCCGAGATGGTTGGAATTGCAACGTTGGCAATGGATGAATCGAGCACGTTCATGAACGTCGCGAGCGCGACGGCGAGTGTCGCAAGGACCAGCTTTCCGCCTGTCAGCGGAGGCGGTGCAAGTTGCATCGAGGGATTCATGTTGCTTCCAGTCTGAAGTTTTCGACAGGTCCGGCGTACTGACCTGCCAGGACGCGACTGCGAGGCGCGCCCCCGGGATGCGATTTAACCTGCGCGCTGTTTAGTGCCGCTCTTGTCGCTTGCGTCGCGCTTTGCGGAAAACTTCGACGATACGACGTTGCCCGCGGACCCCGTATGCAAAGGGACAATGTTCTGCGCGATGATCTTCTCGATCTCGGCATCTGCCTGCGCGCCGTATTCGGCAAACACATCCGTGCGATACGACGTGTTCATGGCCGCGCCGAGCTGCGGGCCCGTGTTGTTGCGCGTATCCACATCGACTTCCATCGACAGGCCGATACGCAGCGGATGCGCTTCGAGTTCCTTCTGATCGAGCTGGATGCGCGCGGGCAGACGCTGCACGATCTTGATCCAGTTGCCCGTCGCGTTCTGCGCGGGCAAGGTCGCGAACGCGCTGCCCGTGCCCGCCGAGAAGCCGACGACGCGGCCGTGATACTCAACCTTGCCGCCATACACATCAGCCGTCAGCGTGACGGGTTGACCGATGCGCATGTTGCGCAACTGGCTTTCCTTGTAGTTCGCATCGACCCACACGCCGTCGAGCGGCACGATCGCCATCAACGGCGTGCCCGACGACACGCGCTGGCCGACCTGCACCGAACGTTTCGCGACATAGCCGGTGACGGGCGCGGGCAACGTGTTGCGCGCATACGCAAGATACGCATCGCGCACTTTCGACGCGGCGGCCTGCACGTTCGGGTGCTGCTCGATCGTCGTGCGGTCGGTCAGCGCCCGGTTGGCTTCAGCCTGTTGACGTGCGGCGTCGAGCGCGGCCTGTGCGGCCGTCACGGTGTCGCGGGCGTGCGCGATATCTTCGGCCGACACGGCGCCCGTATCAGCGACGGCCTGGCGGCGGCGCAGATCGTCCTGCGCGCGGGCCAGATCCGACTGCTTCTGCGCGGCGTTCGCGGCATAGAAATCGTTGTTCACATACAGGCTGCTCACCTGCCGCACGGTCTGTCCCAGCGTCGCTTCTGCGTTGCCGAGCGCGACTTTCGCATCCGCGTTATCGAGCGTGACCACGGGATCGCCTGCCTTCACAATCTGTGTATCGTCCGCATTCACGGCAAGGACAGTGCCTGTCACCTGCGGCGTCAGCTGCACGAGATTGCCGCTGACGTACGCGTCGTCAGTGGATTCGTGATAGCGCGCATATGTCATGTAGTACGCGCCATAAGCCGCCGCCGACATGACGACAGCCACGCCGAGCAGCGCGAGCAGCGCCTTGCGCTTGCGTGCGTTTGGTTCGTCCGCGACTCCGGCTTTCATGTCAGCTGCTGCGTCACGTTTCGCACCTGCCGCGTGGGTCTCCTCGCGCTCCGTTGTGTTGATTTCGCTCATTTCAATTCTCCAGGCAGATTCGGTGGGTAGTCGCTTAGCGCGCGGCGATGACAGGCGTACCGGGTGCGGACGCATCGGCGCGTGGCGCTGCCGCGGAATCTGCGTTCGACGTATCGACGAAACCGCCGCCCAGCGCGGAAGCCAGCGCAATCTGCTGATCGCGACGGTTCATGCGCAAATTCGCGACGGCCTGATCGGCGGAGAGCGCGTTGACGTCGGCGTTCAACACGGTCAGTTGATTCGTGAGACCGGCCTTGTACTGCACGAGCGCGAGTTCGTCGGCTTTGCGGGCGGCGCCCTGCGCGGTCTGCGCATCGACAAGCTGCGCATCCGTCGAACGCACGTCCGCGAGCTGCGTGGCGACTTCGCTCAGCGCGGTCACGAGCGTCTGGTTGTAGGTCGCGACGGCGTAATCGAAGTCGGCGTAGCGACCCTTCAGTTGCGCGCGCAGCTCGCCTGCGTCGAAGATGGGCAGGTGGATTGCCGGACCGATCGATGCCGTGCGGCTCGCCGCCGTCAGGAAGCGGCCGAAGCCGAATGCGTCGAGCCCGATCGCGGCGCTCAGGTTGATGTCGGGATAGAACTCGGCCTTCGCTTCCTTCACGTCGTGCGTCATCGCATCGACGCGCCAGCGCGCGGCCACGATATCGGGGCGGCGACCCACGAGATCGGCGGGCAGGTTGTCGGGCAGGTGCACTTCGTCGCCTGTGCCGAGCGTTGGGCGCGTGATCTGCAAACCACGGTCCGGACCCGCGCCGAGCAGCGCGGCGATCTGATAGCGCGTCGTGAGAATCTGTCCGTCGAGCGATTTCAGCGCGGCGCGGCTCGTCGCCAGATTGGCCTGTGCGGTCTTGCGCTCGACCTCCGTATCCAGACCTGTCGCGATACGGGCCGTCGTGATGCGGTCGATCTGCTCGCGCTGCGTGATTTCCTCTTGCGCGATGTCGCGCAGCACATACAGGCGCGCAAGCTGGTTGTACGTGCGGGCAATCGACGTCGTCAGCGTCTCTTTCACGACTTCCGCGTCGGCCCGGCTCGCCTGAAGCTGCGAGATCGCCGCTTTCAGCGCTTCGCGATTCTTGCCCCACAGATCGAGATCATAGGATGCGCTCAGCAGGCCCTTGTTCTCCGTCTGCCACGAGCCGCCAAACGGAGGCGGCACAAAGGTTGTACTCGAGAACTGTTGACGCGTGAGCGAATAGCTCGCGTCGACGCGCGGCATCGTGCTCGCCTTCGCCGTTTCGCTGTATGCGGATGCAGCTGCAACGCGGGCTCGCGCCAGGTCGAGCGTCAGACTGCTCTTCAATGATTCGTCGATCAGCGCCTTCAGTTGCGCATCGCCGAACTGGTCGGCCCAGTTGGCGGCAGGCCAATAGCCTTGTTCGGCGGGAAGGCTATGCTGCGTCGCATACTGCTGCGGCTCGGCCGTTTTAGCGTCGCTGTGGATGCCGGCGTAGTTCACACAGGCCGATAGCACCGCCGCGAACATCACCGATACACCCAGTATCAGTGCGCGTGATGCGCGCTGTCTGATGTTTGACTGCCTGTTCATTTTTGGCCTGTCAGATCGTTGAGTAAAAAAATGCTTCGTAGAAAATCGTGGTGCACATCCGGTGCGCCCCCGGCCACACGAGACGCGACCTGAACCGTGACTGTCCAGACGAGCCGGCCTCGCGAGATCACGGAAGGTGTCCCTCACAAGGGCAAACAACGTCTTGATACCTGCCGATGGATTCCTTAAGCATCGACGTACCTGCTCACTGCGCCCGACACCCAGCACACACCATGTGCAAAAGTGTTCGCAGTTGTTGGTCAGCAATTGATATTCATCTTCGCCGAGGCGGGACCTGGCCCTCTCCACGGCATCTATTCCGGTATAAATGGCGTCTGGTTCAGACCGAACTTTTATACCTTTTCCTGCCGCAAAGCCGCGCAACGGAATATATTCAATGGGACACCGTTTCGCGGAATGGTAAAAGCCCCCGTAGTGAATAACCTGCCCATTCCCCGCATAGATTCCGTGGTGTGTATAGCCTTCCCGCTCACTAATAAGATGGGCACCAACTTCGATAGCGCGTTCTGTGCGGATCAACGCCGGCGAAGTTGCCAGGCAATCAATAAATGGAGTTTCCATGGCGAACCGCACCTTTCCCTCGTCATGCTTCGCGGACGACCGAAGATCGCGATTTGGGTAGTGGATATCAGGCTTCAGAGAATGCCGCTGAACGAAATGGCGATTGCAAGCCCGACATTGACCGCAGATAGCGTGATCCAGCCAACTAGCACCAACAGAGGTCTGAGACGAAACATGATGTTCTCCACTAACGACCTCAACCACCCGTCAACTCAGTCGAGTCAACCGCGTTGCGATGTCGGAATGGTAGGTGCCGAATCCCTGCCTTGGTAGATACACATCGGAACACTCACCGTTGCCGCGTCGACACCAATTGGCGCCGCCGGGGCACCGCCCCCGAAGTCAGCGGCTCTTGTCGATACCCATGCGCGCTAGCGCGGTATCAGCCTCACTTCGAGCCCATGACGAGGTGCTCCAATTTCATCTGCGTATCTGGATTGGTGACAAACTGGAAACACCATGAGTCCCTGGACGGCTCTACCTTCACCATCCGCGCTCACCTACTATTGACGCAGGGGTGTCCCGCAGTCTCACCAGGAATCAAGATGCACGGTGAGCATCTCGTTATGGGCGGTACCGGCCTGATCGGCAGTAAGGTCGTCGCGCGGCTTACTGCGCAGGGTCACGGCGTAGCTGCCGCGTCGCCACAAACTCGTATGAGCGCGCTGACTGGCGAAGGCCCGGTCAAGGCGCTTGCTGGCGCACAGGTCGTAGTAGATGACACCAACTCGCCGTCATTCGGGGATGATGCTGTCCTGAACTTCTTCCAGACCTGGTAACACAGGCTTCGACGAATGGATGACGGAGAGTCGGAACGCTTGTCACGGATCTCGGGAACACATCATGGACAACGAGAAGCTGCATGCCCCCCCGCTTTCCCTCCTCGACAGGTATCGCGGCCGGGATTTTGATCCTCTGTACACAACAACTGTCACCGTTTCCGGCGGCGAGACGGGACACGGCCGTGCATCTGGAGTGGCCCGTTCAGATGACGGGAACCTTGTTGTGGATCTGCGGCTGCCCGAGGAGTTCGGAGGACCCGGTACCGGGACCAATCCCGAGCAGTTGTTCGCCGCAGGCTTTGCCGCGTGCTTTCACGGGGCGCTCAACCTGCTCGGGACACGCGCCGCGATGGAGATCAACGATACTGTTGTGGAGGTGCAGGTTTCGTTTGGCCGTGATCCCATGGATGGAGGCTATGCATTGGTCATCGATGTCCGGGTCCGGATGCCGGGTGTTGAGCGATTCGTGGCGGAAGAGCTGGTTCGAAGTGCCGAGCGCTTGTGCCCGTATGCAAAAATGGCCAGACAAGGGACCGTCAATATCGTGACCGTTGTTGACTGACGCGAGATGCACGTTCCTGTGGCGAGAGCGTGCGGAGCGCAGTGGTGACAGACTGCATCTTTGCAACCAGCCTTGTTACCCCGAGCGTGTAGCGCATGCCGTCAGTCGATTGGGTTCGTGTCAACCGGCTGATGCATACGGATCGCCATGCGTTTCCATTGATCACTGCCACGGTTCACGTCAATTCCACGATTTCCTCGTCGTTGAAATGCTCAAGAAGAGCCTGGTACTCGACCTCACGCTCAGCGCAGCTGTCGGGCAGGCGGGTCAACGTCTCTGCTCGTTCTAACGCGGCCTGCTCTATCACATTCCATGCCAGAAGGCGCATGTGATCGCCCGCTGATTGTTGTTCTTCCGGCAACACGGAAACCGCCGTGTGCAGTCTTCTATACGGAACAAGACGCGCATACGATGGCGTTCAGATTCGCTTCGTGCGCTATCAACGCAAACGATTTCCGAATCAATCGGGAAAGCGTACTGACAGACCTCACACAGGTCTTTCCCGCTCGAGCGTTTAACTCAGCCATCGAACCAGAACAAAGATATGAAAACGGTCGCCACTGTCGCTAGCAGCGTTGCTGATGAAACTGCGCTTGAGTTACACGAACTTGATCGAAGGACGACGCAAACAGCAAGGTGCACGTCCGAAGAATCCGAGGTGAACAATGGAACATCCAGACTTGGCGTTGTTTCCGACCTTGACTTTAGAAAGCCGTCGTCGTTACACGATGACGTGTTACGGAGTTTTTTGCGGACCTCTGAAGCGCATCTGCTTTCGGTCGCTTCCGCCGACTAACGGATAGTCCGATAACGTAAATGGATTTTGCTTCTTGCCTCGGCAATTGACCAAGACGAGAGGTCCAACACTCTGATCACCGTCGTTACGGCATGCATTTCTCAACGTATTCGAGTCAGCTCGATACGGCCACGACGAAATCAATTTTCAGGATGGCAAAATGTTTTCCCATGAGCTGCTTTCTCGGTACGGAGCGTTGATCGTATTCTTAAGCGTACTTGCCTCATCGCTCGGCCTGCCGTTTCCTTCCATCACGACGCTAATGACGATCGGCGCGAGCATCGCCGTTGCGAGATATGACCTCGCGCGTACACTGCTTCACTCCGTCATTCTGCTCGGCGCCGCCGTTTCCGGTGGCGTTCTTGGCGACCTCCTCTGGTTTCAAGGCGGCAAGCGCTACGGCACACGTGCCCTCCAGCTGGTATGCAAACTGTCGTTCACGGGGCAACCGTGCGTTACACGATTCGAGTACTTCTTTTCTCGACGCGGCGCGCGTGCGTTGATGATTGTCCGCTTTGTGCCCGGGCTTTCGCTGATCGCCGTTCCTCTTTGCGGGGCCATGGCGATCAAAACGCGTTCTTTTATTTTGTACGACTGCGCCAGCGTAAGCATATGGGCATGCGCTGGTCTCCTCGCGGGCGCGTTGTTCGCCGGTCGAATCGACGCATTGTTCGCACACCTTCGTCAATCTGGATGGCAGGTGTCGTTGTTGGGCATCGTCCCAGTGGTCCTCCTTTCCTATATGTGGCTTGCTCGTAGAGCTCGTACACGAACCCTGGTGGCAGATAAGTCACCGGGCACGCCCCCTTGTACCGCCGACATCGCAGGCTATTGCTGATCAACGCGAGATCAAATCGGCACGAACACCGCATGTCATTCCTCAAGCGTCGAATTCATCTTCGCAACGGACTGTAGATCGAACACGGCAACACCTGAACGGTCTTCTCCGGCCTACACCCGCCAGCCTGCTTTTGATTGGTGCCGATTGGTGCCAAAGGGGCAACACCGTGAGCCCGTTTGCATGTCTACCGCGCCACGCCGCGGCCACCTACGATGACTTCGTGCGGCGCATTGCCGCTAACGACATCCGCTAAGTGCGGGTGGTCACCGTCGTGCTGATGACGGGCATGGTGGCCGCTGTCGCCGTGGCCAGTGTCCAGGCGGAAAGCGCCGGATCGGCATTCGTCACTAGTCTCATGCGTTAGAAATTCCCGTACCGAATCTGTGCCCTCGCAATCAAGGATACGTTGTCGCGATAACGCTTTAGAAATCGTAAGAAGGGTATCCGTCGAGGCATCGATATCAACAGGCGCGTTTGCAATCTATCTCTTCTGCCAGGGGAGGCGCGCTGGTGCACGCATGTTTATCGGTGGTTCTTTTTTAACATTTACCAGGACTATTTTATGAAAGTCGCAGACATCCACAAGAACGCATATGCGATGCCCGTGCATAACCCCTCGTATCCGCGTCCGCCGTTTCGCTTCCTCAATCGCGAGTACTTCATCATTTCATACGAGACCGACATCGATGCGCTGCGCGCCGTCGTTCCAGAGCCGCTGACGGTCGACAGCGGTCTGGTCCATTACGAGTTCATCCGCATGCCGGACTCGTCCGGTTTCGGCAACTACACCGAAAGCGGTCAGGTGATCTCGGTGATCGATGACGAAGGCCGCAAGGCCGGCTACACGCATGCGATGTATCTGGACGATGAAGGTCCGATTGCAGGCGGCCGGGAAATCTGGGGCTTCCCGAAGAAGCTCGCTTCGCCGCGCCTGAGCATCGACGGCAACGACACGCTGCTCGGCACCCTCGACTACGGGACGCAACGGGTCGCGACCGGCACGATGGGCTATAAATTCCGTCCCCTGAATATCGAGGCCGAGCGGAGGAAGCTGGCAGATACGCCGAACTACCTGCTGAAGGTCATTCCGCACGTCGACGGCTCGCCGAGGATCTGCGAGCTGGTCCGCTTCTATCTTCGGGACGTGACAGTGCTGGGCGCATGGGAAGGTCCCGCCGCGCTCGAACTGCAAGCACATGCGCTGGCGCCCGTCGCCGACCTCCCGGTCAGGAAAGTCGTGGGCGCGCGGCACGTCGTCGCGAATCTCACCCTCGATATCGGCGAGGTTGCCTACGACTACCTCGCCCCCGACGAAGCACTCAAGCTCGCCGTCAACCAGTAACTCACGGAGGAAATAGATCATGTCGTTGCAAGGAAAGGTCGCGCTCGTCACGGGCGCAGCAAGCGGTATCGGTGAACAATGCGCGCGCACGCTGGCTGCGAATGGCGCGGCGGTGGTGATTGCGGACCTGAATCTGGCGAGCGCGCAGCAGGTCGCGGACAGTATCGTCGCCGCGGGTGGAAAAGCACTTGCGGTGTCGATGGACGTCACGAGCGAAGAAGCGGTCAACGCCGGTATCGAAGACGCAGTTGGCAAACTTGGCGGCATCGATGTGCTGGTGTCGAACGCGGGCATCCAGATTGTCAACCCGATTGAAGACTACGCCTTTTCCGACTGGAAGAAGATGCTCGCCATTCACCTGGATGGCGCGTTTCTGACCACGAAGGCTGCTATCAGGCATATGTACGCTTCTGGAAAGGGCGGCTCCATCATCTACATGGGCTCCGTTCATTCACACGAAGCGTCGAAGCTGAAGTCGGCTTACGTCACCGCCAAGCACGGTCTGCTGGGTCTTGCTCGGGTCGTCGCAAAGGAAGGCGGTCCGCGCGGCGTGAGAGCGAACGTTGTATGTCCGGGCTTTGTCCGTACTCCACTGGTTGACAAGCAGATTCCGGAACAGGCGAAAGCGCTTGGTATTTCCGAGGCGGAAGTCGTGAAGAACGTGATGCTGAAGGAAACCGTGGACGGCGAATTCACGACCGCAGCCGACGTCGCGGAGACGGTGGCGTTTCTCGCCGGATTCGAATCGGCGGCGCTGACCGGACAGTCGGTCGTAGTCAGCCATGGCTGGTTCATGCAATGAGCACCGGGAGATAGACATGCATCGCAGTCAACGCAACGAAACCAGGCTGGCGAGTCCCCTGGAGCTGCCGCACTATGACGAAGTGGCGCTGGTCCTGCAGGGCGGCGGCGCGCTGGGTTCCTATCAGGCAGGCGTGGTTGAAGGGCTGGCGGAAGGCGGCATCGGGTTGACGTGGATATCGGGCATCTCGATTGGTGCGTTGAACACCGCCATCATCGCTGGCAACGCGCCGGAGGATCGCGTAGAAGCGTTGCGCGGATTCTGGAACACCATCAGCCAGCCCACGGACCTGGTAGGCCATGTGGGCGCCTGGTGGCCGGCGACATTCGGTTTTTTGGACCTCGCGCAGAAATGGTCGAGCATGTGGGCCGCCAGCCGCACGTTGACGATCGGCCAGAAGGGATTTTTCACGCCGCGCTCGCCAATGGGCACCCTCGGTCTGGCCGTGAACCCGCCCAGCCAGGTCAGCTTCTACGATACGACCGCATTGCGCGCGACGCTGCTGAAGTATGCCGATTTCGACCGGATCAACGACGGCGATATCCGTGTCTCGGTCGGCGCGGTCAACGTTCGCACGGGGAACCTGGTCTATTTCGACAATACGAAGATGCGCCTCGCGTCCGAGCATTTCATGGCGTCGGGGGCATTGCCGCCGGGCTTTCCCGCGGTGGAAATCGACGGCGAGTACTACTGGGATGGCGGCCTCGTTTCCAACACGCCGCTGACCGAAATCGCCAGGGAATCGCAGCATAAGGACACGCTGGTGTTTCAGGTGGACCTGTGGAGCGCGCGCGGCAATCTGCCTGGCAATCTCTTCGACGTATCTGCGCGGACCAAGGATATCCAGTACTCGAGCCGGACCCGCACCGTCACAGCGTTCATGGAGAAGAACCGGAAGCATGCCTGTCTCATCAAGGAGCTGCTAAGGCACATCCCGGAGAACATACGGCACACCCATCCGCTCATGAGCAAGGCACAAGAGATCGCCGATGGCAGTGCGGTCAACGTGGTGCACCTGATCTACCAGAGCAAGGCTTTCGAAGGACACTACAAGGACTATGAGTTCAGCACCGAGACGATGGGCGAGCACTGGGAGAGCGGCCTCGCTGACATCCGCCGTTCGTTCCGCAATCCGGACTGGTTCTCCGTTCCGAGTCACGAAGTCGGGTTCGTCACGCATGACGTGCATCGCCTCGAAGCAGTGCCGACGTCCGTTCCTGCCAGGTCGAGCGACGGGGCGCACACCCCCGACGCTACGCCCGACGAGCGGTCTCCGCTCGTTCGCGCGGACAAATTGAACATCGGCGCCACATGAAGCTGGTGCCGGGCCGACGAATTTGTCGAGCACCAGCGAGTCGCACGCAGCCAGATACGCATGCGCGCGACTCGCGCCACCGCCACGTCGCCGTAACGGGGTAATCGTCCAGATCGTGCAGAATCTGGCGGCAGCAGTGCCGCCAATCCGGACGGATGTCACAACTTTTGTGCGCGGAACGTCTTAGAGGAAGGGGGACGTGTTCGCACCCTTCAATGAGGAAGAAATCGACCGGTAGCGCAACGCGTCGCCGCTGCCCTGCGCGAGCCTGAATGACGCGTGCAATGGAGTATCGAGGCCCACCGTTATCTTCAGAGCATCGGAGCAGCCCAATACTTCAGGAGGCATTCCATGACCGACCCGTCTGCTATGCCCGAAGGGGTCAGAGAGCGCGCCGACGACGTCTCCGTGGCATTTCTGATGTTGCTCGAGCGGCTGACCCCGGAAGCACGCGCAGCGTTCCTGCTGCGCGAGGTCTTCGACGCGGACTATGACGAAGTCGCTAAAGCCATCGGCAAGACGGAGGCCGCGTGCCGCCAGCTGGTCAGCCGTGCAAAAGCGCAACTACGCGATGAACGCCCGCGTTACGAAGTGCCGCGCGAGACACATCTCCGCCTGCTGCGTACCTTCGCGCAGGCGCTGGAGCGCGGCGATTTCCCTGCGATCAACGCCTTGCTGGCCGAAGATGCGATGCTGATCGGCGACGGCGGAGGCAAAGTCCCGAGCTCCCTGAAACCGATGGTGGGCGGCCGGCGCATCGCACAGCTTTTCTACGCTTCGTGCCTGCGCTACGGCAGCAAACTCAGCGTCAAGCTCGTGGTGCTCAACGATCAATGGGCCCTTCTGCGCTTTTTCGAAGGCAAGCTCGAATCGGTTCAGTCATTCGAAACGGACGGCGAGCGGATCGTCCGTATTCTGATGCAGCGCAATCCCGACAAGCTGGCGCGTATCGCCGCGGCACACGGCAACACCTGAGCGCTGATATTTCTCCGGCCTGCACCCGCCTGCCGGCTTTTGATTGGTGCCAAAGGGGCAACACCGTGAGCCCGTTTGCATGTCTACCGCGCTACGCCGCGTCCACCTACGATGACTTCGTGCGGCGCATTGCCGCTAACGACATCCGCTAAGCGCGGATGTTCACCGTCGTCGCCAGGGGGAATCCATGACGCAGCGTATCAACTACATTCAGCAATCGCCGGAGCTGTTCAAGAAGTTCCTTGAATTCAGCAATCGGCTGAAGGACAGCGGCATTGAAGAATCGATCCGGGACCTCGTGTCGATCCGGGCGTCGCAGATCAATGGCTGTGGCTTTTGCGTCGACATGCACGTGAAGGAAGCGCGCATGCACGGCGAGCGCGAACTGCGCCTCCATCATCTCGCGATCTGGCGCGAATCGACGCTCTTCGCGCCGCGCGAGCGCGCCGCACTCGCGTGGACTGAAGCTCTGACCACGCTTCCCGAGCATGGCGTGCCCGACGATATCTACGAACGCGTGCGTACCCAGTTCTCCGAGAAGGAACTGTCTGACCTGACGTTCGAGGTGATGGCCATCAACGGTTGGAACCGCGCGAACGTTGCGTTCAGGACCGTGCCGGGTTCGGCCGACAAGGCATTCGGCCTCGACAAGGCGAACCTCGCCTGAACAGTCCAGTTCTTCCGTTCTTCTTCATCTTCGTCCCGCGCGTGCGGGCCGCGTTATCTGGAATGCACACCATGAAGAACACCGCAATCGCAATGCTCGTCGCCGCAGGCGCGCTTATCGGCGTGGCTCGCGCCGCGGCTCCCGAAGCCGTCGTGACCCCGCTGATGACAAAGCCGCTGGACGATTATCCGGGCAAGGAAGCCCTGATGATCACCGTGACCTATCCGCCGGGTTCCGTCGATCCCGTCCATCGGCATCATGCACACGCCTTTGTCTATGTGCTGGAGGGATCGATTGTGATGCAGGTCAAGGGCGGCAAGGAAGTCACGCTGACGCCTGGACAGACCTTCTATGAAGGTCCGAACGATATACACACGGTCGGGCGCAACGCGAGCCAGACCAAACCCGCGAAGTTCATCGTGCTTCTTTTGAAGGACAAGGGCGCGCCTGTTCTTGTGCCGGAGAAGTAGGCACATTCGTGCAGCGACGCTTTGGTTTTGCTTTTCATTGCGCAGTACCGTATGACGCGTTTGAGTAAAACAAGCTCTAATCATTTTCGAGTCCGCATTATGAAACAAAAGATCTATGCAGCACTCGTCGCAGCCGTTCTGAGTATTCCTGTTGTTGCGTCCGCCCAGCAATCGAACGCTGACCTCACGCGCGCCCGAGTACGTGCGGAACTGGTTCAGCTCGAAAAGGCTGGCGACAATCCAACGCGTCGCAACGATCCGCACTACCCGGCCGACATACAGGTCGCCACAGCCCGGCTGCAGGCAACCAATAGCGTTACGCAAAACGCCACAACCTCGGATTACGGAGGCATTGCGGACGGATCCTCACAGGCAGGCACAAGCACCATGGCACGCCTCGTGGAGCGTCCAGTCTACTCCGGTCATTGACCGCGCAGCCGGGCGGTGTCGACCGCGGACAACATCGTGTGAAGTTGTTCGTTCGTCGATCTGTTTCGCTCAGTTATTTCGAAACTGGATTGAGGCAAGGGACCGGTTGTTATGAGTTCGGTGCTTGCCGTCGACTTCGTAATTCTCTAACCGAAGGCAATAATCATGTCGCAGAAGATCTTGATAGTGGGTGCCGGCTTTGCCGGAGTGTGGGGTGCACTAGGGGCAGCTCGCGTGCTCGATGGTGCTGGTATAAGGAACAGTGACGTTGAAATCACCTTGATCTCGCCGAAACCGGAATTGCAGATCCGCCCGCGGCTGTACGAAAGCGAGCCACAGCGGATGGCTGCACCGCTGCGGCCGCTGCTCGACGCCATTGGCGTGAATTTTCTTGAGGGCTGTGTCGAAGAGATTTCCGTTCATGACAAGACGGTGAGTGTCGTGTCGGCTAAGGGGCTAAAGCGTTCGCTCGCGTACGACCGGCTGTTGTTGACCAGCGGCAGCAAGTTGAACAGGCCGCCGGTTCCTGGCCTGGCGGAGTACGCTTTCTCTGTCGATCGTATTGAGGACGCAGTAGCTCTCGACAACCACTTCGCAAATCTGGCGAAACTGCCGGATTTGCCTGCACGCAACACTGTCGCTGTTGTCGGGTGTGGCTTTACGGGTATTGAGGTTGCAACTGAATTGCCTAAACGAATGCGCGAATTGTTTGGCGCTGACGCAGCGGTTCGCGTCGTCGTGATCGGATCTCAGGACGATATTGGTCCCGATCTTGGCCCCAATCCTCGGCCGTATGTATCTGAAGCCTTTGACTCGCTGGGCGTTGGGGCAGTACTTGGATCTGGCGTGGTGTCGGTCGATGCGGACGGGGTTCGCACTGCATCGGGCACCCTTATCGAAGCCAGGACCGTGATCTGGGCGGGCGGCATGCGTGCCAGCTCACTGGCTGCGCAAGTTTCTTCGCGTCTTGATTCGCTGGGACGTGTCGAAGTGGCATTGGATCTTCGCGTGGCAGAAGCACCTGATGTGTTTGTGGCGGGTGATGTGGCGCGCGCGCTGTGCGACGATAACGGGCGCTACGCATTGATGTCCTGTCAGCACGCTATCGTGATGGGGCAATTCGGCGGACACAACGCAGCCGCAGATCTGATCGGTGTCCCGACCCTGGAATATAGGCAGCCGTTCTATGCTACTTGCGTCGACCTTGGCGAATGGGGCGCTATCTATTCGGAAGGTTGGGATCGACAGATCAAACTGACGAACGCCGAAGGCAAGGCGCGCAAACAGATGATCAACACGAAGTGGATCTACCCGCCGGCGCCGAATCGTATCGAAGCACTGGCAGCGGGCAACCCGCAAGCGTCCTTCGGCTAACCTGTTGGCACCGCTTAAGCTGTTGCGGTGAACATGGGACGTGGCGCCACTCGCAAGAACCGGCGAACCTTACTGCAAGCGGCTTTTCACACGACTACTGGCAGATTTTGCACGATTCGGACGATTACCCCGACGTAGGCTGACTCACAGATATCTCCGTGCAAGGATCCCATAAAGCAGTGACGCGAGCACCTTCGAGACCGTGCTTGCGATGAGCGCGAACAGCCATCAACGCAAGCACGAGCGCGTGCGTAGACAAACCAAAGTGTGGTTGCGGCTGCACAACGTACGTCCACATTGATTCATGGGCCGATGATCCCAAGGCTTCCATCTACTTCTTCCCCATGCCGCCCCCTTGGCATGGCCTCCGCCCGCGAAATCGCGGGCGCTTTTTTTGGGGATATCCGCTCGTATGAGCTTCGCAGGCTATTGCAGGTGCGTCACCCTCCGTTCGCAGAATCGCCTTCTCGAGTCGCGAGACTTACTTACCTGTCGTCATGGCGAGCGCGGGGTTGCAGCGCACGCAAGCCGCTCGGAGGAAGCAGCAGGAACGCACGTGACGGCAGCAGGGATGCCGCGGTGCACGGGAACCCGGGGCGCGTCGGATTTCTTTTTGGGGGCAGCGAAATGAATCAATCGGACAGGTCGGTACGCGGCTTTCGCCTCAGTTTGCCGCACCGCGCTGATGCGCTGTCCACAAGCGTTGCCGTGAGCTATGCGAGCATCATGGCATTCATGGCGGTGGCGAGCGAAGGGAGTTTCGCCAAGGCCGGCGAACGTCTGGGCGTTGGCAGATCGGCCGTGAGCCGGAACGTCCAGAAGCTGGAAACGCAGTTGAGTACGCGGCTGTTTCTACGCACCACGCGCAGCACGCGACTGACGCGCGAAGGCCAGCGCTTCTTTGAGAACTGTCATCAGGGTGTCGCGCACATCGCGGAAGCCGTGAACGACATGCTGGAGCTTCGCCAGGGCCCGCCACGCGGCCTGATCCGCATCAGCTCGACGGCGGGCTTCGGCAGGAAGGTGGTGGTGCCGCTGCTGAAAGAGTTCATGAAGGCCTATCCCGACATCGCCGTCGATCTGCTGCTCGACGACCGGCCGACGGACTTTGCCTCCGAGCAGATCGACGTGGCGTTCCGCAATGGGCGCATCGAGGACTCCAGCATCATCGCCAAACAGCTGATTCCGATGCAGATGGCGCTTTGCGCCGCGCCATCCTACGTGGAAGCGCACGGCCTGCCGCATACGCTCGAAGATCTATGCCAGCATGAATGCATCAACTTTCGCTTCTCCAGCGGCCGGGTGTTCGAATGGGAGTTCAAGGTCGACGGCCACGTACGGAAATACCTGCCGACGGCCCGTCTCACGTTCAACGATGCCGACCTGGTCTTGCGTGCGGTTCTACAGGGCTCCGGCATCGCGCAGATGGCCGGCTATCAGATCTGCGATCACATTGCGGCCAATGAACTCGTCGTGGCGCTGGCCCGGAATGCGCCCGACGACCGCGGGCACTATATCTGCTATCTGAGCCGGCAGCATTTGCCGTCGCGCATTCGCGTCTTCATCGACTTCATGACCGAGCAGATCCGCGCGCTCGATCTGAATTACCTGACCGGGTTCAACGCGGATGACACCGAGACTTCGACCGAGGAGATAGCGGCATGAATCCAGTTTCGTGGCTGCGCGCGGCCAGCGCGACTATCCTCCACGTCGTTTTATAGCCGACTCAGCTCCGGATGAACGCCAACAGGTCCGCGCTGAACTGGTCTTTGTGTGTGTCCGTCAACCCGTGCGGCGCCCCTGGATAGACGATCAGCTTCGAGTTCCTGACCAGCCTTGCCGATGCGCGACCTGCGGCGTCGATGGGTACGATCTGGTCGTCTTCGCCGTGGATGATCAGCGTGGGGATGTCGATTTTCTTCAGATCCTCGGTAAAGTCTGTTTCGGAGAACGCCTTGATCGAGTCATAGGTGTTCTTGTGGCCGCCTTGCATCCCTTGCGTCCACCACGAATCGATCAACCCCTGCGAAGGTTTGGCGCCCGGGCGGTTAAAGCCATAGAACGGACCCGAGGGAACATCTTTGTAGAACTGTGACCGGTTCGCGAGTTGAGCGGCACGCAGGCCATCGAATACTTCGATCGGCAGCCCGCCCGGGTTCGCGGCGGTTTTCAGCATCAGCGGCGGCACGGCTGAAACGAGGACGACCTTTGACACGCGGCGCGTGCCGTGCCGGCCAAGATAGCGGGCCACTTCCCCTCCGCCGGTAGAAAAGCCGACAAGGATTACGTCCCTCAGACCGAGGGTCTCGAATACGGTCGCCAGATCGTCGGCATAGGTATCCATTTCGTTGCCGTTCCACGGTTGGCTCGAGCGGCCATGGCCCCGGCGATCGTGAGCGACGGCGCGAAAGCCGTGCGACGCCACCAGCATCATCTGCGATTCCCAGCTATCCGAGCTAAGCGGCCAGCCATGACAGAACACGACCGGGCGGCCGGTGCCCCAATCCTTGTAGTAGAGCTGCGTACCATCCTTCGCTTCGATGTAGCTGCCCGACTGCTGGCCGGGTGATCTGGAGGCAGGCGCTGCTGCCGACGACGCGGCGGCATGAGCCAAACCGGGCAGGAATGATCCGGCCAGTGCGCCAACTGCGGCGGTGCCGCCGATCAACACGTCGCGTCGCGCGGGTTTGTCTGCGAACCTGTTCTTTGTCGCCATAGTGCTGCTCCTTTGTTAAATACTTTGTTGAAAATCAGACCGCCACTCGCGTCCGCGTCACGGACCTTTAATATAACCGACCAGTCGTCTATTAATTGACGCAAAAAAATTTAGCGCAACAACTGCTTCAGCGTGATGCGCTGAAATCGATGGCAAGCACTGCCACAGCGTTCCACCTTGCAACGGAGGATTGCTCCTTCCCAGCTCTCGACGATGATCGCCGCGACCTGCATGGGATCCCGGTCCGCAGGCAGCTCTCCCCGCGTCTTCGCTTCTGCCAGAGTAGCCGCGATTGAACCTTCCCATCGTTCCAGGATGCGCTTCAGCGCGCTTCGTACTTCAATGCTGGTATTGGACAGCTCCAGCGAGAGGTTGCCTATCAGGCATCCAAGCCTGAATTCGTTCGCTGCGTGGTCCTCGGCAAGCAGTCCGAAAAACTTTTCGATTCGCGCCAACGGCTTGATGCGGGCGTCATACAAGACCTCACCGTGCCGACTTTCGATGGACTCCCAATAGGCCTCCAGCACCTCAGCGGCAAAGGTCTCCTTGCTGTCAAAGTAGCTGTAGAACGACCCCTTCGGCACGTCGGCCGCCGCTACAATGTCTTGCACCCCACTCGCGTTGAATCCCATTTCGTGGACAACCCGTCCGCCAGCGGTAAGCAGGCGGGTACGGACTTCTGGGTTGGCGGGTCTTGGCATGTCAGGTTTCACGCTGAATCACAATAAACCGAAATATAGACGACTGGTCGGTTATTGTCAAACGCCTGATGACGCATGCCGCTGTGTTGCTTCCATCACCCGGGCAAATCTCCGCCTTGCAAACACGCCGACGATGACGACAGATCGCCGCAACCCCGCTAGTCCTCCGCACGACGAATTTCGCGCTATCCGGCCGCAGCTAACAGCCGCGTTGCCAACTCGCCCAGCGTGCGCACTTCACTCTCGACTTCCGGCGTCCAGCGTCGGCCATAGTTAAGACGAATGTGACGAGAAAAACCCTCGCTGCGCGAGAGGACACTCCCGGGGGCAATCGCGATGCCATGCGCCTGTGCCATTTCAAACAGTCGCACCGCATCGACACCTTCCGGAAGTGCAAAGCCAGACCGCTACGCTCAATCGCGTAGCAGACTTGATACACAGCCAAAGAGCCCGACCTCCTGATACAGACACTGCATCATGGATCAGTCATCTGATCGATTTTTCGCCGCGCACGCAAAGCCGCTGTGTCGCTTTTCAGAAACTCCGTTGACGGTAAAGAATTCGGGGCCACAAAACGTCACGACCGATCGTGCGATATATGCAAACGAATCCATCGAACGCATGTGGTGTAGCGTGGACCGCACTTTGCCAGTGCGAGGCCGCACGCAACAGACCCAGATTGATCGCAAAAAAACCGTATCAGATGCTTTCAATTCGGGGAGAAGGACATTTACAGTTCACTTTGCGATGCGCTTTTCTCCGCACAATTCAGGCCGCCCGTTTCGCGGTAGCCCACCTATGTCTGCTTGCGCACGGAGCGGACTCGACGGCAACTCTAGTATTGACGACTTGAAGTCGGACGAAAGTCCACTACGGGCCAGCTCGTGCCAGGTGTTTTGAAAGGATCACGTAGCAGACGTAGCGGACTAACCAGGCGTTGCTGATGCCGGAAACCGCGGAGGTGCCTCATATGGAAAATCTGATCGCGTCGAGGCAATTCTATGGTTCGCGGATCGATTACGCGGCGATAGTCTTGCCCGTCCTGATCTGGGCGATCGCCGTCGCTATCGCCAATCCGCTGGGCAACTTTCCTCTGCAGGACGACTGGTCGTTTTCGCTTACCGTCCGCCATCTGCTCGATACCGGAGAGTTCCGGCCAGGCGGCTGGACGGCGATGTCGCTGTTTGGACAGACGGTTTGGGGCGCACTGTTCTGCCTCCCGTTCGGCTTTTCGTTCAACGCGTTGAGAGCCTCGACGCTCGTGGCCGGCGCGCTGGTACTCGTCGCACTCGCGATGCTTCTGCAGCAGGCTGGGTGCGAGCGTCGCAAGACGGTTGCCGCTACGCTCGTGCTTGCCTTCAACCCGATCTTCTTCGAGCTCAACTCCACGTTCATGACCGACGTGGCCTTCACATCGTTCTGCGCGCTCTCGACGCTGTTCTATTGCCGCTATCTGTCGAAGCGCAGCAGCGTGACGCTGGTTGTCGCGATCCTGTTCGGATGCTGGGCTGTATTGATCAGGCAACTTGGCCTGTTCCTCCCGCTCGCAATGCTGCTGACCCTTCTCCTTGAGAACCGGCGGGACTGGCGTGCAATCGCGCTGTCGGCGATAGCGCTGGTTGCGGGTATCGCATTGCTCAAAGGTTTGAGCGCCTGGCTGGATGCACGCGACGCGATGCCGGTCATGTATCTCGGCAAGACGCCGATAATGAGCCGTCTGTTCCCAGCCTCGACGATCACGCTTGCCGCGATCGGACATCGACTTGGCGAGATATCCTGGCTTTTCCGCGCCGCGCTTGCGCAGACCGGCTGGCTGCTTTTCCCGATACTGGCTCTACGGCTGCCCGGTCTCGTCCGCGACTACCTGCGCCTCTCATGGGGCAAGGCGATATTGATCGGCGCATCGCTGTGCAGCATTGCGTGGTTCGCGACGTTCGTGATGCAACATCACATCTTTCCATTCAACACCTGGACCACGGTCCGCGAATCCGGGCTCGGTCCAATCTGGTTCTTCGATGCGAGGCCGGGCGCCGATGTCCCCCCACTACCCGCACCGTTCTGGTACTTCGCGACGTTTTTAGGTTCGGTTGGAGGGATCCTGCTTTTGCTCGATATAGCGCTGACCCTCAAGTCGATCGTTACGCGGTATCAGACGAAAACGCAGGACGCCGCTGTCAGCGTCAGGGCGTTTCTACTGCTTTCAGCGTCGATCTACCTGATGACCTGCGTGCTCGGCGGGTTCTACGATCGCTATCTTTTGCCTGCGTTCATGCCGCTGATTGCCCTTGTCACGCTCGGTTCTCCGGCGGGGGATGTCATGTGGCCGTCATCCGGACGATCACGGCTGTCGCAGCTTACGCGACAATCATGGATGTGGCCGCGCGCGGCGCTGGCACTGTCATGTTTTACGCTGATCCTGATGGGCGGGTTCGCGGTCGCCGGCACGCACGACTACATGAGCTGGAACCGCGCAAGATGGCTGCTGGCCGACACGCTGTTACAGCGAGGCATTCCCGTAACGAAGATCGACGGCGGCTACGAATTCAACGGGTTCTATCTCTACGATCCTCGAATCGATCTCGATCAGCCGCAGCCAAAGAGCTGGTGGGTTCACGATAATGAATACATGATCCAGTTCAACCCGATGCCTGGATATCGCGTCATCGACAGCGCAGACGCCGGCGGCTGGCTGCCGCCACTGAGAACCCGACTCCTGGCGCTTCAACGAGAGTCGCCTTGATAAGATGAACCGGGGCCGCTGCTCAACTTCCATGACGTATGCGAGCGGCGAGCGGCGGAAAGTGGATGGTGAGCGGCGAGCAGCAGGCGGCGGCCTTCAAGATAACGGCGCAGCTACGTTAGCGTGAGCCCGCGCGGAAAAATCCGCAGGCGAATCGGGCCCTGGCAGACCCGACCACCCTGCTATTCGACCCGCAGCCAGCCTCAGCTAATCGGGCAACCCGGCGTGAACCTTCTCTGCTCGTACGCGTATTCGTACACCACGCACGTCCCGACAGCGCCCTGCTTCGCGCGGGTCTCCCAGGTGTTCACGCCGCTTCCACCCAGCGACACAATCTCGCCCGACGTATAGACCGCCGGATCCAGATCAAAGTAGCGATACTTCTGGTTGGTCAGGTCCGAGACTGAAAAGCGCTGGACGTGCTCGCGACCGTCCGAATCCTTCAGGCGCAACTCGGCAGCGCCGCCATTCATCCCGTCGGTAACATTGAACAGGATACCGATCTTCTTTAGCGCAGCGCGTTCGAAACGCGAGCCCGACGAAATCATGATCGGAATTTCATTCCCCTTCTCAAGCACCCGGCTATGTGTCAGCTGGTAATCGCCATGCGGAAAATAAATACCCTTGTCGCGAGGCAGAATGTCTTTTCTGACGTAGTAGGGACCGTCCAGGATATGAGTGTAGTCAGCGTCGAGAATGTCCTGCACGCAGCCGCCGTACGATGACCACGCATACAGATCCCAAACCGTCCACTTGTCGATCAGCATGATCTTGGGACGGTTTTTCCTGATCTCTCCGCAGGTGTCTATTTTTACGCCGAGCCTCGGATTCTCGTTGTATTTCTCCTGCCACGGAAAATAGAAAAAATTCCCCGACGCTGGAAGCCTGTTGGCCACGACGTATTCGTAGTTTCTGACGGTATAGACAATGATCTTGTCGCCAGGCGAAGTGAAAATATCCGACAGCTGGGAAAATTCCGTGGTGAGCGGGACGTTGCCGGCATCCAGTCTTCTTCTGTCCATCGGCAGGATCAGTGAAATCGAAAAGAGGCACACCGCAAACAACGCCAACGCTGACAGGTTAGTGATTCGACCCGTCCGCAATGGCTTGCTGAAAAAAACCATCGGCAGCGCCAGAACGGCGTCAGCAAATGGCGTTGAATAAAACGACGGGCCGCGCGTCAGAATAACGATCAGTCCGCCTGCAAGGCAGACCGTTCGCCACGGCAAACCTCGCTCACGTATTGCAAGACACACCATCGATATGACCGCCGCCACCACCAGAAACCATGATCTGGGGTGAATGGCAACCATGAATATGTTCGTGAACAGATGCAGCGAATCAACCGCGTAGTTATATATCGGAAGAATCTTGAAATTCATGTAGAAATGAAACACCGCATAGCCCCGAAACGAGCCAACGCAGCCAAGGAATACGAGATTCGCAACGACGCCGATTGCCAGCCACAACCATGATTTTCGAAGAAACGGACTTCTCAGCGAGCCAATAAACAGAACCGCTGCGGTGGGCGCAAACGTGATATTCAGGAAGGGTAGCGACGCAATAAGCAGATTTCCCGCAACCACGGATCGATCCGTCAGCGCCTCCTTCATACAGATCGCGGGCAGCGTGTATTGCGCCAGGATTACGATGATCAGTAACCCTGCGATCGCCTGATACATATACGCGTGGGCGTAAAAAAACCCCGGAAGCAGCCGCAGGATGATGACCGAACACACCACCGTATATAAACCGCGCGTCAGGTTGTCCTTAAGCAGCGGCGAGAAAAAGATCGTAGCCAGCGCAACAAGCTGCAGAAGCGCGATCGGAACGCGATGTGCCGGAACGCCAAAAGATCCGAATTTTTCCAGAATGAGACCCGACAGGAATGTCAGCGGCCCATGGTGGTTGAAGATGTCCAGATAGAGCGTCCCGCCCGCCGCCATCATCTTGGCGGTCACGATGGTTTCCGACTCGTCTGGATATTGCAGGTAGTTCAGCAGGTTGTACTGATACCGCACAAACAGGATCGCCGATGCCAGGAAAAGCAGAAACCCGGTCAAGCCGGTCAGCCTGTTCCGGGGAGCCATTGCGACGAATGAGGAATCGCGCATGGCCGCCCTACCCTCTGGATCTGGAATCGCCGTCGTACCCGCCGAAGCAGGTTCGAAACAGCACCCGAAGGACTGCCAGATTTCCCTTCAGCCCATCTATCTTGGTAGGCACCTCGCCCTTCGGATAACGCCGCGCGGTTGGCAATTCAATGCATCGATAGCCCAGCTTTGGAACGCGATAGGACAGGTACGCGAGCAACTCGTAGGTCGTAAAGACATCGCGAAACGGTGCGATTCGCGGGTCGAGCAAAACGCTCCGGCTGTAGGCGCGAAAGCCCTGCGTCGTATCGGTCCATTTGAATCCGGAAAAGAAACTCAACAGCGGAGCGTGGATGAAGCGAATGGCAAACTCCCTCGACCTCGGCGTGTTCTCAGCCACACCGCCAGCAATAAAGCGGGAGGCCTGCGCAAAATCGTAGCCCTGCTCGAGCGCGGCTATGAAACGCGGTATTGCGTCCGGGTCATCCTTGTCGTTACCGTCGATGGTGACGATGCCTTCGTATCCCTGCTCAAGCGAAAACGCATAGGCACACCGCAACTGGGCGCTCAATTTCCCCGGCCCTGTCTTGACAAGGAGTCCGCTCACGCCGTCACGCTGAAGCGCCTCCAGTTCCAGCGAACCGTCTGTACTACCGCCATCGACGATAAGGACGTCGGCGATATGGCTGATATTCAGCGCCGCCATTCTCGCCAGCAGATTCCTGATTCTCTGGCCTTCGTTAATGACCGGTATCACCACGCAGTAACGATGTTGCCGCCCCGTCCAGTGCGCGACCCGATAGGCAGGAACCTGCCAGCCGGCGTGGGATCCTGCTTCAAGTTCGATTGTCATGCTCATGTTCTGATCTCCGCTCCCCGACAGCAGGCGTCGCGATGCCTGTCGATCTCCAGGACTGATAAAACCGCTCAAGAAACCGTTGAAGCCACCCGGATGGTCACCAACGCCACGCCAGCGACTATCATCACGATTCCTGCGATCGTGTTCCAGTAGAACGGCTCACGAAAGACGAGTGACGACATCAGCGCGACACTCGCCACCGCCCCACAGGTCAGAAGCGGATGCGCAACGTTGAGCGGCAGTCTGGCCAGCGCCGCCGCATAGAGCAGGAAGGCGGCGCCATACAGCCCGAGCCCCAGCCAGAACGGCCAGTTTCCGAGCGCGACCAGCGGCTCGCTGAGTGACGGGAATTTCCGTGGCGGCATCATCGCCATCTTGACGAGGACGCTCGCGGACGCGTTGGACGCAACGCCGAGTATCAGGATGAGCCATTTCATAAGCGGACCCGGACGTGATCGCTGCGGTAGTGCCGGATCGCGGACGATAACGCGCGAGCCACCGATTCCTGATGCGGCTCCCCCGCAGTCGCAACCATTTCCACGGTGACGACATGCTCGGGAAGATACTTCTTCAACGCGACGAACACATCGTCATGCGGGCAGGTGCCGTCGCCAAGCGGCAGGAGTTGCGGTTCGCTTGCGTGCACGTGCCCGATGAGATGCGCAAAGCGCGGAAGCACAACGTCGGCCGCCTCGCCATTGATTGCCATCGCGCCGGTGTCGAGCTGCATCTTCACGGCGGGATGATCGATATCCACGACCACTGCTGCAGTTTCGGCACTCGTCGTCATGAAACTGGCACCGTAGACCGTCGGGTTGGGCTCAAGACAGATCGTCACGCCAAGCGAGTCCGCGACATCACCCAGACGCCGGAAAAATGCGCGTGCAATATCCCGAACTTCGTCATCGGCGAGTCCGGCGCGATCACGGTTCCGTGGTGAGCCAAACACCAGCCGGTTCGCCCCGAGGCCCGCCCCGACGCGGCTGACCGCCGCCAGATGCTGAAGCATCGCCTCCCGCACATCTGGCGGTCCGAAGAGATTGAGCCCGCTTGTCCCGAACAGCAAAGACTGCATGCCGGTCATTTCAATGCCGCGATCGGACCACCAGTGCCTGACGCGCCTGATTGCGTCGTCTGATGCTTCGGCCGGTCGAGGGAAATACTTCATCGGCGCGACATCGATCGCATCGATCTTGAATCGTTCGAGCAGAAGAGCGATCTCTTCGTCTTCCGCGACATCCCACGCGATATTCGAGATCGAGAGCCTCACGCTTCTGCTCCAGAATTCGCCATCGCGAGAAGACGTCCGGACTGCGCGTATGACCGGATCGCCTGGAATGTTTCCCGTGCGCTGTACTGATAATGGCCGGTGGCGCCGAACACACGCGCATGCAGGGAGCGCATGTCGTATCGGGCGGGCGCGGTGTCGAACGCGTGATCGAGTCTCATCCCGAAGCCTTGCAGCGCGACCTCCGCCACACTCACCGGCTCTGCGGTCAGGTGCACCAGCTTGAGACCCGCGGCCTGCGCCAGCTGGAGGTCATGCCACAGATTGACCATCGGGTAAAACTGGAAGACGGCCCGGCTGTCGATCGCGTCGGCATTGTTGTGGTTCAACAGGTCGAAGATGACGTTCTTGCGAAGTCCTGGGCCCACGAGGCCAGGCAGACGTGCGGTCAGGTGATTGGGGAACCGGCGCTCAACGAATTTCTCAAGCAGGCGACGATGCAGGCCGTACGCGTGCAGTCCAGCTTCGTCGACCGGCGTGGCTTCATCGACATTCACCGGATTCCTGAACGTATCGACCGTGCTGATCAGAATGAAGGTGCGGCAGTGAATGGTGTCGAGGTGCGCGATCAGCCCTTCGATCTTCATGCAGTCGGCCACGGGTTCGCGGTTAGCCAGCCATTTCTGCGCGGGTGCGCCGGCGCAGATGACGGTATCGAATGTGTGACCGTCGATCTGATCGATATTGCTCGAACGGTATAGCGCATCGAACGACGCCTGCCTGAGAAGCGTACCGCCGACGAACCCTGAAAAGCCGATCAACGCGTTAGCCATAAATCACTCTCGCTTCGGTCTGGCACCGGTCCGCTTCAGTTTCGAGCCGTTCCGCATCCAGCTTCTCAAGCACATCGTAAATGTTGTCGATCTTGCCCCCGAGTACGGAAAAGCACCCGGGCAGTTGCGGATGCTTCTCGAACAGGATGGGGCGTCCGTCATCGATTTCGTTCTTCGCGAGAACAGTCTTGACCTCGAACAGCGACTCCACGTGGCGCGCCTGCGACAGTGAAGGGATATAACGCACGACGTCGCGAAGCATCCGGTCAACACGGCTTTCACGCGGGTACACGCTGAGTCGCTCGTAGGGATCGACGCCGGACTCATCGTTCCAGTTCAGATGCGGGGTGTAACGGACGTGGGACAGCGAATGCAGCCCGCGCGCCGGAAACGGCATCGTCGAGAAAAACGGGCCGTCCATCACCGTGACGCCGATATCCTGAAACCGGGGCGGCACGGCGATCAACGCGATTTCCGCGATCTCCTGTTTCAGATGAGTCTGCGTTCCCGGGTAATCGCCGAGGATCTGATTGAGTCCGCTATACGTGCAGTTGAACACGTAGTGACACGCAATCAATTCGCGCGATCCGTTACCGTGCTGCACGGCGACCGTGAGCGCGGAACCGGACCCACGCGCGACATCGGTGACGCGCGTACCTGTAGTCACCTGCACTCCGCACGCACCCAGTTCGTTCGCAGCCCATGCGGCGAGTCTGCCCGAGTCGAAAGCATATTCTTCGACCAGAAACACGTCTTCAATCAGACGTGGTTCAAAGAGCGAGCGGAGCGCGGGCGGCGCAGGCCGGATGTTTGCGTCAATCTCGTGGCAGAAGCGTTCGAACTGTTTCGCGGTCACTTTGGAGTGTTGACGGGCAATGGCGTAGAGCTTGGTGAAATCGCGCTTCACGGCATCTGGCCAGTCGAGCACAAACTTCCGCAGGTTCACCCGGCTTCGATACGCGGTCGTGAAACTGCGCGGGTAGTGATAGCCGTTGTGAATACGCGCCTGGTTGTTGCAGGAGGCGCGTTTCAGAAGCGCGTCTTCGCGTTCGATGAGCGTGACGCGTTTCATCCCTCGCGCTCTCACGAGATACGCGGCGATGGTCGTGCCGTAAAACCCGCCGCCAATGACGACGGCATCCTGGCCGGTATGTGACAGCGCCATCACGCGGCCCGCTCTGCTGGCTGATTCGCGACGTGCGTGGACCCGGACGCGACTTCCTCGATATTGAGCTTCTCGCGACGCGTCATGCGCTGACTCGTGAATTCGTGGCTGACGTGGTACAGCGGATGCTCGTCAGAGACGCTGTCGACGTGAAGGATGTATTCGCCAAGCACGAGAAGCACCAGCGAGATCAGGAAGAACATGCCCGACTGCTGCAGCGACAGGCTGATCCAGCCCGGCGCGACATCGGTCTTGAACAGGCCGATTGCAACCACGTAGAACGAATAGAGCAGATTGGCAACCGCGCCGAAAACGGAAAGCGAAGTGACAAGCCGCATCGGCGTCCGGGTTGTGGAGACCAGCATGCGCATCGCGAGGTCGACACTTTCTCCAAGGCGCTTCACCCGGAACGCCTTCGATTCCGCCTTGTACCTCAGATTGGCGCGCTTGAACCCGGCCGTCGCGGGCAAATGCCGATAGCTCATTGCCGGCTGACGATGCTGCAGAATGAAATTGACGACCTGCTTGCTCAATACGCGATACGGCGGTGCCTCTCTCGCGAGGTGAATGCCGTTCAGCTTCTCGTAGGACCAGTGAAACGCCGCGCACGCCATTCGATACGTCAGGCTTTGCGGAGGCGCCTGCTCGTTTTGTGCGAACACCACGTCGATGCCGTTGACGGATTTTTCGAGCATGGACGGCAGGAACCCGATGTCGTCAGTCAGCGGGTCGAGCACGGCCACAAAGTCGCCGAGTGCGTTTTCCAGACCAACCCACGACGCCGTATCGATATCGACCGTTTTCGTCAGGACAAATGCCTGCAGGTTGGGAAGGCCACGTTCGCTGGTGAGATTGCGGAGCACCGTCAGACTGTCGTCACTCGACGCATTGGCGACGACGATCAACTCGTAGTCGCTGACGAGCGAAGAGATGCACGCCGCCGCGTCCGACAGAATCTGTTCGAGATTATCGGACTGCTCGCGCACAACGAATACGACCGACAGAAAGACTGGAAAGAACGGCATCCGAATACCTCTCGAACGTGGGTTCGTCATGTGAGGCGTATTGCTCAACTTGTAGTTTCGCGAAGTGGCGCCCGGGCAGAAGCGAGGCGTTCACGCATTCCAGTCATCGCGGGGACGCTCCCATCACTGTCCGCAAACCGCATTAGCCGGTCCCGCGAAACCCGCCGACACAGCTGAATCCTGCATCACCCACGACGCATTGATATTACGAAACCGATACGCTTCTCTTACGAAATCGATGCGCCGATCTTACGGAACCGCCGGATTACCGGCCGTGCGCGACCGAACATTACAAAACGGTTAGGTCGATATGGAAAAACACTGGCCCGAGCCGCACCCGGGCAAGGAGCCCGGGAGAATGATCACGAGACCGGTCCCACGCCGCCCGGACGCTGTCCATCCTTGGAATGATCCTTGCGACAGGCCACGCCGTCGCCTATAACTTCCGAAGATTCGCTTCCCCGGATCTGCCCGCCGCTCGCCGCCGGGCATTGTTGTGTGTCGCCCAGTATGCGTTTGCTGCCGTCAACAAAATCGTCACAAAAGCAGACATGAACGGATCGCGGCGTTCGGCCGGCTCACTGGTCACGCAAGGCTGGGTTCACGCCGCGGTTGGCTGCTCGAATTGAAACAGGCCGTTCAACACAACCGACTCAAACGAGGACACCGTGGATCTCGAAACCGTACGCGTATTCATCATGACCCGTGGCATCGACTTCGGCACCAAGGTGCTCGGGGCGATCGTGTTGTGGATCATCGGGCGCTGGGTCATTTCGCTCATCACGGGCCTGCTGCGCAAGATCCTGAGCCGCAATGGACGTGTCGATCCAACGCTCGCTCACTACCTCGGCTCGATCCTTGGTGCGTTGCTGAACCTGCTGCTGGTTCTCGCGGTGCTGCAGGTGTTCGGCGTGCAGACGACCTCGTTCGCGGCGCTGCTCGCCGGCCTCGGTCTCGCGATCGGTACGGCCTGGGGCGGCCTCCTCGCTCACTTCGCGGCCGGCATCTTCATGCAGATCCTGCGGCCGTTCAAGGTGGGCGACTTCGTGACAGCGGGCGGCGTGACGGGCACCGTCCACGAACTTGGCCTCTTCGGCACGACGATCCTGACGCCGGACAACGTCACGACCATCATCGGCAACAACAAGATTTTCTCCGACACGATCTCGAACTACAGCGCGCTGCCCGTCCGGCGCGTCGAACTGACGGCGAAGATCGCGAACGGCGTCGATCCCATCGACGCAATCGGTCGCCTGAAAGCCTCGGTCACGAAGATTCCGAACGTCGCGGAAACGCCCGCGCCGGATGTCGAAGTGCTGTCGTTCACGCCGGAAGGTCCGTTGCTCTGCGTGCGTCCGTATGCGCATACCGACCACTACTGGCAGGTCTATTTCGACACGAACCGCGCGATCGTCGAGACGTTCAAGGAAGCCGGCTATCCGACGCCCGAGATGCCCGTCGTGCTCGCACAGCGTCCTGACGGAACGCCTCGAACGTAAAGTACGTGAGGTCAAAAGGAAAACGGCGTCGCAGAAATGTCTGCTGAACTGAACCCCAAGAGTTGGACATAGATCCGACCCTTGGGGTTTTTTCATGGCGAAGCACGACGAGAAGCTCAAACTCAAAGTAGTAAGGC
>NZ_JBNDML010000036.1:0-35816 GCF_050436565.1 Paraburkholderia sp. GAS42 | reverse complement strand
TCGCGTTTGCCATGATGGCCTCCCGGAAAAGGAAACGGCCCGATCAGCGTAAGCCGATCGGACCGTTTCGGTCAGGCTGACCATCTCATTAAGCCAGGCGTTTGCCTGGCTTTTTCGCTAATGCTGGGAGCTTATTCCGCTTCCTGAATGTCGTCTGCTTCGACGATTTCCGGACGATCCATCAGCTGGACCAGCGCCATCGGTGCGTTATCGCCGACGCGGAAGCCGAACTTCAGGATGCTGGTGTAGCCACCCGGACGATTCGCGTAGCGCGGGCCGAGCACTTCGAACAGCTTCGTGACCGAGTCACGATCACGCAGGCGGTTGAACGCCAGACGACGATTTGCCAGCGACGGCTTCTTGCCGAGCGTGATCAGCGGCTCGACGACTTTACGGAGTTCCTTCGCCTTCGGCAGCGTCGTCTTGATGACTTCGTGCTCGATCAGCGAGTTAGACATGTTACGGAGCATTGCCAGACGGTGGCTGCTCGTGCGGTTCAGTTTCCGCAGACCATGACGGTGACGCATTTTGATTCCTTTGATTCAGAGTTTTGATCCAGCTCTTCTATCGTGCTCTGCCAGACCCTAAGGTCGGTGAGCACACGGGCCGGTAGTGAAAAAGGCAAGACGCGGATTTTAAAGGAAAATCCGCGTCTTCGCCAGTCGCGGTACAGCTGCGATTACGGGTGTATTACTTGTCCAGACCGGCCGGCGGCCAGTTCTCGAGCTTCATACCGAGCGTCAGGCCACGCGAAGCGAGTACTTCCTTGATCTCGTTCAGCGACTTGCGGCCCAGATTCGGCGTCTTCAGCAGCTCGTTTTCCGTGCGCTGGATCAGGTCGCCGATGTAGTAAATGTTCTCGGCCTTGAGGCAGTTCGCAGAGCGAACTGTAAGTTCGAGATCATCCACCGGACGCAGCAGGATCGGATCGATCTGCGGCGCGCGCGACGGTGCTTCTGCCGTAGCTTCAGTGCCCTCCAGCGCAGCGAACACCGACAGCTGATCAACCAGAATACGCGCCGATTGACGGATCGCTTCTTCCGGCGAAATCACGCCATTGGTTTCGATGTTCATCACGAGCTTGTCGAGGTCGGTACGCTGTTCGACACGCGCGCTTTCGACGGCGTAGCTCACGCGGCGAACCGGCGAGAATGACGCGTCCAGCACGATACGGCCGATGATCTTGGCCGACTCTTCGCCATAACGACGCACATTGCCCGGCACATAGCCACGGCCCTTTTCGACCTTGATCTGAACGTCGAGCTTGCCGCCCTTCGACAGATGCGCAATCACGTGATCCGGGTTGATCACTTCGCAGTCGTGCGCAAGTTCGATGTCGCCAGCGGTGACAACGCCTTCGCCTTCCTTGCGCAGCGTAACCGTCACTTCGTCACGGTTATGCAGCTTGAAAACGACACCCTTCAGGTTCAACAACAGGTTGACTACGTCCTCTTGCACACCGTCGAGCGTCGAATATTCGTGCACGACGCCTGCGATCGTCACTTCGGTCGGCGCATAGCCAATCATCGACGACAGCAGCACGCGCCGAAGCGCGTTACCCAAGGTGTGGCCGTAACCGCGTTCAAACGGTTCCATGACCACTTTCGCATGGCTATCGCCAAGCGATTCAACTGCGATGATCTTGGGCTTCAACAAACTGGTTTGCATAGGTTTTCCTTTTCAATACCCTCGGCTCGTTACACCGATAAGGCTGACCGGTAACAACCTGAAAATAAACAGCCGAGACGCCCCCTTGCGCAACGCAATCAGGGTGCCCCGGCCGTCAATCCGATTACCGCGAATACAATTCGACGATCAGGCTTTCGTTGATATCGCCAGCGATGTCGCTGCGTTCCGGCTTTTGCTTGAACGTGCCTTCGAATTTCTTCGAATCGACAGCGACCCAGCTCGGCAGACCGCCTTGCTCGGCCAACGACAGCGCTTCGAGAATGCGCGCTTGCTTCTTCGCCTGTTCACGCACCGCAACCACATCGCCCGACTTGACTTGCAGCGACGGAATATTGGTGACGACGCCGTTCACCGTGATCGCCTTGTGGCCGACCAGCTGACGCGCTTCAGCGCGCGTCGAGCCGAAGCCCATGCGATACACGACGTTGTCGAGACGCGACTCGAGCAATTGCAGCAGGTTTTCACCCGTGTTGCCCTTGAGACGGTCCGCTTCGGCAAAGTAACGGCGGAACTGGCGTTCGAGGACGCCGTAGATGCGCTTTACTTTTTGCTTTTCGCGCAGCTGCGTGCCGTAATCGGACGTACGTGCACCCGACGTGCGGCCATGTTGGCCCGGCTTGCTGTCAAGCTTGCACTTGTCAGCCAGCGAACGACGGGCGCTCTTCAGGAAGAGGTCGGTGCCTTCACGGCGGGAGAGCTTGGCCTTGGGGCCGATATAACGTGCCACGTTGATTCCTTCTCTGATTAATCACGTGAATCTGCATTCACGCTAGTCCGAACCCTTTGGGTCGAACGGTGGGCTTAGTCAATTCAATAACGCAAGCAGCCCGTCGACGCGCGAAGCGTCAACAGGCGCTAGCAAAACGGCGTCTTAGATACGACGACGCTTCGGCGGACGGCAGCCGTTGTGCGGAACCGGCGTCACGTCGGAGATCGCGGTGATCTTGATACCAAGACCATGCAACGCGCGCACCGCGGACTCACGGCCAGGACCGGGGCCCTTGATCCGCACTTCGAGGTTCTTGACGCCGTATTCCATCGCCACGCGACCAGCCGATTCGGCCGCAACCTGAGCTGCAAACGGCGTCGACTTACGCGAGCCCTTGAAACCCTGGCCACCCGACGTCGCCCAGGCAAGCGCGTTGCCTTGACGATCGGTGATCGTGATGATGGTGTTGTTGAACGACGCGTGAACGTGAACCACGCCCTCGGCGACGTTCTTCTTGACCTTCTTGCGAACGCGTTGCGCCGCGGAGTTGTTCGAAGCCTTAGCCATTACGTTTTCCTGTAACTGTCAATTCCGCTTACTTCTTCAGCGATTGCGCTGCACGACGCGGACCCTTGCGCGTACGGGCGTTCGTACGCGTGCGCTGGCCACGCAGGGGCAGGCCCTTGCGGTGACGCACGCCACGGTAGCAGCCGAGATCCATCAGGCGCTTGATGTTCATCGTCGTTTCACGGCGAAGATCGCCTTCAACGATGAACTTGCCGACTTCTTCACGCAGCTTTTCGAGGTCTGCGTCGTTCAGGTCCTTGACCTTCTTCGAAAATGCCACACCAGCAGCGACGCAAATGTCGCGCGAGCGCGTGCGGCCGATACCGTAAATTGCCGTCAGGCCGATTTCGGTATGCTGGTGATTCGGGATGTTAACCCCTGCGATACGAGCCATTGTTTTTCCTCAAACAAAAAGCGCAAGCAAAAGCGCGGCGTTCAGCCTTGACGCTGTTTGTGGCGCGGATCAGAGCTGCAAATCACGCGCACAACGCCCTTGCGCTTGATGATCTTGCAATTGCGGCAAATGCGCTTAACCGATGCCATCACTTTCATGATATTACCCTTTTTTCAAATCACTTCGCCCGGAACACGATCCGCGCACGCGACAGATCGTAAGGCGTCAATTCAACCGTCACCTTGTCGCCCGGCAGGATTCGGATGTAGTGCATCCGCATCTTGCCGGATATGTGTCCCAATACGACATGGCCGTTTTCCAGCTTTACCCGAAAGGTAGCGTTAGGCAGGTTTTCGATGACTTCACCCTGCATCTGGATTACATCGTCTTTGGCCATAAGTCCTTTCAACGCATCGGGACGCCGCCGCCTTTGAAATTAGCTTTCTTCAGCAGCGATTCATACTGTTGCGACATAACGTACGACTGCACCTGCGCCATGAAGTCCATTGTGACGACGACAATGATCAGCAGCGACGTTCCACCAAAATAAAACGGCACGTTCCAGCGCAGCACCAAAAACTCAGGCAGCAGACAAACGAACACGATGTAGATCGCACCAGCCAGCGTCAAACGCGTGAGGATGCGGTCGATATATCGGGCCGTTTGATCGCCCGGTCGGATGCCCGGAACGAAAGCGCCGCTCTTCTTCAGGTTGTCGGCCGTCTCTCTGCTGTTGAACACCAAAGCGGTGTAGAAAAAGCAAAAGAACACGATCGCCAACGCGTACAGCAAAACGTACACCGGTTGACCCGGTTTGATCGCCTCAGCCACGTTATGTAGCGTGTCGCCAAACCAGCTGGTACGCGAACCCGAACTGAACCAGTTCAGGATGGTTGCCGGGAAGAGAATGATCGACGATGCAAAAATCGGCGGAATCACACCCGACATGTTCAGCTTCAGCGGCAAATGCGAAGACTGGCCGCCGTAAATCTTGTTGCCCACCTGCCGCTTGGCGTAATTCACAAGAATCTTGCGCTGACCGCGTTCGATGAACACAACCAGATACGTCACTGCAGCAATCAGCGCGACGACGATAATCGCCGAAACCGGGCCCATCGAGCCGGTTTGCACCAGCGAGAAGAGACCACCGATTGCATTTGGAAAACCCGCTGCAATCCCGCCGAAAATGATGATCGAGATACCGTTACCGAGTCCGCGCTCTGTGATCTGCTCACCAAGCCACATCAAGAACATCGTGCCAGTGACAAGCGTCACAACCGTCGTGAGCCGGAACACCATACCAGGGTCAATGACGAGTGCCGGCTGATTTTCAAGCGCAACGGCAATGCCGAACGCCTGAAACGTAGCAAGCAACACGGTAAAGATCCGCGTGTACTGCGTAATCTTCCGTTGTCCCGCCTGGCCTTCCTTCTTCAACGCCTCGAGTTGCGGCGAGACGATCGCCAGCAACTGCATGATGATCGACGCCGAAATATACGGCATGATCCCCAGCGCGAAAATCGTGAACCGCGAGAGTGCGCCACCCGAGAACATGTTGAACATGCCAAGGATGCCGCCCGACTGGCTTTGAAACAGCTTCGCCAGTTGGTCCGGGTCGATACCCGGCACCGGAATATGCGCGCCGATACGGTAGACGATCAGCGCCAGCAGCAGGAACACTGCCCGCCGACGCAGATCGCCAAACTTCGCCGCGCTTCGACCGGGTTTTGCGAGACTCGGGCTGTTAGCCAAGTACCTTCTCCGATGCAAATGCTAGTGACGGCAATCGACTTGCGCGTTACTCGGCAAAAGAGCCGCCGGCTGCTTCGATAGCAGCGCGTGCACCCTTCGTCGCACCCAGACCCTTCACAACGATCTTGCGTTTCAGCTCGCCCGTCGCGATGATCTTGGCGCTCTTGATCAGCTCACCGACCAGGCCGGCTTGCTTCAGAGCCAACAGATCGATTTCGTCGACCGGCAGCTTTTCCAGATCGGCGAGACGCACTTCACCAACGAATTCCTTCGTCAGCGACGTGAAGCCGCGCTTCGGCAGGCGACGTTGCAGCGGCATTTGACCGCCTTCGAAGCCAACCTTGTGAAAGCCGCCCGAACGCGACTTCTGACCCTTGTGACCGCGACCTGCGGTCTTGCCGAGTCCGGAGCCGATGCCACGACCGACGCGACGCTTAGCGTGCTTCGAGCCTTCTGCCGGCTTCAGGTTATTCAATTCCATTATCAACTCCTTGAGTCCTGGTCAGCCGCTTAGCCGATGACCTTAACGAGGTACGAAACCTTGTTGATCATGCCGCGCACAGCCGGCGTGTCCTGCAGCTCGCTAACCGAGTTGAGTCGGCGCAGGCCCAGGCCACGCACCGTTGCACGGTGCGTTTCGCGGGTCCCGATCAGGCTCTTTACGAGCTGAACCTTGACAGTTTTTTCAGACATGGTGACCACCTGGCTTAGCCCAAAATATCTTCGACGGACTTACCACGCTTCGCCGCGATGTCGCCCGGAGTGGACTGCTTGCGCAGACCGTCGAGCGTCGCACGGACGAGGTTGTAAGGGTTCGTCGAACCGTGGCTCTTGGCCACCACATTTTGCACGCCCATGACGTCGAACACTGCGCGCATCGGACCGCCAGCGATCACGCCCGTACCATCCTTCGCCGGAGCGAGGAGGACAGCGGATGCGCCATGCTTACCGTGCACTTCGTGTTGCAACGTACCGTTCTTGAGCGGCACCTTGAACATATTGCGGCGAGCCTGTTCCATCGCTTTTTGAACAGCAACCGGAACTTCCTTCGCTTTGCCCTTGCCCATGCCGATGCGGCCATCACCATCGCCAACCACGGTCAGTGCGGCGAAGCCGAGAATACGGCCACCCTTCACGACCTTGGTCACGCGGTTGACCGAAATCATCTTTTCACGAAGGCCGTCGTCGCGTTCGTCAGCCTGAACTTTCGCTTGCATCTTTGCCATGACGAATTCTTCCCTTAGAACTTGAGTCCGGCTTCGCGCGCCGCATCAGCCAGCGCTTTCACGCGGCCGTGGTAACGGAAACCCGAACGGTCGAAGGCGACGGATTCGATGCCGGCAGCCTTAGCCTTTTCTGCAATGCGCTTACCGATCAGGGTCGCAGCAGCAACGTTGCCGCCCTTACCCGTCTGATCAGCCAGTTGCGCACGCACTTCGGCTTCGAGCGTCGACGCGCTGGCGAGCACCTTGGTGCCGCACGGCGAGAACACTTGCGCATAGATGTGCGTGTTCGTGCGATGCACGGCGAGACGCGCGACCTGCAGCTCAGCGATCTTGATACGCGTCTGACGAGCGCGGCGCAGGCGAGATTGAGTCTTATCCATGATTGCGCACCCTTACTTCTTCTTCGTTTCTTTGAGGATCACAACCTCGTTGGCGTAGCGCACACCCTTGCCCTTGTAGGGCTCCGGCGGACGATAGCCGCGCACTTCTGCCGCGACCTGGCCAACTTGTTGCTTATTGATCCCCTTGATCACGATTTCGGTTTGCGTCGGGGTTTCAGCCTTCACGCCTTCCGGCATCTGGTGCACCACGGGGTGCGAGAAACCCAGCGACAGATTCAGCTTGTCGCCTTGCGCCTGTGCGCGGTAACCGACGCCAACCAGCGTCAGCTTGCGCTCGAAACCCTTCGTCACGCCGTTCACCATGTTCGCAACCAGTGCGCGCATCGTGCCCGACATCGCGTTCGCTTCGCGGCTTTCGTCAACCGGCTCGAACTTCAGCGTGCCGTTGTCGTTCACCACTTTCACGAGACGATTTGCAGCTTGCGTAATCGTACCCAGCGGGCCCTTGACGGTAATGCGTTCGTCGCTAAGGGCCACCTCTGCGCCTTGCAGCGCGATCGGGCTTTTACCTACTCGAGACATGTTTCCTCTCCTTTCGGCCTTAAGCGACGTAGCAGATGACTTCGCCGCCAACGCCCGTAGCGCGCGCCTTGCGGTCCGTCATCACGCCCTTCGGCGTCGACACGATTGCCACGCCGAGGCCATTCATGACCGTCGGGATGTCGTTACGACCGCGATAAACACGCAGGCCAGGTTTCGAGACGCGTTCAAGGCGCTCGATAACCGGACGGCCAGCGTAATACTTCAACGCGATGTTCAATTCAGACTTCGCACCTTCAGCCTTCACTGCGAAATCATCGATATAGCCTTCGTCCTTAAGGACTTGCGCAATCGCAACCTTGACTTTCGACGAGGGCATCGTCACCGAAACCTTCTCGACCATCTGCGCGTTGCGGATGCGAGTCAGCATATCGGCGATAGGATCACTCATGCTCATTTACGTTTCTCCTATTACCAGCTCGCCTTGGTCAGGCCAGGGATCTCGCCGCGGAACGCGATTTCGCGAATCTTGTTACGCGCCAGCCCGAATTTACGGAACGTACCGCGCGGGCGACCAGTGATCGCGCAACGATTGCGCTTACGGGTCGGGTTAGAGTTGCGCGGCAGTTGTTGCAGTTCCAGACGGGCTGCATAACGCTCTTCATCCGACTTGCTTTGGTCGTCGATGACCGCCTTCAGCTCAGCGCGCTTGGGAGCGAACTTGGCTGCGAGGCGTGCACGCTTCTTTTCACGTTCGATCAGTGCCAGTTTAGCCACGGTAACCTCAGTTTCTGAACGGGAACTTGAAGCTGGCGAGCAGAGCCTTTGCTTCGTCGTCGGTCTTCGCAGTCGTCGTGATGCTGATATTCAGCCCACGCAGCGCGTCGATCTTGTCGTAGTCGATTTCGGGGAAAATGATCTGCTCTTTCACACCGATGTTGTAGTTGCCGCGACCATCGAACGCACGACCCGACACGCCACGGAAGTCGCGCACACGGGGGAGCGCAACCGTCACGAAACGGTCCAGAAATTCGTACATTGCCTGACCACGCAACGTGACCATTGCACCGATCGGATAGCCTTGACGGATCTTGAAACCAGCGATTGCCTTGCGCGCCTTCGTGATCACCGGCTTCTGGCCTGCGATTTTCGTGAGGTCGCCAATAGCGTTCTCGATGACTTTCTTGTCCGCAATCGCCTCACCCACACCCATGTTCAAGGTGATCTTGGTGATGCGCGGCACTTCCATCACGGATTTGTAACCGAACTTCTCGACGAGGCCGGGTACAACCTTCTCTTTGTAAAATTCTTGCAAACGAGCCATTTTTTACTCCGCAGCGTCAGGCGCTCAGCTCAGCACCGGTCGTCTTGAGGAAACGGACTTTCTTGTCTCCATCGACCTTGATGCCTACACGGGACGCCTTGCCATTCGCGTCGACCAATGCGACGTTCGAAATTTGCAGCGGCATCGTCTTGGCTTCCACGCCGCCCGTCGTTCCCTTCATCGGGTTCGGCTTGACGTGCTTCTTGACGAGGTTGATACCCTCGACAATCACTTTGCCCTCGTCGACGGACAGCACGACGCCGCGCTTGCCTTTATCTTTGCCGGTGATGACGATAACTTCGTCACCTTTGCGAATCTTGTTCATCGCGACTCCTTACAGCACTTCAGGTGCCAGCGAAACGATCTTCATGAATCGTTCGCTGCGCAACTCGCGCGTGACAGGCCCGAAAATACGGGTGCCAATGGGCTCGAGCTTGGCATTCAACAGCACAGCTGCGTTGCCGTCGAACTTGATCAGCGAGCCGTCCTGACGGCGCACGCCCTTGGCGGTACGAACCACCACGGCGTTATAAATTTCGCCTTTCTTCACGCGCCCGCGCGGCGTTGCTTCTTTGACGGTCACCTTGATGATGTCGCCAATGCTGGCATAACGACGCTTCGAGCCGCCGAGCACCTTGATGCACATGACTTCACGCGCACCTGTGTTGTCGGCCACTTCAAGCCGAGTTTCGGTCTGGATCATGGTTTATCTTTCCCAACTTAATCCGGTCACACCACCATGGCGCACCCGGTCAGTCTTGGTCCCGTCAGCCAATCGGCTGCTTGGGTTAGAACAGCAGCGACGGCAAACGAAACCCGCCATCGCAATCCGGTGAATCCTTCGGAACAGACTGGCGCCTGAACCGCTTCCCCCACCAACTTCGCCCGCGACGGGGCTCCCATAAAAGAGGGAAGACCGAGATTATAACAAATAATCCCGGCCTTGCAAGCGAAACTTACTGCGATTTCAACTACTTCTACAACTTGCGGCGTCAGATGACGCGAGCAGCCTCGATCAGGCGAGCCACGGTCCAGGCCTTCGTCTTCGAAATCGGACGAGTTTCCTGGATTTCAACGAGGTCACCCTCGTTGTACGTGTTTGCATCGTCGTGTGCGTGGTACTTCTTCGAACGCACGACGTACTTGCCATAGATCGGGTGCTTCACGCGGTGCTCGACCAGCACGGTGACCGTCTTGTCCATCTTGTTGCTGACGACCTTGCCGACCAGCGTCCGCTTGAGCGAGGTTTTTACGCTATCGTTCATTTCTGGTTCGCCTTCTCAGTCAGGACGGTCCGCACACGAGCGATGTCGCGACGAACCTTCTTCAGCTGGCTCGTGTTCGTGAGCTGCTGGGTCGCGAGTTGCATGCGCAGGCCGAATTGCGCCTTCAACAGGTCCGACAGCTCCTTGTTGAGCGCGGCCTGATCTTTCTGGTGAAGTTCGGAAGCCTTCATCATCTACTCCTTAGGCGCCGAGCTGACGCACGATGAAGCTCGTCTTCAGCGGCAGCTTTGCTGCAGCCAGACGGAACGCTTCGCGTGCCAGCTCTTCGGTTACGCCATCCATTTCGTACAGCATCTTGCCCGGTTGAATCTCCGCGACGTAGTACTCGGGGTTACCTTTACCGTTACCCATACGTACTTCCGCCGGCTTGTGCGAGATCGGCTTGTCCGGGAAGATGCGGATCCAGATGCGGCCACCACGCTTGATGTGACGCGTCATTGCACGACGCGCCGCTTCAATCTGGCGCGCGGTCAAACGACCACGACCGATAGCCTTCAGACCGAACTCACCGAACGACACCGCGTTGCCACGCGTCGCGATACCGGTGTTACGACCTTTCTGCTCTTTGCGATACTTTCTGCGTTTCGGTTGCAGCATCGTTATTCTCCAGTCTTCCCGTCGCCGCCGGCACCACCAGCACGACGAGGAGCGCCACGGCGTGCACCTGCCGGGCCACCACCTTCACCATCGCGACGCGGACGGCGATCGCCACCCGGACGTGCGTTACGGCGCGGGCGCTTTTCTTCGGCGACTTCTTCAACCACCGGAGCATCGTTACGGCCAAGCGTGTCGCCCTTGTAGACCCACACCTTGACGCCGATGATGCCGTACGTCGTCTTCGCTTCCGAAGTTGCGTAGTCGATGTCAGCGCGCAACGTATGAAGCGGCACGCGACCTTCGCGATACCATTCCGTACGGGCGATTTCGATACCGTTCAGACGGCCCGCGCTCATGATCTTGATGCCTTGAGCACCCAGACGCATGGCGTTCTGCATCGCACGCTTCATCGCGCGACGGAACATGATCCGGCGCTCGAGCTGTTGCGTGATCGAATCGGCGATCAGTTGCGCATCGGTTTCCGGCTTGCGGATTTCCTCGATGTTGACGTGGACCGGAACGCCCATGCGGCGTTGCAGTTCCGACTTCAGCAGCTCGATATCCTCGCCCTTCTTACCGATGACCACACCTGGACGCGAGCTATAAATCGTGATGCGCGCGTTCTTCGCCGGACGCTCGATAACGACGCGACCAACCGAAGCGTTTTTCAGCTTCTTCTTCAGGTATTCACGAACACCGATGTCTTCCTGCAGCATCGCCGCGAAATTGGTGTTGTTCGCGTACCAACGCGACGCCCAATTACGGCTGACGGCCAGGCGGAAGCCAGTCGGATGAATTTTCTGTCCCATCGTATGACCCCTTAATTTCCGACCGTCACAGTGATGTGACAGGATTGCTTCTCAATGCGGTTACCACGGCCTTTGGCGCGCGCAGTAAAACGCTTGAGAGAGGCAGCCTTATCGATGTAGATGCTCGTGATCTTGAGCTCATCGATATCGGCGCCTTCGTTATGCTCCGCATTCGCGATCGCCGACAGCACGACCTTTTTCACGATTCCCGCAGCCTTCTTCGGCGAGAACGTCAGAACGTTCAGCGCCTTGTCGACCGGCAAACCGCGGATCTGGTCAGCCACAAGGCGCGTTTTCTGCGCCGAGATGCGGGCACCGCGATGAATTGCTTTCACTTCCATCTTGATAGCCCCTTATTTCTTGGCCTTCTTGTCGGCCGCGTGACCCTTGAACGTCCGGGTCAATGCGAACTCGCCAAGCTTGTGGCCGACCATGTTTTCCGAGATGTACACCGGAACGTGTTGACGGCCGTTATGCACGGCAATCGTCAGACCGATGAAATCCGGGAGAATCGTCGAACGACGCGACCAGGTTTTGATCGGCTTCTTGTCACGCGCAGCGGCTGCCGACTCAACTTTCTTCAGCAAATGGGCGTCGCAGAACGGACCTTTTTTTACAGAACGTGCCATTGCCTACTCCTTAACGCTTGTGACGGCGCTGGACGATCATGCTCGTCGTGCGCTTGTTGCTGCGGGTACGATAGCCCTTCGTCGGCGTGCCCCACGGGCTCACCGGATCGCGACCTGCAGCCGTCTTGCCTTCACCACCACCGTGCGGGTGATCGACCGGGTTCATTGCAACGCCACGCACTGTCGGGCGGATACCGCGCCAGCGGTTTGCGCCAGCCTTACCGATTTGACGGAGGCTGTGCTCTTCGTTGCCAACTTCACCAATCGTCGCGCGGCATTCGACGTGAACGCGGCGGATTTCACCTGAGCGCAGGCGGACCTGTGCGTAGATGCCTTCGCGAGCCAGCAGCATCGCCGACGTACCAGCCGAACGCGCCATTTGCGCGCCCTTGCCCGGCAGCATTTCGATGCAGTGGATCGTCGTACCAACCGGGATGTTGCGGATCGGCAGCGTGTTGCCTGCGCGGATCGGAGCTTCCGAACCCGACATCAGTTGCTGACCAACCGTCACACCCTTCGGAGCGATGATGTACTTGCGCTCGCCGTCTGCGTACAGAACCAGCGCGATGTTCGCGCTACGGTTCGGGTCATACTCGAGACGCTCGACCTTCGCCGGAATGCCGTCCTTCGTACGACGGAAGTCGACGATACGATAGTGTTGCTTGTGACCACCGCCCTTATGGCGCGTGGTGATGTGGCCGTTGTTGTTACGGCCGGCGGTCACGCTCTGCGCGTCGAGCAGCGGTGCGTACGGCTTGCCCTTATGCAGATCCTTGTTGACCACCTTGACCATCGCGCGGCGGCCCGGCGAAGTCGGCTTAACTTTAACGATTGCCATGATTACTTGGCCTCCGCTTCAAAGTTGATTTCCTGGCCGGGCTTCAGGCAGACATACGCCTTCTTCACGTCCTTGCGCTTGCCCATGAAGCGACCAAAGCGTTTTGCTTTGCCCTTCGCGACCAGCACGTTGACGGAATCGACTTCCACCTTGAACAGCAGCTCGACGGCAGCCTTCACTTCCTGCTTCGTGGCATCCGGCGCGACTTCGAACACAACCTGCTCGTTCTTGTCGGCCACCAGCGTCGCCTTTTCGGAGATCACCGGCGCGAGCAGGACCTGCATCAAACGATGATCGTTCTTGCGAATCTCGCTCATGACAGCAACTCCTCGATCTGGGCGACCGCAGCCTTCGTGATCAGGATCTTCTTGAAGTAGATCAACGAGAGCGGGTCGGCGTAACGCGGCTCGACAACTGCCACGTGGGCGAGGTTGCGCGACGCGAGGTACAGGTTTTCGTCAACCGTGTCGGTAATGACCAGCACGGAATCGAGACCCATCGCCTTGAATTTTTCGGCCAGCAGCTTCGTCTTCGGTGCTTCGAGCGTCAGCTCGTCGACCACCGAGATGCGGCCTTCGCGGGCCAGCTGCGAGAAGATCGAGCAGAGACCTGCGCGATGCATCTTCTTGTTAACCTTATGCGAAAAGTTTTCTTCCGGCGAATTCGGGAAGATACGGCCGCCGCCGCGCCACAACGGGCTCGACGACATACCGGCACGGGCACGGCCCGTACCCTTTTGACGCCACGGCTTCTTGGTCGTGTGCTTAACCTGCTCACGATCCTTCTGCGCGCGGTTGCCGCTACGGGCATTCGCCTGGTAGGCCACCACGACCTGGTGAATCAGGGCTTCGTTGTAGTCACGGCCGAACACGACGTCCGACGCGCTAACAGCTGCGCCTTCCTGACCATTGGCATTCAGGAGCTTAAGTTCCATTATTTCGCTCCTTTCACGGCGCGCGTCTTCACGGCCGGCGTCACGAAAACCTTGCCGCCCTTCGCACCCGGAACGGCGCCCTTGACCAGCAACAGCTTGCGGTCAGCGTCGATACGAGCGATTTCGAGGTTTTGCACGGTTACGGTGTCGTCACCCATGTGACCGGTCATGCGCTTACCCGGGAAAACACGACCCGGATCCTGCGCCATACCGATCGAGCCCGGCACGTTGTGCGAGCGCGAGTTACCGTGCGATGCACGGCCGGATGCGAAGTTGTAACGCTTGATGGTACCGGCGTAGCCCTTACCAATCGACACGCCTTGCACGTCGACTTTCTGGCCTACTTCGAAAAGGTCGGGACCGACCACGGCGCCGTTCGACAGCTCGGCAGCCTTGGTGGCATCGATCTTGAATTCTTTGAGGATTTCACCGGCTTCGACGCCTGCTTTGGCAAGATGGCCTGCCAGCGGCTTCGTTACACGCGATGCACGGCGGGTACCGAATGCAACCTGAACGGCGGTGTAGCCGTCGGTTTCAACAGTCTTGATCTGCGTCACGCGGTTGTCGGACACGTCCAGCACGGTTACGGGAATCGAATCCCCGTCAGCCGTGAAGATACGGGTCATGCCAACCTTGCGACCTACGAGTCCAAGGCTCATCGTTTTCTCCATTCCCGACTGCGATTGGTCGGGGCTAATTTACAAAATGCCGGTGTTTTTCGAACCGAACTGCACCGACTTTTTTGCGCAAATGCGCGAAAAGCCTTGCATTATAGCGAGGCTTTTCGTTTTCCGCAAGCAATCAATGACTTAGCGTCGCCCGCTGTGGCGGGCGCCGCCTGAAAGCCTTATTGCAGCTTGATCTCCACGTCCACGCCAGCCGGCAGGTCGAGCTTCATCAGCGCGTCGACAGTCTTGTCCGTCGGGTCGACGATGTCCATCAGGCGTTGGTGAGTACGGATTTCGAGCTGGTCGCGCGACGTCTTGTTGACGTGCGGCGAACGCAGGATGTCGAAACGCTGGATACGGGTCGGCAGGGGCACCGGACCACGGACGATAGCGCCAGTCCGCTTGGCCGTGTCAACGATTTCGGCTGCCGATTGATCGATCAGACGGTAGTCGAAAGCCTTCAGGCGAATGCGGATTTTCTGGTTCTGCATGACGATTCCTTGGAAAGAGCGAGGCAGCATTGCGCCGCCAGACAATAAAAGAACGTAGAGCCGGACGCCCGCCGCGGGCGGGTGCCCGGCTCCGGGCACCACATTTATTACAACTGCAAACCTTCGATTTTACTCGAGGATCTTGGCAACGACACCGGCGCCGACGGTACGACCACCTTCACGGATGGCGAAGCGCAGACCTTCTTCCATCGCGATCGGGTTGATCAGCTTCACCGTGATCGACACGTTGTCGCCCGGCATCACCATTTCCTTGTCCTTCGGCAACTCGATCGAACCCGTCACGTCCGTCGTACGGAAGTAGAACTGCGGGCGATAGTTGTTGAAGAACGGCGTATGGCGACCGCCTTCGTCCTTGCTCAGCACGTACACTTCAGCCGTGAAGTGCGTGTGCGGGTTGATCGAACCCGGCTTGGCCAGCACCTGGCCACGCTCCACGTCTTCACGCTTCGTGCCGCGCAGCAGGATACCGACGTTGTCGCCCGCCTGACCCTGGTCAAGCAGCTTGCGGAACATTTCCACGCCCGTGCAGGTCGTCTTCACCGTCGGCTTGATACCGACAATTTCGATTTCCTCACCGACCTTGACCACGCCGCGCTCAACGCGACCCGTCACCACCGTGCCACGACCCGAGATCGAGAACACGTCTTCCACCGGCATCAGGAACGCGCCATCCACCGCACGCTCCGGCGTCGGGATGTACGTATCCAGCGCGTCGGCCAGGTTCATGATCGCCACTTCACCGAGCTCACCCGTGTCGCCTTCCAGCGCCAGCTTGGCCGAACCCTTGATGATCGGCGTGTCGTCGCCCGGGAAGTCGTACTTCGACAGAAGCTCGCGCACTTCCATTTCCACCAGCTCGAGCAGCTCGGCGTCGTCCACCATGTCGCACTTGTTCAGGAACACGATGATGTACGGCACACCGACCTGGCGCGCCAGCAGGATGTGCTCACGCGTTTGCGGCATCGGGCCGTCGGCTGCCGAGCACACCAGGATCGCGCCGTCCATCTGCGCTGCACCCGTGATCATGTTCTTCACATAGTCAGCGTGGCCCGGGCAGTCGACGTGAGCGTAGTGGCGGTTCGCCGTTTCGTATTCCACGTGCGCCGTGTTGATCGTGATACCACGTGCCTTTTCTTCCGGCGCCGCGTCGATCTGGTCATACGCCTTTGCTTCGCCGCCAAACTTCTTGGTCAGCACCGTCGTGATCGCTGCCGTCAGCGTGGTCTTGCCGTGGTCAACGTGACCGATCGTGCCGACGTTCACGTGCGGCTTGGTCCGTTCGAATTTACCTTTAGCCATGTTTCTCTTCTTTCAAAAAGTTAATCGTTGAATGACTTGCCGCGCGATTACTTCGACTTCGCGTTGATGATCGCTTCCGACACGTTGCGCGGTGCTTCGGAATAGTGCTTGAACTCCATCGTATACGTCGCACGACCCTGGGTCAGCGAACGCAGCGACGTCGAGTAGCCGAACATTTCCGACAGCGGCACTTCCGCGCGAACGATCTTGCCGCCGCCGATCATGTCTTCCATGCCCTGAACGATACCGCGACGGCCCGACAGGTCGCCCATCACGTTGCCCATGTAGTCTTCCGGCGTTTCGACTTCCACAGCCATCATCGGTTCGAGGATGACCGGGTTTGCCTTACGCATCGCTTCCTTGAACGCCATCGAACCGGCCATGCGGAACGCGTTTTCGTTCGAGTCAACGTCGTGGTACGAACCGAACGTCAGGTGAACCTTCACGTCAACGACCGGGAAGCCTGCCAGCACGCCAGCCTTCAGCGTTTCCTGGATACCCTTGTCGACTGCCGGGATGTATTCACGCGGAATCACACCGCCCTTGATCTCGTCGAGGAACTCGTAGCCCTTGCCTTGCTCGTTCGGTTCGAGCGTGATGACCGCGTGACCGTACTGGCCGCGACCACCCGACTGCTTGACGAACTTGCCGTCGACGTCTTCTGCCTTGCCGCGAATCGTTTCGCGATATGCCACCTGCGGCTTGCCGACCGTAGCTTCGACGCCGAATTCACGCTTCATCCGGTCAACCAGAATTTCGAGGTGGAGCTCGCCCATACCCGAAATAATCGTTTGACCCGATTCTTCGTCCGTCTGCACGCGGAACGACGGATCTTCCTGAGCCAGACGGTTCAGCGCCAGACCCATCTTTTCCTGGTCAGGCTTCGTCTTCGGCTCAACAGCCTGCGAAATCACCGGCTCCGGGAAAATCATGCGTTCGAGCACGATCGGATGTTGCGGATCGCACAGCGTATCGCCCGTAGTCGCGTCTTTCAGGCCAACTGCAGCAGCGATGTCGCCGGCGTGCACTTCCTTGATTTCTTCGCGCTGATTTGCGTGCATCAGCAGAATACGACCCAGACGCTCCTTCTTGTCCTTGGTCGCGTTCAGCAGCGTATCGCCCGACTTCGTTGTACCCGAGTACACACGGAAGAAGATCAGCTGGCCGACAAACGGGTCGGTCATGATCTTGAATGCGAGCGACGAGAACTTCTCGTCGTCAGCTGCGCGGCGCTCAGCTTTTTCACCGTTTTCGAGTTCACCCGTAACCGGCGGAATGTCGATCGGCGACGGCAGGAAGTCGAGCACGGCGTCCAGCATCCGTTGCACGCCCTTGTTCTTGAACGCGGTACCGCACAGCATCGGCTGGATTTCGCACGCGATCGTACGGTCGCGCAGACCCTTGACGATTTCCTCTTCCGTCAGTTCGCCCGACTCGAGGTACTTGTTCATCATTTCTTCGTTCGACTCGGCCGCAGCTTCGACCATCTTCTCGCGCCATTCGTTGCACGTGTCGACGAGTTCAGCCGGGATTTCTTCGTACGAGAACTTCGTGCCTTGCGACGCTTCGTCCCAAATGATCGCTTTCATCTTCAGCAGATCGACGACGCCCGTGAACGTTTCTTCAGCGCCGATAGGCACCACGACCGGAACCGGGTTCGCCTTCAGACGCAGCTTGAGCTGGTCGTAGACCTTGAAGAAGTTCGCGCCGGTACGATCCATCTTGTTGATGAACGCGAGGCGGGGAACCTTGTACTTGTTTGCCTGACGCCACACCGTTTCCGACTGCGGCTGCACGCCGCCCACAGCGCAGTAAACCATGCATGCGCCGTCGAGCACGCGCATCGAGCGTTCAACTTCGATCGTGAAGTCAACGTGGCCCGGGGTGTCGATGATGTTGATACGGTGCTCGGCGCGATCGCCAGCCATGCCCTTCCAGAAAGCGGTCGTAGCAGCCGACGTAATCGTGATGCCGCGTTCCTGCTCCTGCTCCATCCAGTCCATGGTTGCTGCGCCGTCGTGCACTTCACCAATCTTGTGGTTCACGCCGGTGTAGAACAGGATGCGCTCGGTCGTCGTCGTTTTGCCGGCGTCGATGTGAGCGCTAATACCGATGTTGCGGTAGCGCTCGATAGGTGTCTTGCGAGCCACTTTGATCCTCTATTGGGATAACGCGATGCGAGAAAATACCCATCACGCTGTAACACAAACGGGCGAGGCGCCTTGTAAGCGCACCCGCCCGGAATTTCTTTCCGCTTTTCCTGCTAGCCCGGGGTAGGGATGCTTAGAAACGGAAATGCGAGAACGCCTTGTTGGCTTCTGCCATCCGGTGAACTTCGTCGCGCTTCTTCATCGCGCCGCCACGGCCTTCAGCCGCTTCGGAGAGTTCACCTGCCAGACGCAGGGCCATCGACTTCTCGCTACGCTTTTTCGCAGCCTCACGCAGCCAACGCATCGCCAATGCCATACGACGCGACGGACGCACTTCGACCGGAACCTGATAGTTCGCACCACCAACGCGACGGCTCTTCACTTCGACCACCGGCTTCACGTTGTTGAGCGCTACCGTGAACACTTCCAGCGGGTCCTTGCCACCCTTGGTCTGGATCTGTTCAAAAGCGCCGTACACGATGCGCTCAGCAACCGACTTCTTGCCGGACAGCATCAGCACGTTCATGAACTTGGCTACATCTACGTTACCGAACTTCGGATCCGGCAACACTTCCCGCTTGGGGACTTCGCGACGACGCGGCATGTTTCTTCCTTTACTTTTTCAGTTGGAGCTCTGCTGAGCCCCGCGGCCACCAACTAACCCGATTCATCTCTAACGACTTACCAGCCTGGTCGGGTGACCACTTACTCGACAGCACCGGCGAATCCGGCACCACCGCTATTACCGCCCTTTCAGGCGACCTGAAACCACTTGACCGGCTAATTACTTGCCAGCTTTTGCACGCTTCGCGCCGTACTTCGAGCGAGCCTGCTTACGATCCTTGACGCCCTGAGTATCCAGCGAGCCGCGAACCATGTGGTAACGCACACCCGGCAAGTCCTTGACACGACCGCCGCGAATCAGCACGACCGAGTGTTCCTGCAGGTTGTGGCCTTCACCACCGATGTATGAAATGACTTCGAAGCCGTTCGTCAGGCGCACCTTGGCGACCTTACGAAGTGCCGAGTTCGGCTTCTTCGGCGTCGTGGTGTACACACGGGTGCACACGCCGCGACGCTGGGGGCAGTCCTGCAAGGCCGGGCTCTTGCTCTTCACAGTTTCCGAAGCGCGGCCTTTGCGAACCAGTTGATTGATGGTTGGCATTGTTTATTCCTGAAATTGAACAAAATCGACGCATTCATTCCCGGGCAAAGCAGAAACGTTTGCGAATCGAACTCCGATCCCTTCACGCATGACGCGAACTAACTTTCGCGCACAGGCATTCCAAGAACCGGAACCTAGCATAATATTCCGAAAATGCTAAGGGAGTCAACAGCTTGCGGGGTTCGCCACCGGTTTGCGGACGAAGCCATCAGTCCGCTGCGACCACCTCGAGCAGTTCGTCGCCGAACCTGTCGAGTTTGCGGACGCCCATTCCCGGGATATGTCGCAGATCCTCGATCGTGTCCGGGCTACTCCGGGCAATTTCCGCCAGTGTGGCGTCGTGGAAGATGACGTAGGCCGGCACGCCATCGCTCTTTGCCGTCTCGGTGCGCCAGGCGCGCAGACGCTCCCAGCGCGCGCGCTCGCGCGGACCCATGCCCAGCGTCGGATCGGCGCGCTCGCTCGTTCGCCCCGACGACTGACGCGTGCGCGTCGGTTTCACGTAACGACGCAGCGTGACCTGCTGCTCCCCCTTCAGCACGGCTTTGCTCGCCTCAGTCAGTACGAGAGAGCCATAGCCTTGATGGTCCACGGTCAGAAAGCCAAACGCGACGAGTTGACGGAAAATCGCCCGCCATTCCGGCTCCGACAGCGCCGCACCAATTCCGAAGGTGCTCAACTGCTCGTGGCCGCGCTGCAGGATTTTTTCGCTGCGATTGCCGCGAAGGATGTCGATCAGATGGCCTGCGCCGAAGTGAAACCCGCTCGCCCTCTGCGCCCGGAATACGCAAGACAGCGCCATTTGGGCCTCGCGCGTCGCGTCCCAGGACGCCGGCGGGTCGATGCAGGTGTCGCAGTTGCCGCACGGCTGACTCGACTCGCCAAAGTACGCGAGCAGGCGCACGCGTCGACAGGACGCCGTCTCGCACAGACCCAGCAGCGCGTCGAGCTTCCCTGTCTGCACGCGCTTGTGGGCCTCGTCAGCGTCGGATTCGTCGATCATCTTGCGTTGCTGCACGACGTCGCCGAGGCCATATGCCATCCACGCGTTGGCCGGCATACCGTCGCGGCCGGCGCGACCGGTTTCCTGGTAGTAGCCTTCGACGCTTTTCGGCAGATCCATGTGCGCGACAAAACGCACATCCGGCTTGTCGATGCCCATGCCGAACGCGATGGTCGCGCACATGACTACGCCCTCTTCGCGCTGGAACATCTCCTGATGTTTCTGGCGGATCTCGAACTCCATCCCGGCGTGATACGGCAATGCACGTACGCCCTGCCTTTTGAGCCACTCCGCCGTTTCTTCCACTTTTCGACGCGACAGGCAATACACGACGCCTGCGTCCGTGGTCCCGTCAGTTCTTGAATGTTCGGCTCGGATGAAATCCAGCAACTGCGCGCGCGCATTGTCCTTTTCGGCGATGCGGTAGCGGATGTTCGGCCGGTCGAAACTCGATACGAAAATGCGCGCGTCGTCGAGCGCAAGGTTGTGGACGATTTCGTCGCGCGTGATTGCATCCGCGGTAGCGGTGAGCGCGATACGCGGCACCGTCGGAAAGCGCTCGTGCAGTACGGACAGCTGGATATATTCAGGCCGGAAGTCGTGGCCCCATTGCGATACGCAGTGCGCCTCGTCGATCGCGAACAGGCCGATGCGCGAACGCTCGAGCAGCTCCAGAAAGCGGGGCGTCATCAGGCGCTCTGGAGCGACATACAGAAGGTCGATCTCCCCGTCGCGCAGGGCACGTTCGGTGGCGGACGCCTCGGCGCCGGACAGCGTGGAATTCAGGTACGCCGCGCGAACGCCGACCTCCTTCAACGCAGCAACCTGATCCTGCATCAGCGCTATCAAGGGCGACACAACGATGCCCGCGCCGAAACCCGCCTCGCGGCGAACCAGTGAAGGAATCTGGTAACACAGCGACTTGCCGCCGCCCGTCGGCATCAACACCAGTGAATCGCCGCCGGCAGCGACATGTTCGACGATCTCGCCCTGTTGCCCGCGAAACGCGGGGTAACCAAAAACTTCGTTAAGAATTTCGAGCGAACGGGACATTTAATAGGGCAGAGACAAAGGGCAGAGACAAGAAGGAGACAGCGCGATGCCGGGCGTACGAATTTTACCAACGCATTCGACTCTCGCCCGCGTCTTCCGCCAACGTTAGCCATTCAGCCAGGAAAATGATAAAGGGCGGCCCAAAAGAAACACAAAAAAAAGCCGCTCAGTCGAAACTGAGCGGCTTCGCTGGCTGATAAGCCGGGCGGCTTGCGCCGCCCTGAACTTACTCGCCCGAGTGCTGCTGTTCGGCTGCCGGGGTTTCCGGGGTACCGAATTCGAACGACTCTTCCGCTGCGATCTGGTCGAAACGCTCGCGGTCGGACAGTTCCTTGCTCTTGCGTGCCTTGTGGAACGCGAGACCCGTACCGGCCGGAATCAGACGGCCGACGATCACGTTTTCCTTCAGGCCACGCAGATCGTCGCGCTTGCCCATGATCGCCGCTTCGGTCAGCACGCGAGTCGTTTCCTGGAACGACGCCGCGGAGATGAACGAATCGGTCGACAGCGACGCCTTCGTGATACCGAGCAGCACGTTTTCGTACGTTGCCGGACGCTTGTCTTCCGCGATCATCCGGTCGTTTTCGTCGAGCATGTCCGACCGCTCGACCTGTTCGCCCGGGATGAAACGCGTATCGCCGTTGTCCGAAATCTGCACGCGACGCAGCATCTGACGAACAATCACTTCAATGTGCTTGTCGTTGATCTTCACGCCCTGCAGACGGTACACGTCCTGCACTTCGTCCACGATATAACGCGACAGCGCCTCGATACCCTGCAGACGCAGAATGTCGTGCGGATCCGCCGGCCCGTCGACAATCATTTCGCCCTTGTTGACGACCTGACCATCGTGCACCAGAACCTGCTTTTCCTTCGCGATCAGGAACTCGTGCTGGTTACCCTCGAGGTCCGTGATAACGAGACGTTGCTTGCCCTTCGTGTCCTTACCAAACGATGTCGTGCCGGTGACTTCCGCCAGAATGCCGGCGTCCTTCGGCGAGCGCGCTTCGAACAGTTCGGCCACACGCGGCAGACCACCGGTAATGTCGCGAGTCTTTTGCGATTCAACCGGGATCCGTGCGAGCACTTCACCGACCTGCACCTGCTGACCGTCCTTCACCGTAATCAGCGCGCCGACCTGGAAGCCGATCTGCACCGAATGCTCGGTGTTCGGGATCTTCACTTCCTCGCCGCTTGCGTCGAGCAGTTTCACCTGCGGACGCACGCTCTTGGAAGCCTGCGAACCGCGACGCTTCACGTCGATTACGACCAGGGTCGACAGACCGGTCACATCGTCGATCTGCTTCGCGACCGTCACGCCTTCCTCGACGTTTTCGAACTTCACCGTACCGCCCCACTCGGTGATGATCGGACGCGTCAGCGGATCCCACGTGGCCAGCTGCGTGCCTGCCTTGATCTGCGCGCCGTCGAGCTGCAATAGCGTGGCGCCGTACGGCACCTTGTGACGTTCACGCTCACGACCGTGGTCGTCAGTGATCATCGCTTCGCCCGAACGCGAGATGACGATCTGCTCGCCCTTCGCGTTGGTGACGTAACGCATCGTCGCCGTGAAACGCACCGTACCGTTCGACTTGGCTTCAACCGACGAAGCCACTGCCGCACGCGACGCCGCACCACCGATGTGGAACGTACGCATCGTCAGCTGCGTGCCCGGTTCACCGATCGACTGGGCAGCGATCACACCGACCGCCTCACCGACGTTGACCGACGAGCCACGACCCAGGTCGCGGCCGTAGCAGGCTGCGCACAGGCCGTAACGCGTTTCGCAGGTCAGCGGCGTGCGCACGCGCACTTCATCGATGCCGAGGCGTTCGATTTCTTCCACTGAATCTTCGTCGAGCAGCGTGCCCGATTCGTACAGCGTTTCCTGCGTTTCCGGATTGACGACGTCCGCCACCGCAACGCGACCCAGAATACGGTCACGCAGTGCCTCGACGACTTCACCGCCTTCAACCAGCGCCTTCATTGCCACGCCGTTCGACGTACCGCAATCGTCTTCGACCACGACGAGATCCTGCGTCACGTCGACGAGACGACGCGTCAGGTAACCCGAGTTCGCCGTCTTCAATGCCGTATCAGCCAGACCCTTACGTGCACCGTGGGTCGAGATGAAGTACTGCAACACGTTCAGGCCTTCGCGGAAGTTCGCCGTAATCGGCGTCTCGATGATCGAGCCGTCCGGCTTCGCCATCAGGCCACGCATACCGGCCAGCTGACGAATCTGCACCGCGGAACCGCGAGCGCCCGAGTCGGCCATCATGTAGATCGAGTTGAACGATTCCTGGCGCGTCTGGTTACCGTCGCGATCCGTCACCGGTTCCGTCGACAGCTGTTCCATCATCGCCTTGCCGACCGCTTCCGACGTTGCCGACCAGATGTCGACCACGTTGTTGTAGCGTTCCTGCGCGGTGACGAGACCCGACATGTACTGACGGTCGTATTCCTTCACCTTCTTCGCGGCGTCGCCGACGATGGTTTCCTTCTGCGGCGGCACGAGCATGTCGTCGACGCAGATCGAGATACCAGCGCGCGTTGCCAGGCGGAAACCCGACTGCATCAACTGGTCGGCGAAAATCACCGTTTCGCGCAGACCGCACTTGCGGAATGCGGTGTTGATGAGGCGCGAGATTTCTTTCTTCTTCAGCGGCTTGTTCAGCACCGAGAACGGCAGGCCCGGCGGAAGGATTTCCGACAGGATCGAACGGCCGACGGTCGTCGCATACAGCGTGACCTTCGGCACGAACTTCGGCGCGCCTTCCGACGTGTCTTCGTTGTGGACCATTTCCGTGATCCGCACGTTGACGCGCGAGGCCAGCTCGACTTCCTTGTTCTCGTACGCACGCAGCGCTTCCGACACGCCGGTGAACGTCAGGCCTTCGCCCTTGGCATTCACCGCTTCACGCGTCGCGTAGTACAGGCCGAGCACGATATCCTGCGACGGCACGATCGACGGATCGCCGTTGGCCGGGAACAGGACGTTGTTCGACGCCAGCATCAGCGTGCGCGCTTCCATCTGCGCTTCGAGCGACAGCGGAACGTGAACAGCCATCTGGTCACCGTCGAAGTCGGCGTTGAACGCCGCGCAGACGAGCGGGTGCAGCTGGATTGCCTTACCTTCGATCAGCACCGGCTCGAAAGCCTGAATGCCAAGACGGTGAAGCGTCGGCGCACGGTTCAGCATGACCGGATGTTCGCGGATCACCTCTTCGAGGATGTCCCACACCACCGGCGTCTGGTTCTCGACTTCCTTCTTCGCAGCCTTGATGGTGGTCGCGACACCCATCACTTCCAGCTTGTTGAAGATGAACGGCTTGAACAGTTCGAGCGCCATCAGCTTCGGCAGACCGCACTGATGCAGCTTGAGCGTCGGACCGACCACGATGACCGAACGGCCCGAATAGTCGACGCGCTTACCCAGCAGGTTCTGACGGAAACGACCGCCCTTACCCTTGATCATGTCGGCGAGCGACTTCAGCGGACGCTTGTTCGCGCCCGTCATCGCCTTGCCGCGACGACCGTTGTCGAGCAGCGAATCGACGGCTTCCTGCAGCATCCGCTTTTCGTTGCGGACGATGATTTCAGGCGCCTTCAGTTCGAGCAGACGCTTCAACCGGTTGTTACGGTTGATCACGCGGCGATACAGATCGTTCAGGTCCGACGTCGCGAAACGGCCGCCGTCGAGCGGCACGAGCGGACGCAGTTCCGGCGGCAGCACCGGCAGCACTTCGAGCACCATCCAGTCAGGCTTGATGCCCGAACGCTGGAACGCCTCGAGCACCTTCAGGCGCTTCGCGTACTTCTTGATCTTCGCTTCCGAACCCGTGTTCTTGAGTTCGGTACGGAGCATCTCGACCTGTTCGTCGATGTTGATCGCACGCAGCAGTTCGCGCACGCCTTCCGCGCCCATCTCGGCACGGAATTCGTCACCGTATTCTTCGACCTTGTTGTAGTAATCCTCTTCGGTCATGATCTGCCGCGCTTTCAGCGGCGTCATGCCCGGATCGATCACCACGTATGCTTCGAAGTACAGCACGCGTTCGATGTCGCGCAGCGTCATGTCGAGCACCATGCCCAGACGCGACGGCAGCGACTTCAGGAACCAGATGTGCGCAACCGGCGAGGCCAGTTCGATGTGGCCCATCCGTTCGCGACGCACCTTCGCCAGCGTGACTTCAACGCCGCACTTCTCGCAGATCACGCCGCGGTGCTTCAGGCGCTTGTACTTGCCGCACAGGCATTCGTAGTCCTTGATCGGCCCGAAAATCTTCGCGCAGAACAGACCATCGCGTTCCGGCTTGAACGTCCGGTAGTTGATGGTTTCCGGCTTCTTCACTTCACCGAACGACCACGAACGGATCTTGTCTGGCGAGGCCAGACCGATCTTGATCGCGTCAAAAACTTCTTCTTGTTGGACTTGCTTGAATAGATCGAGCAGAGCTTTCATTGCCTTCTCTCCGTAGTCCGATTAGTTGCGGTCGAGGTCGATGTCGATACCGAGCGAGCGGATTTCCTTCACCAGCACGTTGAAGGATTCCGGCATGCCAGCATCGATTACGTGATCGCCCTTGACCAGGTTCTCGTAAACCTTGGTCCGGCCTGTCACGTCATCCGACTTCACCGTCAGCATTTCCTGCAGCACGTACGATGCGCCGTACGCTTCGAGCGCCCACACTTCCATTTCACCGAAACGCTGGCCACCGAACTGCGCCTTACCACCCAGCGGCTGCTGCGTGACGAGCGAGTACGGGCCCGTCGAACGTGCGTGCATCTTGTCGTCGACCAAATGGTGCAGTTTCAGGTAATGCATGTAGCCAACCGTCACCGTACGTTCGAACATTTCGCCCGTGCGGCCGTCGTACAGACGCACCTGATTCTTCGACGGCGTCATGCCGAGGTTCTTCGCGATATCGTCCGGGAACGCCAGATCCAGCGCGCGCGACATTTCCTCTTCCGTCGCACCGTCGAACACCGGCGTGGCGAACGGCACGCCTTCGCGCAGGTTCTTCGCCAGTTCGACGATTTCGTCGTCCGTGAAGCTGTCCAGCTCTTCGGCGCGGCCCGACTCGTTGTAGATCTTGGTCAGGAATTCGCGCAGTTCAGCGATCTTCGCCTGACGCTGCAGCATTTCGCCGATACGCCAGCCAAGACCCTTCGCGGCCCAACCCAGATGCACTTCGAGAACCTGACCCACGTTCATCCGTGACGGCACGCCGAGCGGATTCAGCACGACGTCAGCCGGACGGCCATCGGCCATGTACGGCATGTCTTCGATCGGGACGATCTTCGACACCACACCCTTGTTACCGTGACGGCCGGCCATCTTGTCGCCAGGCTGCAGACGACGCTTCACAGCCAGATACACCTTGACCATCTTCAGCACGCCCGGCGGCAGTTCGTCGCCTTGCGTGAGCTTCTTGCGCTTTTCTTCGAACGCGAGATCGAACTGGTGACGCTTCTGTTCGATCGAGTCCTTGATCGCTTCGAGCTGTGCCGCTGCTTCTTCATCTGCGAGGCGGATGTCGAACCAGTGGTAATGGTCGAGATCTTCCAGGTAGGCCTGTTCGATCTTCGTACCCTTCGCGAGCTTCTTCGGACCGCCGTTCGCGACCTTGCCGGTCAGCATACGGGCGAGACGCTGGAACGCGTCGCCTTCCACGATACGCAGCTGGTCGTTCAGGTCGAGGCGATAGCGCTTCAGTTCATCGTCGATGATCTGTTGCGCACGCTTGTCGCGCTGGATGCCTTCACGCGTGAATACTTGAACGTCGATCACCGTGCCGCTCATGCCCGACGGCACGCGCAGCGACGTGTCCTTCACGTCCGAAGCCTTTTCACCGAAGATCGCGCGCAGCAGCTTTTCTTCCGGCGTCAGCTGGGTTTCGCCCTTCGGCGTGACCTTGCCGACCAGCACGTCGCCGGCTTCGACTTCCGCGCCGATGTACACGATGCCCGACTCATCGAGACGACCGAGTTGCACTTCAGCCAGGTTCGAGATGTCGCGCGTGATTTCTTCCGGTCCGAGCTTCGTATCGCGAGCAACGACGTTCAGTTCTTCGATGTGGATCGACGTGTAGCGATCGTCCGCAACAACTTTCTCCGAGATCAAAATCGAGTCTTCGAAGTTGTAGCCGTTCCACGGCATGAACGCGACCAGCATGTTCTGGCCAAGCGCCAGTTCGCCGAGGTCGGTCGATGCGCCGTCAGCCAGCACGTCACCACGCGACACGATATCGCCGACCTTCACGATCGGGCGCTGGTTGATGTTCGTGTTCTGGTTCGAACGCGTGTACTTGATCAGGTTGTAGATGTCCACGCCGACGTCGCCAGCAACGGCTTCATCGTCGTTCACGCGGATCACCATACGGCCTGCGTCGACGTAGTCCACCACGCCACCGCGGAATGCCTGAACCGTCGTACCCGAGTCGACTGCCACCGTGCGTTCGATACCCGTACCGACCACGGCCTTTTCAGGACGCAGACACGGCACAGCCTGACGCTGCATGTTCGAACCCATCAATGCGCGGTTCGCGTCATCGTGCTCGAGGAACGGAATCAGCGATGCGGCCACCGAGACGATCTGCGACGGCGCCACGTCCATGTACTGGATGCGGTCCGGCGTGACCATCAGTGTTTCGCCGGCTTCACGCGACGAAACCAGTTCGTCGGTCAGCGTGCCGTCTTCAGCCACAGCCGCGTTCGCCTGAGCGATCACGTAACGACCTTCTTCGATCGCCGACAGATAGTCGATCTGATCCGTCACCTTGCTGTCCACGACCTTGCGATACGGCGTTTCGAGGAAGCCGTATTCGTTCAGGTGCGCATACAGTGCGAGCGAGTTGATCAGGCCGATGTTCGGACCTTCCGGCGTTTCGATCGGGCACACACGGCCGTAGTGGGTCGGGTGCACGTCGCGGACTTCAAAGCCAGCGCGCTCACGCGTCAGACCGCCCGGGCCAAGAGCCGAAACACGGCGCTTGTGGGTGATTTCCGACAGCGGGTTGGTCTGGTCCATGAACTGCGACAACTGCGACGAACCGAAGAACTCGCGAATCGCCGACGAAATCGGCTTCGAGTTGATCAGGTCGTGCGGCATCAGGTTTTCGCTTTCGGCCTGGCCGAGGCGTTCCTTCACAGCACGTTCGACACGCACGAGACCGGCGCGGAACTGGTTCTCGGCCAGTTCGCCGACGCAACGCACGCGACGGTTACCCAAGTGGTCGATGTCGTCGACTTCGCCCTTGCCGTTACGCAGCTCGACGAGAATCTTGATCGTCGCCAGGATGTCGTCGTCCTGCAGCGTCATCGGTCCGATGATTTCATCGCGCCCAACGCGGCGATTGAACTTCATACGGCCGACCTTCGACAGGTCGTACGCGTCTTCGCTATAGAACAGACGGTTGAACAGTGCCTCGACCGCTTCTTCGGTCGGCGGTTCGCCCGGGCGCATCATGCGGTAGATCGCGATGCGTGCGGCCATACGGTCGGCTGTTTCGTCGATGCGCAGCGTCGACGAAATGTACGGACCTTGATCCAGATCGTTCGTGTAGAGCGTCTGGATGTCCTTCACCTTCGATTCGCGCAGCTTTTCGAGCACGGTTTCGGTGATTTCGTCGTTCGCGTTAGCGATAACTTCACCGGTTTCGCCATCGACAACATTCTTCGCCAGCGTGCGGCCGAGCAGATAGTCTTCGGGAACCGAAATGAACTTCGTCTTCGCGTTTTCGAGGTCGCGAATGTGCTTGGCGTTAATCCGCTTGTCCTTCTGGACAATCACGTTGCCGTCACGATCCGAAATGTCGAAGCGTGCGACTTCACCGCGCAGACGCTCCGGCACGAATTCCATCTGCGCGCCTTCCGGCATCAGCGTGAAATTGTCGAACACGAAGAAGTTCGCGAGGATCTGTTCCGGCGTCAGGCCGATGGCCTTCAGCAGGATCGTGACTGGCATCTTGCGGCGACGGTCGACGCGGAAGTACAGCACGTCCTTCGGGTCGAACTCGAAATCGAGCCACGAGCCACGGTAAGGAATGATACGTGCCGAGAACAGTAGCTTGCCCGAGCTATGCGTCTTGCCCTTGTCGTGTTCGAAGAACACGCCCGGCGAACGGTGCAGCTGCGAAACGATCACGCGCTCCGTGCCGTTGATGACGAACGAACCCGTCGGCGTCATGAGCGGAATTTCGCCCATGTACACTTCCTGCTCCTTCACTTCCTTGACGACCGGCTTGCTCGGCGACTCCTTGTCGAGCAGCACCAGACGCACTTTCGCGCGCAGGGCCGAGCAGTACGTCAAACCGCGCTGCTGACATTCCTTGATGTTGAATGCCGGCGGCGACAGCATGTAGCTGACGAACTCCAGACGAGCGAAACCGTTATGGGAAACAATGGGGAAAACCGACGTGAACGCAGCTTGCAGACCTTCCGGTTTGCGTTGCGTCGACGACGTGTCAGCTTGCAGAAACGTGCTGAATGATTCAAGCTGGGTAGCCAGCAGGAAAGGAACCTGGTGAACGATGGGGCGCTTCGCAAAACTCTTGCGAATACGCTTCTTCTCGGTGAAGGAATATTGCATACGATCTCCGAATCACGGCGGGCATTGTTGTCGAGGCAGGATACCTTGATGAGACAACCCGAGTGTTCACCGACTGAGACCCGATGGCCGTCCGATGATGGCTTGAACGAGCCTGAAAGCTTGGTGGTTGGCCGCTACCAACCGCTGGCTGACGGCAGCGGATGCCTGTGTTGCCCGCTACCCGACCAAACTTGCCTTCTGCAGTCGCTTCAGAAGACAAAGAAAAACGCCGGTCAACGTTACCGAAAGGCGATTTTCTTTGGCTTCTGGGGCCGCGTTCTTACCGAAACCTCCGGCTCAAACTTTGTCCCCACAAAGCACAAAAAGGCCGGCGGTGGAAAACCGCCAGCCTTCGCACAGCGCGCTGAAACTTACTTGATTTCAGCCTTCGCGCCGGCTTCTTCCAGCTTCTTCTTGGCTTCTTCAGCCGCAGCCTTCGGTACCGCTTCCTTCACAGGCTTCGGTGCACCGTCGACCAGGTCCTTCGCTTCCTTCAGGCCGAGACCCGTCAGTTCGCGAACAGCCTTAATGACCGAAACCTTGTTCGCGCCGACTTCCGTCAGGTTGACCGTGAATTCGGTTTGCTCTTCAGCTGCAGCAGCGCCAGCGCCGCCGCCTGCCGGGCCTGCCACTGCAACAGCAGCTGCCGACACGCCAAACTTTTCTTCGAACGCCTTGACCAGTTCGTTCAGTTCCAGAACCGACATCGAGCTTACGGCTTCGAGGATGTCATCTTTTGCGATTGCCATTTGAAATACTCCTAAATTGAATTCGGATACAGCCAGCGATCAGTTACGCCCAACTGAAATGCGTTAAGCCGCTTCGCCTTGTTTCTTTTCTGCCAGCGCGGCCAGAGCGCGCGCGAAGCCAGAAACAGGTGCTTGCATAACGTACAGCAGCTTGGAGAGCAGTTCTTCGCGGCTCGGGATGTTGGCGAGCGCTTGCACGCCAGCCTTGTCCATTACGTTGCCGTCAAAAGAACCAGCCTTGATGATCAACTTGTCATTGCTCTTCGCGAAGTCGTTGACGACCTTCGCAGCAGCAATCGCATCTTCCGAGATGCCGTAGATCAGCGGGCCAGTCATCTGCTCTGCCAGCGGAGCGAACGGGGTACCTTCGACAGCGCGACGCGCCAGCGTGTTTTTCAACACGCGCAGGTACACCTGTTGCTCGCGCGCTTTCGCGCGCAGCTTGGTCAGATCGCCAACCGCAATCCCACGATACTCAGCCAGAACGACGGTCTGGGCTTTCGCGACTTGCGCGGAAACCTCAGCGACGACGGCCTGCTTACTTTCTTTGTTGAGTGGCACGGTTAGCCTCCAGATTCGATACACGTGGCGGTTGCCTTGTGTACCGCGTTCAACAACGGCGTCCGACGTGTCAGGAGTATTTCAGCCAGTTGGGTGTCCGCACCACAGCGGACGACAACCGGCGTCACCACTACAAAACTATTTCGGGTTCGCCATCTGCGTTGGCTCTACATTAAGGGAACGCCTGCCTGCTGCGATCCCGCCAACGGTCTTTGATAACCGGCCGTTCGATGCGCACTGCCATCTCACGACCGCCCAAAGCCCATAAAACCGCTGCTGCTTGCGCCGCAGCGGAAGAATTCTTTACTGTGCTGCGAGCGATGCCTGATCGACGCGGACACCCACGCCCATCGTGCTCGACAGCGCGACCTTACGCAGGTAAACGCCCTTGCTCGTGGCCGGCTTGGCCTTTTGCAGTGCCTCGACAAGCGCGTTCAGGTTGCTGCGCAGAGCCGTCGGCTCGAACGAAGCACGGCCGATCGTCGCGTGGATGATACCGGCCTTGTCGACGCGGAACTGGACTTGACCAGCCTTCGCGTTCTTCACGGCGGTTGCCACGTCCGGCGTCACCGTGCCGACCTTCGGGTTCGGCATGAGGCCACGCGGGCCGAGGATCTGACCGAGCGTACCGACAACGCGCATCGTGTCCGGCGAAGCGATCACGATGTCGAAGTTCAGGTTACCGGCCTTGACCTGCTCAGCCAGGTCTTCCATACCAACGATTTCTGCGCCGGCCGCACGAGCTTGCTCAGCCTTTTCGCCCTGCGCGAACACAGCGACGCGAACCGACTTACCGGTGCCTGCCGGCAGAACCACCGAGCCGCGAACGACCTGGTCCGACTTCTTCGCATCGATACCGAGTTGCACAGCGACGTCGATCGACTCATCGAACTTGGCGCTTGCGCATTCCTTAACGAGCGACAGGGCTTCGTCGATTGCGTACAGCTTCTGACGATCAACCTTGGCTGCAAATGCTTGCAGACGCTTCGAAAGCTTGGCCATTTACACGCCCTCCACGGTGATGCCCATCGAGCGGGCGCTACCAGCGATCGTGCGGACCGCTGCGTCAAGATCAGCTGCCGTAAGATCCGGCATCTTGGTCTTGGCGATGTCTTCAGCTTGAGCACGCGTGATCTTGCCGACCTTGTCGGTGTGCGGCTTGGCCGAACCCTTGTCGACCTTCGCTGCCTTCTTGATCAGAACCGTAGCCGGCGGCGTCTTCAGGACGAACGTGAAGCTCTTGTCCGCGAACGCAGTAATCACGACCGGAATCGGCAGACCCGGTTCCATTGCTTGAGTCTGCGCGTTAAACGCCTTGCAGAACTCCATAATGTTCAGACCACGCTGACCCAGTGCCGGACCGACCGGCGGCGACGGGTTGGCTTTACCTGCAGGAATCTGCAGCTTGATAAAGCCGATGATTTTCTTTGCCATTTTGAAAACCTCGTTGGAACGCGTGAGCGTTCATGTGAGTAGTAGCGCGCTTTCGCCGGAAATCAGGTTACTTGCGCTCCTCAACGGCCATTACGCGGACCGTAAGCGCGAAATACGGACCGCGCCAAATGGCGCGGTCCGCGGAATCTGGATTACAGCTTTTCGACTTGACCGAACTCAAGCTCAACCGGCGTTGCCCGCCCGAAGATCGTGACGGAAACACGGACGCGCGACTTTTCGTAATTCACTTCTTCGACGCTGCCGTTGAAATCTGTGAACGGGCCATCCTTTACACGAACCATCTCGCCGACTTCAAACAGGGTCTTCGGGCGCGGCTTCTCCACACCCTCCTGCATCTGCGACATGATTTTCTCGACTTCCCGCGGGGAAATCGGGCTCGGACGGTTACGTGCGCCACCCACGAAACCGGTCACCTTCGCGGTATTTTTCACCAGGTGCCACGTTTCATCGGTCATTTCCATCTCGACGAGCACGTAGCCCGGAAAGAAACGACGCTCGGTCACAGACTTGTGGCCGCCCTTAACTTCAACAACTTCTTCGGTCGGGACCAGGATCTGACCGAATTTGTCCTGCATGCCAGCACGATCGATGCGCTCCTGAAGCGCACGTTGCACGCTCTTTTCCATTCCGGAGTAGGCGTGCACGACGTACCAACGTTTACCACTCGGGGATGCCGGCGTATCGCTCATATCATTTCCAACCCAGAATCACCGAGAAAATCGCCCATTCAATGGATTTATCACTCATCCAGAGAAACAGCGCCATGACGAGCACAAAACCGAAAACCACCAGCGTCGTTTGCGTCGCCTCTTTACGAGTCGGCCAGACGACCTTGCGGACTTCCTTGTACGAGTCCTTGGCGAAGGCGATGAAACCCTTACCGGGGGCAGAGACAAGACCGACTGCGACACCTGCGATAGCGCCAACAGCCAGGGCCGCTCCGCGGATGTACCATTCCTGGCCACTTAGCCAGAAGAACCCCACGAACCCGGCCAAGACCAGCAATACGCCGGCGACCAACATCAGCCTGTCGCCAGAAGTATTTACAGTTTCGACGGAAGGATTCGCCATAACACCTTAATGTGCGCCACACATCGCGCGAGAATTTGGCAGGGGCAGAGGGAATCGAACCCCCAACCTTCGGTTTTGGAGACCGACGCTCTGCCAGTTGAGCTATACCCCTAAACCATTTTGGGGTTGACGGCATCGCCAACCCCGAAAACAACAGATCAACGAGAACTAGCTGGCTTACTCGAGGATCTTGGCAACGACACCGGCGCCGACGGTACGACCACCTTCACGGATGGCGAAGCGCAGACCTTCTTCCATCGCGATCGGGTTGATCAGCTTCACCGTGATCGACACGTTGTCGCCCGGCATCACCATTTCCTTGTCCTTCGGCAACTCGATCGAACCCGTCACGTCCGTCGTACGGAAGTAGAACTGCGGGCGATAGTTGTTGAAGAACGGCGTATGGCGACCGCCTTCGTCCTTGCTCAGCACGTACACTTCAGCCGTGAAGTGCGTGTGCGGGTTGATCGAACCCGGCTTGGCCAGCACCTGGCCACGCTCCACGTCTTCACGCTTCGTGCCGCGCAGCAGGATACCGACGTTGTCGCCCGCCTGACCCTGGTCAAGCAGCTTGCGGAACATTTCCACGCCCGTGCAGGTCGTCTTCACCGTCGGCTTGATACCGACAATTTCGATTTCCTCACCGACCTTGACCACGCCGCGCTCAACGCGACCCGTCACCACCGTGCCACGACCCGAGATCGAGAACACGTCTTCCACCGGCATCAGGAACGCGCCATCCACCGCACGCTCCGGCGTCGGGATGTACGTATCCAGCGCGTCGGCCAGGTTCATGATCGCCACTTCACCGAGCTCACCCGTGTCGCCTTCCAGCGCCAGCTTGGCCGAACCCTTGATGATCGGCGTGTCGTCGCCCGGGAAGTCGTACTTCGACAGAAGCTCGCGCACTTCCATTTCCACCAGCTCGAGCAGCTCGGCGTCGTCCACCATGTCGCACTTGTTCAGGAACACGATGATGTACGGCACACCGACCTGGCGCGCCAGCAGGATGTGCTCACGCGTTTGCGGCATCGGGCCGTCGGCTGCCGAGCACACCAGGATCGCGCCGTCCATCTGCGCTGCACCCGTGATCATGTTCTTCACATAGTCAGCGTGGCCCGGGCAGTCGACGTGAGCGTAGTGGCGGTTCGCCGTTTCGTATTCCACGTGCGCCGTGTTGATCGTGATACCACGTGCCTTTTCTTCCGGCGCCGCGTCGATCTGGTCATACGCCTTTGCTTCGCCGCCAAACTTCTTGGTCAGCACCGTCGTGATCGCTGCCGTCAGCGTGGTCTTGCCGTGGTCAACGTGACCGATCGTGCCGACGTTCACGTGCGGCTTGGTCCGCTCAAACTTGCCTTTGGCCATTTTCGACTCCTAAGAGGATTTTTCCGTACGTTGCGCCGCGCGCAAACAATCACTGGTTACTGCTGGTGCCCATGGGCAGGATCGAACTGCCGACCTCTCCCTTACCAAGGGAGTGCTCTACCACTGAGCCACATGGGCGCTACTTCGTGCTGGAGCGGGTGAAGGGAATCGAACCCTCGTCGTAAGCTTGGAAGGCTTCTGCTCTACCATTGAGCTACACCCGCACGGGCCCATCGATTCCCTACTGCTTCAACTTGCATTCTGGTGGAGGAGGTTGGATTCGAACCAACGTAGGCGTAAGCCAACAGATTTACAGTCTGCCCCCTTTAGCCACTCGGGCACCCCTCCGCAGAGAACTGATGATTATGGGGGAACAACATCTCAATGTCAAGCTCCGCTTGACTGTTCCAAACCCACTAGCTCTCACTTATAAGTGATTGCGGTAAACGCAGAAACCCCACCTTTGTGGGGTGGGGTTTCTGTTGCTGCTGGGGAGCCTGACGATTACCTACTTTCACACGGGCAATCCGCACT
>NZ_JBNDML010000035.1:0-37652 GCF_050436565.1 Paraburkholderia sp. GAS42 | reverse complement strand
TTTACCGCCCCCAAAAAGCCCGCCACCGACCCACCCGCCCGCCATCCGGCCGCTCCCGCAGACTGCGTATTCCACGTGCGCAGACTGCCCGCGTTCAATTTATTCACCTTCCGATTTCATAGGTGGAGCAAATGTCTGGCATTGACGTGATCGCCTTACCGTCTGCGAATGGCCTTCCATTTTTGAGCTCATAGTCAGCGCCATTCAACCTTGGCAATTGTCTTGAGTCGCAGCGCCATCCTTACCCGCGCAATCCTTGGGACCCAAAAAAGTGCCCGTTCGCGATAGCGAAATCCCATGTACGATACTGTATATCCATACAGTTATTTCGTCACTCGATGACATCCGCTGTTTCCGTTCCTGAGGCCATTCATCCGTCGCTCTGGCGTGCGTCGCAGCTCGCGCGCGTGCGCGGCGGCACGCTGGATACGGGTTACGCGGCCTTGTCAGCGGAGTTGCCGGGAGGCGGCTGGCCACTTGGCGCGCTTGTCGATCTGCTGGTCGAGCAGGCCGGGGTGGGGGAGATACGGTTGTTGCGGCCCGCGCTGAGCGGTCTGGGCAACCGACCGATCGTGCTGATGCAACCGCCTCATATCCCTAACGGCTTGGGGCTGGAGTACATCGGGCTTCCCCTGGAGCAGTTGATGCGGATTCGGGCAGCAAAAATCACTGATGCGCTGTGGTCGGCAGAACAGATCCTGCGTGCGGGAAGTTGCGGCGCGCTGCTGTTCTGGGCACAGCACGTCAAGACGTCTTCATTGCGGCGCCTGCATCTGGCGGCGCAGTCGTCGGAAACATTATTCCTTATGGTCCGGCCCCTGGCTGCAGCCCAGGACGCCTCTCCGGCTGTATTGAGGCTGGCCCTACGGCCAGCCGGAGACGGTCTGACCGTCGACATCGTGAAGCGACGAGGTCCAACACGCGCGGAACCCCTGTCCATTCCCCTACAACCCACGCCCGTTTTGTTTTCCCATCATGCGCGTCTTTCTCGCCGTCCAGTTATACCGGTTGCAGCTCGAGGTCTTTCGGCCGAGGTGGTTGTCTGATGGACGCCAGGAGCAGGCGCATGGCTGTGTCGTGCTGGAGAAGGACAGGGTGCTCATTGCCGATGGCGTGGCAAAAGCGGCGGGTGTACGTGCGGGCATGAAGCGCGGCGGTGTGTTGACGCTCCTGCCCGAGACGGCGATGTTCGAACGCGATCCGGCGCGCGAGCAGGCCGCGCAGGAGGAGGTCGCTGTCGCTTTGATGAAGTTCTCACCCGACGTGACGTTGTGCGAAGAAGCCATTGTCTTGATCGACGTTGGCGCAAGTTTGAGGCTATTCGGAGGCGTGTTGCGTCTGTGCCGGGACGTCAGGGCCGTGCTCGCCACACTGGGTTTCAGCGCAAGGGTGAGCGCTGCGCCAACGGGGCAAGGCGCATGGCTGCTGGTGAAATACGGAAACCGGCGCATTCTCAAGTTTCACTCGCTCGAGCGCCAGCTGGCGGCGTTGCCGCTGCTGTCGGTGGCGGAAATCCGTCCGTTTGCCGACTGGTTCACGGGCCTCGGTTGCGAAACGATCGCCGACGTAAGGCGTCTGCCGCGCGCCGGGCTGCAGCGTCGTTGCGGCGAGCATCTGCTTGATTCGCTCGATCGCGCGTTCGGTACAGCGCCGGAACTGTTCGACTGGTTCGAATTGCCGCCCACGTTCTCCGCGCGTATTGAGATGTCGGACCGCATCGAGCACGCGGACGGCGCGCTGTTTGCAGCCCACCGGCTTATCGTTCAGCTGTGCGGCTGGCTGTGCGCAAAGCAGCTCGCGCTGACTGCGGCCACGCTCTCACTCGAACACGAACGTGGACGGCAGGCGATTCCTCCCACTGTCATCGACATCGCGCTCGGCGAGCCGACCTGGCAGGAAGAGCATCTGATCCGCCTCATCAAGGAGCGGTTGGGTCGCATCGAACAGGATGCACCGGTTATCGCGCTGCGGCTCGATGCGTCGAATGTCCAGGCTGCCGAGCCGGCGTCTGACACGCTGTTCCCAGAACCCGGCGGCTCCCCGGAAGACCACGCGCGTCTCATCGAGCTGCTGGTCGCGCGGCTCGGCGTCGAAAACGTGTTGCAGGCCGCACCGACTGCCGACTACCGGCCGGAAGTCGCCAATCGCTGGACGCCGATCGGCCAGGCATCGAAGCGCGCGTTGCTGCCCGCCGGATTACCGCGGCCAACCTGGCTGCTCGAAACGCCCGTGCTTCTGCTGATGAAAAAGCATCGGCCGTTCTACGGCTCGCCGCTCAGGATGGTGTCGCCGGGCGAACGCATCGAAGCGGGCTGGTTCGACGGCGAACTCGTGACACGTGATTACTTCGTCGCGCAGGCCGAAGACCAGAACTGTTACTGGATCTATCGCGAGCGCATCAGCAGCCGCGACGCGGAGGATCCGCGCTGGTTCCTCCATGGCCTCTTTGGATGACACGCCATGGATCTCTCATTCAGCCCGCTACCGGACTATGCCGAACTGTTCTGCTTTTCGAACTTCACGTTCCTGCACGGCGCATCGCATGCAGAGGAACTGGCCACGCGCGCCGCGCAACTCGGCTACGCAGGACTTGCGATCACCGATGAATGCTCGCTCGCGGGCGTCGTGCGCGCACACGTCGCGGCGAAGGAAGCGAAGCTGCCGCTCGTCATCGGTGCTTATTTCAGGCTGGTGAATGCGGACGGAACGCCTGCCTTCGGCCTGATTCTGCTGGCGCAGAACCGGGAGGGCTACGGCAATCTATCTGAGCTGATCACGCTTGCCCGGATGCGCGCGCCGAAAGGCGAATACCGGCTGACGCCGCAGGACCTGTCCCGTCCAGATGCGGAATACGCGCATCTACGCGGCGTGCCGGACTGTCTCGCGATTCTCGTGCCGGATTTTCCTGCGCAGGAAGATGCGCTGAATGTGCAACTGGAGTGGTTTGACCAGACGTTTTCCGGCCGGGCATGGTGCGGTCTTGTTCTGCATCAGCGGGCCATGGACGACATCCATCGCGGCGCCATCGAATACGTCGCGCAGCATCACGGCGTGCCGGTAGTCGCGCTCGGCAACGTCGTGATGCACGTGCGCTCGCGCAAACCGCTGCAGGACACGATGACGGCGATCCGCGTCGGGCGACCGGTCAACGAGTGCGGGTACGACCTGTCGCCCAATGCCGAGCAGCATTTGCGCTCGCGTCTGCGGCTCGCCAACCTGTATCCGGAGTACGTGCTCAGCGAGACGATGAATATCCTCGCGCACTGCACGTTTTCGCTCGATGAACTGAAATACGAGTATCCCGACGAGCTCGTGCCTGAAGGCTTCACGCCGACCGCATATCTGCGCAAGGAGACGTACATCGGCGCGCACCGGCGCTTTTCGTCCGGCATTCCGCACGACGTGCAGGCGCAGATCGAATACGAACTCGAACTTATTGCCGATCTGAAATACGAGCCGTATTTTCTGACGGTCTACGACATCGTTCGCTATGCGCGAAGCCAGCACATTCTGTGTCAGGGACGCGGCTCGGCGGCCAATTCGGCGGTCTGCTATTGCCTCGGTGTCACCGAAGTCGATCCGGCACGCGGCAACATGCTGTTCGAGCGTTTCATCAGCAAGGAGCGCGGCGAGCCGCCGGATATCGATGTGGATTTCGAGCATCAGCGGCGCGAAGAAGTCATCCAGTACATCTATCGCAAGTACGGGCGTCATCGGGCGGCGATTGCGGCGGCCGTGTCGACGTATCGCGCGCGCGGCACGTTGCGGGAAACCGGCAAGGCGCTTGGCGTCGATCCGCAGATTGTGGATGCGGTCGCGAAGTCGCATCATTGGTTCGACAGCGGTGCCGATCTGCTCAAGCGTTTCGCAGAATCCGGGCTGAATCCGGAGACGCCGATCATCCGCGCGTGGGCATCGCTCGCGGCGCAACTGCTTGGGTTTCCACGGCATCTGTCGCAGCATTCCGGCGGTTTTGTGATCAGTCGCGGCAAGCTCAGCCGCCTTGTCCCGATCGAGAATGCCGCGATGCCGGATCGTAGCGTCATCCAGTGGGACAAGGACGATCTTGAATCGCTGGGTCTGCTCAAGGTCGACGTGCTCGCGCTTGGCATGCTGTCGGCGATCCGTCGTACGCTCGATCTGGTTTCGGAGCAGCGCGGCGAGCGCTTCGACATGCAGGACATTCCGTCGGAAGATAAAAAGACCTACGACATGATTTCGCGCGCCGATACCGTCGGCGTGTTCCAGATCGAATCGCGCGCGCAGATGAGCATGCTGCCGCGTCTGAAACCAAAAACGTTCTACGACCTCGTGATCGAAGTCGCGATCGTCCGGCCCGGGCCGATTCAGGGTGGCGCTGTGCATCCGTACCTTCAGCGGCGACAGGGCTTCGAGCGGGTCAGCTATCCCAGGGAGGATCTGAAAGTCGCGCTTGAACGCACGCTTGGTGTGCCGATTTTCCAGGAGCAGGTGATGCAGATTGCGATCATCGCGGCCGGTTTCACGGCGGGTGAAGCGGATCAGTTGCGTCGTGCGATGGCGGCATGGAAGCGCAAGGGCGGTCTGCAGAAATATTACGACCGGATCGTCAACGGCATGCGCGAGCGTGGTTATGAGCAGGGTTTTGCCGAGGCGATTTTCGAACAGATCAAGGGTTTCGGCGAATACGGCTTTCCGGAGAGTCATGCGGCCAGTTTCGCGTTGCTCGTCTATGTGAGCAGCTGGCTGAAATGCCATGAACCGGAGGCGTTTCTTGCCGCCATGCTCAACAGTCAGCCGATGGGTTTTTATTCGCCATCGCAACTGGTTCAGGATGCGAAGCGGCACGGCGTCGTGGTGCTACCGGTCGATGTGACGGTCAGTGGCTGGGATTCGTCGCTCGAACCGGTGGGCGCTGAGCGGCCCGCGGTGCGGCTTGGGCTGTCGCTGTTGCGCGGCATGCGTGATGGCGCGGCTGAACGCATCGAGATCACGCGGGCGGTGCGGCCGTTCGGGACCGTCAAGGATCTGGCGCGCCGCGCGCAACTCGATCGGCACGACCTTCAGGTGCTGGCCGCGGCCAACGCGCTGTCGTCGCTGGCGGGGAACCGGCGCGAGGCGTTGTGGCAGTCGGTCGCCGCGGTGCCGGATCGCGACATGCTGGCGGCGGCGGCCGTCGAGGACGGGACGCCGATGCTCGGTGCGCCTTCCGAAGGCGACGATATCGTGAGCGATTACCGGTCGATGGGTCTGACACTCGGGCGGCATCCGCTGGAGCTGCTCAGGCCGCAACTGCTTGCCAACCGGCTGCTGCCGGCGAAAACGCTGAATACCTATCGGAACGGCCGGCTCGCGCGGGGCTGCGGCATCGTCACCGTGCGGCAGCGGCCCGATACCGCAAAGGGTGTCATCTTTCTCACGATCGAGGATGAGACCGGCAACGTGAACGTCATCATCTGGCCTTCTCTTCTAGAGAAGCAGCGCAAGGAGGTGCTCGGCGCTTCGCTGCTCGGCGTGCTGGGCGTGTGGCAGTGCGAAGGCGAAGTGCGCCATCTGGTGGCGCACACGCTTCTGGATATGTCTCATCTGCTGGGCAATCTGCCGTCTGTGAGCCGGAACTTTCATTAAAGGCGGGGGCCGTCGCCTTATTGTATTGAGCCGGCGGGCTTCCTCGTGCGCTTCGTTTGCGTCTCAAGTCGGGCGGCCGTCATCGAGCCATGGAAACTTCGTCAGCACCTGGCGGATGGCAATGTCGAATGGCGTCCGGCGACCGATGCCCAATGCTTCGAGGCGGCTCGAATCCAGATGGCAGTTGTGCGGACGCGGCGTCGCGTCGGTTGGCGTATGTTGCGGCGTGAGTCGCGCGTCGAACCGCAATGCGTCGGCCAGATGGCGCGCGATATCGTGCTTCGTCATCGGTTCGTCGCCGGACCACTGCACGATGCCGCTCACGGCTTTGTCATGCATGTGACGTTCGAGCAACTGCCTGATGACGACCGCAACGTCCGGCGTGAAAGTCGGATAGCGGATCGCCCACGCGTCCATGACGGCAGGTTGCGCGCCCACTGAGGCACGCGCCGATGCGGCGATCGCCGGCACGAGGCTCGTGACCGCCGATTCCCGCCAGTCGACAATCGGCCCGTACAGCAGCGGCAGACGAAGCACGCAGCCGCGCTCCGCCGTGTCGAGCAATGCCTGTTCGCCCTCAAGCTTGCTGCGGCCATAGGCGTTGAGCGGTGCAGGCGGATCGTCGTGCCGATAGGGCGGGCGGCTGCCGTCGAATACGTAGTCGGTAGAAATCGACAGCACCCAGGCACCGTGCCGGTTGGCCGCGGACGCAAGCGTGCGCACCGCGTCGACATTCAGCGCGCGGGCAAGCGCAGGATCGTTCTCGCAGATATCCGGCCGCCGCTCGGCAGCCGCGACGACGAGCGCATCCGGCTTTTCGTGCGCGACGAATGCGTCGACAGCCAGCGTGTCGCGGACGTCAAGTACATCCATACGCGGGCCGGGCCGCCGGAAAGCCGTCGAAACGATCTGCCAGCCGGCCTGCTGGCCAAGTTCATCGACAATCGCGCGACCGAGCAACCCCGACGCGCCGATAACGGCAACCTTGAACATGCGCCGTCCCTCAGCTGCCACTGACTGGCGCGCCGATGACCGTGTAACCCGCTTCGTCGATTGCGGCTCGCAGGATCTCCGCTGGCCGGCCAGATTCGACCGACACCCGCCCCGCAGCCAGATCGACCTGCACCTGCGCCGATGCGTCCTGCTCACGGATGGCCTGTGTAACGGCTGCGACGCAATGCTGGCAGCTCATGCCCTCTACCTTGAATTCGATCATTGATGCGTTTCCTTCTAACAATGCGGATGTTGAAACAGTTGAATTATGCCTGCCGTGTCGACATCTATCGGGATGGTAGACCTTCCCATAATGGGAAGGTGTAGCATCGAATCAGATTGCGGAGGTCGAACATGAATATTGGTGAAGCGTCGCGGGCGTCTGGCGTCACGGCAAAGATGATTCGTTATTACGAGAGCGTGGGTCTATTGCAGGCGAAAGCGCGCACGAGCGCCGGATACCGCGTGTACGGAGTTGAGGAAGTGCACTCGCTGCGATTCATTCGTCAGGCGCGGCGACTGGGTTTTCTGGTCGAAGATATTCGCCGGTTGCTGGCGCTGTGGCACGACCGTTCACGCGCGAGCGCTGAGGTGAAGTCAATCGCGCTCGAACATGTCGCGGATCTCGACCGGCGGATCCAGGAGTTGACGGATATGCGGGACACGCTGGCGCATCTGGCGGCGAATTGTCACGGAGATCATCGCCCTGACTGTCCAATTATCGAGCGGCTGGCGGACCCCGAAGCGACTTCAGCGGCGCATTGTCATGCGGAGTAAGGGTTGCGTTGCAACCGTTTGATGGACTCCGGTTGCGCCGCCTTCATTTGTTGCGCTATTTTGGTGCATTTCCGGGTCCAGCATCTGACCATGCAGCGAAAATTTGCTCGCATCTCCCGGTAAATCAGTTATTTAGCGTCGAAAAAAACATGCACCATTCCAAAACGGAATGCCCAGTATTCGACCATTTCACTAGCAAGCTTGCACCAGAAGGCTATAATCGGGTTAACCCTGTTAAGGGAAATCCCTGATGCCAGCTTCCACCAGGGACTCAATCTGATCCTTGGAGAAACATCATGTTTGCATACCTCGTCGCAACACTGAGCAACTGGTTTGAAACCGCTGAACGCGACCGCCGCGAAGCGTACCTCGCCTCGTCGTCCGATATCGTTCAGCTCGAGCAACGTATTCGTTCGCTCGAAGCCAACGGCTACTCGCTGTAAGTAAGTCTGGCTGGCGGCGGATGTGCCGCGCAGCTGATGTAGCAAGTGGAAAGCCCCGTATTGACGGGGCTTTGTCACATCTACGGCGCGGCAATGGCGCGAAGCCATGACGACCGACTAGCCGGAACGATGCAGTCACGGTAAGGTAAAGTGTTCCTGCCGCGCGCCGATGGGTCCGCTGGCGGCCCAAAAACTAACCAGAACCAGAACAGACCATGCCCCTGCGCCGATCGAATCGTCTCATCTTCATGAGTGTTGCTGCGACGCTGCTGACGTCGGCTGCTTTCGCCGCGTCCGGTGGTCAGCCGCTGATTCTGGATACGCAACGCGGCATCAGTGACGGTCAGAGCGGGACCGTCCTGCAGAACGCGCCGCTATCGCACGCACCGATCGTGCAGGCGCAGCCGATTGCTGCACCGACTGAGCTTCCCACGAATTCGTCGACGCCGATCATCGTCGCACCGTATGTCGATCTTCAGGCTGGTGGAGGCGGATCGCCTTATCCTCGTCCGCAACCTCAGCCGCAGCCCCGTCCACGCCCGCGTCCGGTGCCGCCGCCGCAATAAGGCTGCGTTCCTCGCTTCGAATCCAGCCTGACGCAGGTCCCCGCCATTGGGGTTTCGGCGCATGGCGTATGGACGGCCGCGCAACGACAATCGTTGCCGCGGCCTTTGTCCTTTGGGCGTCGTCGCTTAAACAAATCGAATAGACCGGATCAGGAGACAACGAATGTCTAACCGCTGGATGCAGCACGCGGCCTGCGTGTGCATTGCGCTGCTCGCGCTCACCACGATGCCAGTCGTAGCGAAAGATGCTCCCGAGAAACCGGTGTTGACGATGGCCGTCGGTGGCCTGCCTGGTCTTTACTATCTGCCTGTGCTTGTCGCGAGTCAGCTCGGCTACTTCAAGGACGAAGGGCTTGACGTCACGCTCGAGGATTTCGCGGGCGGGTCGAAGGCGCTGGAAGCCGTTGTCGGCGGGAGCGCGGACGTCGGCGCGGGCGCCTTCGAGCACACGCTCTTCATGCAGGCGAAGGGCCAGCACTATCGGGCCTTCGTACTGATGGGGCGGGCGCCCCAGATCGTCGTGGCTGTGACGAAGTCGAAAGCCGGCTCGATCAAGTCTCTGGCCGATTTCAGGGGTGCGAAAGTCGGTGTCAGTGCACCGGGTTCGTCGACCGATCTCGTACTGACCGTCGCGCTACGCAAGGCCGGCGTGCAGCGCAGCGAGATCTCGGCGATCGGCGTCGGTAGCGGCGCGACCGTTCTGGCGGCCGTGAGCAACGGGCAGATCGACGCGCTTTCGAATGTCGACCCGATGATGACGAAACTGCAGCGCGCTGGCGAGATCACGGTGCTCGTCGATACGCGGACCGTCAAGGGCACGCAGGACGTGTTCGGCGGCACGATGCCGGCCGCGACGCTGTATGCGCCAGAGTCGTTCATCCAAAAAAATCCGAAGACGACGCAGGCACTTGCCAATGCAATCGTCCGCGCGGATCACTGGCTCCAGAAGGCAAGCGATGCCGATCTGGTGAAGATGGTACCGGAGGCGTATCTGCTCAACGACAAGGCACTTTATGTCGAGGCGTTTCACAACGTTCGAGACGCGTACTCGCCTGACGGCCTGATGCCCGCCGACGGGCCGGCGACCGCGCTGCGCGCGCTGTCGTCGTTCGATCCCCGGCTCGACCCGACGAAGATCGATCTGAACGCGACCTACACCAATGACTTCGCGCGCAAGGCGGCGACGCTCGTCAAGTGATCAGCCGCGTTGACGGGGCAGGGTGCGCTGCGCCTTAGCGCTCGATGCTCCGGCGGCGAGTGAGTTAATCGCCGCGATATTCGATCTTGAACTGCGCCGCCTTGTCCTGTCCGAGCACATCGACGAGCCAGGGCAGCGCTTCCTTCAACATCGCCGGCAGCGTGTAGGGTGGATTCAGGATGAACATGCCGCTGCCGAAGAGCCCAAAGCCGTCCGTCGGCGGATTGCTGACCGTCAGCGAGACATGCAGCCAGTTTTTGTCCTGCAGGCGCTTCAACTGATCGGGAAAGCGCTGCGATTCCGGACGCGTGACCTGTGGATACCAGACCACATAAGTGCCAGTCGCAAAGCGCGTCAGGCTCTCTTCGACACACTTGAGCGTACGCGTGTAATCGCGTTTGTCCTCGTAGGACGGATCGATCAGCACGAGTGCGCGGCGCGGCGGCGGCGGCAGCAGTGCCTTGATGCCATCGAAACCGTCGCCTGCATAAAGCATCGCACGCCGGCCCGCGTCGCGAAAGTTATGACGCAAAACGTCGATTTCGGTGGTGTGCAGTTCGAAGAGACGCATACGGTCCTGCTCGCGCATCAGTCGCCACGCGAGATAGGGCGAACCGGGGTAAAAACGCAGTTCACCATCGGCGTTCAGCGCCGACACTTCGTCGACGTATTCAGCCAGCATCGCGGGCAGGTCGTTGCGGGCCCACAGCTTGCCAATGCCGCTTTCGAACTCGCCGGTTTTGGTCGCATAGCCTTCCTTCAACGAATAGACGCCAGCGCCTGCGTGCGTATCGATGTACCAGTAGGCCTTGTCCTTCTGGGCGAGGTAGCGCAGCAACTGGATGACGACGGCGTGTTTCAGGACGTCGGCGTGATTGCCTGCGTGAAAGGCGTGGCGGTAACTGAGCATGACGAAGCCGGGCTGGAAAAGGTGCTGGAAAGAATGGCGCGAGGTTACGCGAGATGCGATTGCTACCGGGTTTCTTTGCAAAAGCGAAACCCGAACGTGCCGCGCCGGATGAACGGCCGGCATGTGCCAGGCGTGCCGCAAACGCGGGCCGCACATTGTACGCGACGCCGCGCCGCGGCCAGCCTCGCGGCCGGATGCGACAACCGCCGCACGCGGCCCCTGACGCGACCGTCAATGACTCACTGATACGCGTCGCCAACGATTTCTTCGATCTTCTGCTTCACTTCGGGGGTGATCTTGCCGACAACTTCCTGTGCCTTCATGTTCTCGGCAATCTGTTCGACGCGTGATGCGCCGGTGATGACCGTGCTCACGTTTGGGTTCGTCAGGATCCACGCGATGGCAAGCTGACCGACGGTACAGCCGAGTTCATCCGCCACACCACCCAGCTTTCCAACGATACTGTTCTTGCCGGAGTCCGTCACCTGCTTGCGCAGCCAGTCGTAGCCCTGCAGTTGCGCACGGCTGTCGGACGGCACGCCGTCGCGATACTTGCCGGTCAGAAGACCGGAAGCGAGCGGGCTCCACGTCGTGAGGCCAAGACCGATGTCTTCGTACAGGCGCGCATATTCCTGCTCGACCCGCTTGCGATGAAACAGGTTGTACTGCGGCTGTTCCATGACAGGTTTGTGAAGATGATGCCGCTCGGCAATTTCATACGCGGCGCGGATTTCGTCGGCGCTCCACTCGGATGTGCCCCAGTACAGCGCCTTGCCGCGCGTGATCATGTCGCTCATCGCCCAGACCGTTTCCTCGACCGGTGTGTCCGGATCCGGACGATGACAGAAAACGAGATCGACATAATCGAGCTGCAGTCTTTGCAGCGATGCATCGATCGCGTTCAGCAGGTACTTGCGGTTGAGCGTGTGGTATTGATTCGGCGCTTCGTGCAGACCCCAGAAGAATTTCGTCGACACCACGTAGCTGACCCGTGGCCACGCCAGTTCTTTCAGCGCCTGCCCCATGATTTCTTCCGACTGCCCGGCCGCGTAGACCTCGGCGTTGTCGAAAAAATTGACTCCAGCATCCCGCGCGGCCGCCAGCGATTCGCGTGCGGCCCGGCGATCGACCTGATTGCCGTACGTCACCCATGAGCCGATAGACAGTTCGCTGACCTGCAGCCCGGAACGTCCGAGTCGTCGATAGTTCATGCATTCCTCCTTCGAGAGTGGTCCAGCCGCAACCGGGCCCGGGAAGAAACCGGGACCGGAGCCAGAACTGCACAGCTTAAACCGATCCGCATTTGTGCGTCAGACCGGTTGATTCATGCACAATAGCGGAGTTGGTCGCAGTGCAGCATTCGGCCGAAAGGCATATGCCTTTCGGCCAGCTTTCCGCTGCCTGCGCGCTATGGTGTCATTGCTCATCAACTGCATGGAGGTTCTTGATGTCGTCATCGAATACGAGTCTGAATGGGAAGGTCGCGGTCGTCACGGGTGCGGCGAGCGGCATCGGAAAACAGATTGCCTTGACGCTGTCGGCAGCGGGCGCGGCAATCGCCATTGCGGATCTGAATCAGGACGGCGCGAACGCCGTTGCCGAGGAAATCAACAAGGCGGGCGGCAAGGCGATCGGCGTGGCGATGGATGTCACGAACGAAGACGCGGTCAATCAGGGCATCGACAAGGTGGCGGCGGAACTGGGCTCGGTCGACATCCTCATTTCGAATGCCGGCATCCAGATCGTCAATCCGATCGAGAACTACTCGTTCTCCGACTGGAAAAAGATGCAGGCCATTCACGTCGACGGTGCGTTCCTGACTACGAAGGCCGCGCTCAAACACATGTACAAGGACGACCGCGGCGGTATCGTGATCTACATGGGTTCAGTGCACTCGCATGAAGCCTCGCCCCTCAAGTCGGCATACGTCACGGCGAAGCATGCGTTGCTCGGTCTCTCGCGCGTTCTCGCCAAGGAAGGCGCGAAACATAACGTCCGTTCGCACGTCGTGTGTCCGGGCTTCGTGCGCACGCCGCTCGTCGACAAGCAGATTCCGGAGCAGGCAAAGGAACTTGGCATCAGCGAAGAAGACGTGATCAAGCGCGTGATGCTGGGCGGCACGGTCGACGGTGTGTTCACCACGGTTGAGGATGTCGCGCAGACCGTGCTGTTCCTGTCGTCGTTCCCGACCGCTGCGCTGACTGGCCAGTCGTTCATCGTCAGTCACGGCTGGTACATGCAATAAGGGGCTTCGTATGGCGCAACGCAATGTGAAGCAGGCTCGCGCCGGCGCCGCGGAAGATGTGGGCGGAGGGCGGGTCAGTTCGGCCGCCGACGCCCGCGTCGGCCAGCGTATCCAGCTGCCGCAATATGAGACGGTCGCCCTCATGCTGCAGGGCGGCGGGGCGCTCGGCGCCTATCAGGCTGGCGTGTATCAGGGGCTCGACGAGGCCGGCATTCGTCCGAACTGGGTCGCTGGCATTTCGATCGGAGCACTGAATACGGCGATCATCGCTGGCAATGCGCCAGAGAATCGCGTGGCACGTCTGCTCGAATTCTGGGAGACCATTTGTCGGCCCGCTTTCGGCCCCCCGCTGCCGGCCTTCATCGAGCACGCGCTCTTCAACTCAAGTGATGCAGTGCGCAAGGCGTTCACGGCCATGCAGGCGGTCGGTGCGATGGTGGAAGGGCAGAAGGGCTTTTTCGTACCGCGCTTTCCGCCGCCCATGGCCACCATTTCGGGTGCACCGCAGCAGGCGAGCTACTACGACACCGCGCCGTTGAAGGCCACGCTGGAACGGCTGTGCGATTTCGACCGGATCAACTCGCGCGAGATGCGCGTGTCCGTAGGCGCGGTGAATGTCGGCACGGGCAATTTTGCGTACTTTGACAATACGCATACGAAGCTGCGTCCTGAGCATTTCATTGCGTCGGGTGCGTTGCCACCGGGCTTTGCGGCGGTCGAGATCGATGGCGAGTATTACTGGGACGGCGGATTGATGTCGAACACGCCGCTCCACGAGGTCCTTCAGACCACGCCTCGTCAGGACACGCTCGCGTTTCAGGTCGACTTGTGGAGCGCGCGCGGGCCGGTGCCCGATAGCATCACCGACGTCCAGGGCCGCATGAAGGACATCCAGTATTCAAGCCGTACACGGCTCGTCACCGACATGCTTCAGCGTTCCCAGCGATTCCGGCATGTGCTGCGCGAAGTGCTTGACCGCGTGGCGCCCGAGCATCGGGATGACGCCTGGTGCAAGCTTGCCGAAGACCTGTCCTGCTCGAAGCGCTACAACGTGTTCCATCTGATCTACCGGCATAAGGAGTACGAAGGCCACTACAAGGACTATCAGTTTGGTCTGTCGACGATGCGTGAACACTGGGAGAGCGGGTTAGTCGATATTCGCGGTTCGCTGGCACAACCGGACTGGCTGGCAATGCCTGATAACGACGCCGGCTTCGTCACGCACGATATCCATCGCGATACGCGGTGAGAGATTGACGGTTGGGTTTCGCGATCGTCGACGTTGACGGCCGCATCAAGAACACGCAGTAGCCGCAAAAAAAGCGCCCCAGAGACACATGGGGCGCTTTTCAAACCATCCACGATGATGTTAACGCGTCGGTGGCACGCAAACAGTCACACCGCTCGCGCGCATCGACCGCCTTACTTCAAAACATGCGCAACTGCGTTCGCGACCACATCGAGGTTGCGTGTGTTGAGCGCAGCAACGCAAATTCGGCCGGTGCTCACGGCATAAATGCCGAATTCTTCGCGCAGACGATCCACTTGCGGCGCGGTGAGACCCGAGTACGAGAACATGCCGCGTTGCGCGTTCACAAAGCTGAAATCGCGTGCGACGCCCGCTGCCTGCAGACGTTCGACGAGGCCGTTACGCATCGCGCGAATACGGTCACGCATTTCGCCGAGTTCCGCTTCCCACGTCGCGCGCAGTTCCGGCGAACTGAGCACAGCTGCGACGACGGAACCACCGTGCGTCGGCGGGTTCGAGTAGTTCGTGCGGATCACGCGCTTCAGTTGCGACAGCACGCGGGAGGCTTCTTCCTTGCTCGCCGTGATGATCGACAGCGCGCCGACGCGCTCGCCATACAGCGAGAACGACTTCGAGAACGACGACGACACGAACACGTTCACTTCCGACAGCGCGAAGAGACGCACAGCCGCTGCGTCGGATTCGATGTCGTCGCCAAAGCCTTGATAGGCGATATCGAGGAACGGCACCAGGTTGCGCGCCTTCACCACTTCGACGATCTGCAGCCACTGGGCGGACGTCAGGTCGACGCCAGTCGGGTTGTGGCAGCACGCGTGCAGCACGACGACCGTGCCGGCGGCATAGCTGTTGAGCGCCGTCAGCATGCCTTCGAAGTTCACGCCTTGCGTCGCCGCGTCGTAGTACGGATACGAGACCACCTCGAAGCCCGCGCTTTCGAACAGTGCGCGATGGTTTTCCCAGCTCGGGTCGCTGATCGCGACCTTCGCGTTCGGGTTCACGCGCTTCAGGAAGTCCGCGCCGATTTTCAGTGCACCCGTACCGCCCAGAGCCTGCGCAGTGACAACGCGGCCGGCTGCGATCAGCGGCGAGTCGTTGCCGAGCAGCAGCTTTTGCACGGCTGCGTCATAGGCGGCAATCCCTTCGATCGGCAGGTAGCCGCGCGGCAGGGCTGCTTCGATACGTGCTTTTTCTGCCTCGCGGACGGCCCGCAGCAGCGGAATCTTGCCTTCTTCGTTCGTGTAGACGCCCACGCCCAGATTCACCCTGGTCGTGCGGGTGTCGGCGTTGAAGGCTTCGTTCAGGCCCAGGATCGGGTCGCGGGGAGCAAGTTCGACAGCGGAAAAAAGAGACATGATGGTTCGGCAGTAGTGAAAGGAGGGGCGGGCTTCCAGCCTGGCCGGTCGGAGACACATCGCAGACAGAGGCGGCGGGCGCGCAACTTGCCATTGTATCGAATCCCAGGCCGTTTTTCGGCCCGCGATACGGGTTTCACCCGCATATTTGCCATCGGCGACGCGCAGAACGGCGGGGAAAAGGCCGCAGAAAGGCCACGCGAAGGTCGCCCGGAAGGCGTACGAAGGCACATGAAGGCACATGAAGGACGCACACCCGCTGTTCCGGCAACGCATTCAACCGCTGGACATGCCGATCCCGATGTCATCGCAGCGCTTCTGCTGTCGCCGCGGGGAATAGCGCCGGAAGCCGCCCCTGATGCCGTCCCGACGCAGCCCCCGGTCCGCAAATCGACAAGGGGCTAAAATAGTCCTTTGCTTCCGGCTGAGGATGCCGCTCCCATGTCCGAACACCATCTGCGCGAAGTTGATCACACCCTCGACGAATCGAAATTCGTCACGTTCGAGGGTTCACCGTTCCAGCTTTACCAGCCATTCCCGCCCGCCGGCGACCAGCCGACCGCGATCGAAACCCTTGTCGAAGGCGTCAACGACGGCCTGTCATTCCAGACGCTGCTCGGCGTCACCGGCTCTGGCAAGACGTTCACGATGGCGAACACGATCGCGCGGCTTGGCCGTCCAGCTATCGTTTTCGCGCCGAACAAGACGCTCGCCGCCCAGCTTTACTCGGAGTTTCGCGAGTTTTTCCCGCGTAACGCGGTCGAGTACTTCGTCTCGTACTACGACTATTACCAGCCGGAAGCGTACGTGCCGCAGCGCGACCTGTTCATCGAAAAGGACTCGTCGATCAACGAACATATCGAGCAGATGCGTCTGTCGGCGACGAAAAGCCTGATGGAGCGGCGCGATGTGGTGATCGTCGGGACGGTGTCTGCGATCTACGGTATCGGCAATCCGTCCGAATATCACAAGATGATCCTGACGCTGCGCACGGGCGACAAGCTCGGCCAGCGCGACGTCATCGCGCGCCTGATCGCAATGCAGTACAGCCGCAATGAAGCCGACTTCCAGCGCGGCTCGTTCCGTGTGCGTGGCGACACGATCGATATTTTCCCGGCTGAGCATGCCGAGATGGCGGTGCGCGTCGAACTGTTCGACGACGAAGTCGAGACGCTGCAACTGTTCGATCCGCTGACGGGCCGCGTGAAACAGAAGATTCCGCGTTTCACCGTCTATCCGTCGTCGCACTACGTGACGCCGCGCGAGACCGTGATGCGTGCCGTCGAAACGATCAAGACCGAACTGCGTGACCGGCTGGAGTTTTTCTACAAGGACGGCAAGCTTGTCGAAGCGCAGCGGCTCGAACAGCGCACGCGGTTCGACCTGGAAATGCTGCAGGAACTGGGCTTCTGCAAAGGCATCGAGAACTACTCGCGGCACTTTTCGGGCGCCGCGCCCGGCGAGCCGCCGCCGACGCTCGTCGATTACCTGCCCACCGATGCGCTGATGTTGCTCGACGAATCACACGTGCTGATCGGCCAGCTGAACGGCATGTACAACGGCGACCGCGCGCGCAAGGAGAACCTGGTCGACTACGGCTTCCGCCTGCCTTCGGCGCTGGATAACCGGCCGCTCAAGTTCAACGAGTTCGAACGCAAGATGCGTCAGGTGGTGTTCGTCTCGGCGACGCCCGCCGATTACGAGAACCGGACAGCGGGGCAGGTCGCCGAACAGCTGGTGCGTCCGACGGGTCTCGTCGATCCGGAGATCGAAGTGCGTCCGGCGACGAGCCAGGTGGATGACATCCTCGGCGAGATAAACGAACGTGTGAAGGCGGGCGACCGCGTGCTCGTCACGGTGCTGACGAAGCGTATGGCTGAGCAGCTCACTGAGTTCCTGTCGGATCATGGCGTGAAGGTGCGTTATCTGCACAGCGATATCGACACGGTCGAACGCGTCGAAATCATCCGTGATCTGCGGCTCGGCACGTTCGATGTGCTGGTCGGGATCAACCTGCTGCGTGAAGGGCTGGACATCCCGGAAGTGTCGCTGGTCGCGATTCTCGACGCCGACAAGGAAGGCTTCCTGCGCGCCGAGCGCTCGCTGATCCAGACGATCGGTCGCGCGGCGCGGAACGTGAACGGCAAGGCGATCCTGTACGCAGACCGCATCACCGATTCGATGCGTCGCGCGATCGATGAAACCGAGCGGCGGCGCGCGAAGCAGATCGCCTTCAACGAGAAGATGGGCATCGTGCCGCGCGGCGTCGTGAAGCGGATCAAGGACATCATCGACGGCGTCTACAACGTCGACGAAGCGCGCGCCGAACTGAAGGAAATGCAAACGCGCGCGAAGTTCGAGGACATGTCCGAGAAGCAGCTGTCGAAGGAGATCAAGCGGCTCGAGAAACAGATGATGGAGCACGCGAAGAATCTCGAATTCGAAAAGGCCGCGCAGGCGCGGGACCAGCTTTCGCTTCTGCGTCAACGCGTGTTCGGTGCGAACGTCGGCGATCATCTGACCGGCACGAACTGACGCGGATCGCCGGCGCAAACCGATGCCGTGCGGCGTCATGCCGCACGGCATCGCCCTGTGCGGCTGGCGTTCGCGGTCACAGTGTGCGGCTTCCGGGCCCCATTCCGGAAGGCAGCCGCCAATGCCGGTGCGGCATGGCTTACGCCTGACAGCTGGAACGTCTGTCACCCGTCCGCAAAACCCGGCTTAAAACCCTGCGCCCATAAGGCTTTCGGCGCGTCGGCATTTGTCGTCCAGATCGAAGGGTGATAAACTCCGCATGTATTGAGAATGGTTCGCATTAGCGTTCTTTATTGGCGTCGTGAGGACGTCGGTGGACAGAAGGCAGATCTTCGCCAGTGCGGCTCTATTCTCGATCCCAGCTCATAAAAACAAAGGAGTTTTAATGCGGATTTCTTCTTTCGTGCGCGGCAGCGCCGCGGTTGTGACGGCTGTGGCCGCGTTGTCGGTGTCAGCCGCCGAGTACCCGATCGGCAAGCAGCACATCGAGGGCGGCATGGAAGTCGGCGCGGTCTACCTGCAGCCGATCACCATGGAACCGGAAGGCATGATGCGCAAGGCATCGGACTCTGACGTCCACCTCGAAGCGGACATCCACGCTGTCAAGAACAACCCGACCGGTTTCGCCGAAGGCGACTGGATGCCGTATCTGCAGGTCAAATACGAGTTGTCGAAAGTGGGCTCGACCCAGTCGGTGAAGGGCGACATGATGCCGATGGTCGCAAGCGACGGCCCGCACTACGGTGACAACGTCAAGATGTTCGGTCCGGGCAAATACCACCTGAAGCTGATCGTCGAACCGCCGATGCAGATGGCCCATATGTCGTTCGGCCGTCACGTCGACAAGGAAACCGGCGTGGGTCCGTGGTTCAAGCCGTTCTCGATCGAGTACGATTTCACCTTCGCCGGCATCGGCAAGAAGGGCGGCTACTGATCAGCCGCGCATCGCCTGACATGAAACGCGGCCTGAGTGCCGCGTTTGCGTGAAGGTCACGGAAGCCCGAAAGGCCTCAAAAGGGCGCCAGAAGGGCCCGGAAGGCGCAGAAAAGCGCAGGAAAGCGCAGGAAGGCTCAATGAGAATCAACAGGAAGATCGCGATCCTGGCCATGACGACGTCGCTCGTCGGCGTTGCGCATGCCGCGGATCTGCCGACGTTCAAGCTCGAAATGAACGACGGCAAGCTGAATCCGGCGCGCATCGAAGTGCCGGCCGGACAGCGCATCAAGATCGAAGTGCACAACGTGGGCAAGGGCGCTGCGGAATTCGAGAGTGTGCAGTTGCGCAAGGAAAAGGTGCTCGCGCCGGGTGCCGATTCATTCGTCGTGATCGCGCCGCTGTCGCCGGGCGAGTACAAGTTTTTTGACGATTTTCACCAGGAAGCACAGGGCGTAATCGTCGCGAAGTAAGCATGCTTCGATGCGGGCGCGGGGCGACAGCGCAGCGCTGTCGTCCGCTCCATTCGCAAACGGGCGGGAGAATTTCGATGGGTCAGGTGTTGTTCATCGTTTGGCGGGAAAGTGTCGAGGCGCTGCTGGTCGTCGGCATTCTGTATGCGTGGCTGAAGAACGGCGACGAAAGCGCGCGGCGCGGGTTGCCATATCTGTGGGCGGGTGTCGCAGCCGGCGTGCTGGCGGCGATTGCGCTCGCTGCGGCGCTGGTCGGTTTCACTGAGGTGCTGTCCGGCGACGCGCAGGATTATTTCCAGACGGCGATGGTGCTGATTGCATGCGTGCTGATCGTGCAGATGGTGCTATGGATGAAGCAGCACGGCCGCACGCTCAAGCGTGACATGGAACAGTCGCTGCAAAAGAGTACGCAGGACGCGAACTGGTGGGGCGTTGCCGTGCTCGTCGCGCTGGCGATCGCGCGTGAGGGCAGCGAGACGGTCATCTTCCTGTATGGCCTGGGTTTTGGTCAGTCGGGTCATGTCGACGCAAGCCAGTATCTGGCCGTCGTGATCGGCCTCGCGCTGGCGTTTCTCACGTTCTGGCTGCTGCAGATCGGCGGCAGGATCTTTTCGTGGCGGCTCTTTTTCCGCGTCACGGAAATCATGCTGCTGTTTCTCGGCGCGGGTCTGTTCCAGACGGGCATCGACAAGCTGATCGACAAGGAAATCCTGCCGACGCTGGTCGACCAGGTGTGGAATACGTCGGCGATTCTCGATGATGCGAGCACGTTCGGCTCGCTGGTCGCGACGCTTACCGGTTATCGCGCGCATCCGGCGTTGATGAACCTGGTCGCCTACGCGCTGTACTGGGCAGTCGTCTGGCTGCTGGTGCGACGGGCCAGTCGCGGTCCGGCGCAACGGACGGCAGGGCGCACGGCATGAGTAGCATCGCGTCCGGTCGCGCTGGCCTGCTCGCGGAAGCCGGACAATGGATGCAGCGCCACGGCGCTGTCGTCCGCGGCATCCAGTGGGTCGTCGTTGCGGTTTACGCGTTTCTGATCCTCGTGCCGGCAGTGATGCCGCTGCCGGGCGACACGGCGCATCTGTGGAACAACCTGACGCTTGCTGCACAGTTCGTGTTCTGGGGCATCTGGTGGCCGTTCGTGCTGCTGTCGATGGTGATGCTCGGGCGCGTGTGGTGCGGCGTGCTGTGCCCCGAAGGCGCACTCGCTGAGTTCGCCAGCAAATACGGACGAGGCCGGGCCATTCCCCGCTGGATGCGATGGGGCGGCTGGCCCTTCGTCGCGTTCGGACTCACGACGATCTACGGCCAGATGGTCAGCGTCTATCAGTATCCGAAGGCCGTGCTGCTGGTGCTCGGCGGCTCGACGTTCGCCGCAATCATCATCGGCTTGCTGTACGGGCGCGAGAAACGCGTCTGGTGCAAATATCTCTGCCCCGTCAACGGAGTTTTTGCGCTTCTGGCGAGGCTCGCGCCGTTCCACTTCAAGGTCGACGAAGAAGCGTGGCGCCGTTCATACAAGGAAGGCGAGCACGGTCATCGGGTGATTCCGATCAACTGCGCGCCGCTCCTGCCGTTGCGCAACATGAAGGGCGCCGCGGCGTGCCATATGTGCGGCCGTTGCAGCGGACACCGCGACGCGATTGCACTGACGTGGCGCTCGCCGTCGACGGAAGTGGTCGATCTCGGCGACGGGCAGGCGAGCGGGTGGGACACCGCTTTGATCCTGTACGGTCTGCTCGGCATCGCGATCGGCGCGTTCCACTGGACCGGATCACCGTGGTTCGTCGACCTGAAGACGTTCCTCGCGACGTGGCTCATCGATCGGGACATCACGTGGCCGCTCGAGACCGACGCACCCTGGTTCCTCTTCACGCACTATCCGGAGCAGAACGACGTCTTCTCTTGGCTCGACGGGTCGATGGTGATCGGCTACATCGTCGCGACCGGGCTCGTGTACGGCACCGCGCTGCTGGCGCTCCTGATGATCGGCACGCGCATGCTTGGCCGCTTCAGCTGGGTGCGGCTGCATCACTTCACGCAAGGGCTGATTCCCATCGCGGGCACCGGTGTGTTCCTCGGCCTCTCCGCGACCACGCTTTCGCTGCTGCGGGCGGAACACGTGCCGCTGTGGTGGGCTTCGGAAGTGCGGATCGGGATTCTCGTCATCGCCAACGTGGGGAGTGCGTGGCTCGCGTGGCTCGTGACGCGTCGCTACAGCGCGCGGCTTTTCCAGCGCGGCCTTGCGATGGTATGGTTCATGGCCGCGCTAGCGGTCGTCGACAGTGCGTGGTGGCTGATGTTCTGGGGCTGGACGCGCTGACGGCATTTTCAGTCAAGAACGAGGCCCGACCGTGAGAACCAAACCCGCATTAACCGATGACGACGTCAGGAAAATGGCCGCCGCAGCCGAAGCGCATGCGGCCGCCAATCAATGGAATGTGACCGTCGCGATTTTCGACGACGGAGGTCATCTGCTCTATCTCCACCGCGGCGACAACGTCGCGCCCAGCACGGTCGAAATGGCGATCGGCAAGGGCCGCACAGCCGTTCTCGGCCGGCGCGAAACGAAAGTCTACGAAGAGATCATCAAGCAGGGCCGCACGGCCTTCCTGAGCGCGCCGCTGGTCGCGATGGTGGAGGGCGGCGTGCCGATCGTCGTGGAGGGCGAAGTGGTCGGCTCGTTTGGCGTGTCCGGCGTCAAGTCGGAGCAGGATGCGGCGATTGCGCGTGCCGGGATTGCAGCGCTCGGGCTCGGCTGAGGGGTCTTTTCCGGCGTCGGCTTCGGCGTCGGCCCGATGAGTCGATAGACGCAACCCGTAGAGGCGCTTGCCGGAAGCATAAGAAAAAGCTGTATGGATGTTCATCCATACAGCTTTTTCAACTTCCTTCAGTCGCGATGCGCGCTCGTTGCGCATGCGCACTGCAGTGAGAACCCAAAAAAAGCGGCCTGGCTGGCTGCGACGGCTGGCCTGGTGTCTGCACGAAGGGGTCTAGATCTCGCGTGCAAGCCGTCGATGGCTGGCTACTGCCCAACACCTCCCGGAGAGGTGGTCCCCACAATACCCGGTACGTACTGCCTGATCTGCCTGTTTGATCGCGTTACTTCGTCAGGATCAGCTTGCCGAGGCGCGTGGCCCGAAGCTGATATGTTTCGCCGTTATGCGTGATGCTGACGTGACTGCGTCCCTGCAGCAGTGAATCGCTCGACACGGTGCGCTCGACTGATTCCGGCTGGCTCTGGGCTGGGCCCTCGCTCCGGCTGCGGCTCCTGCTGCCGTCGAGGTCGCGCGCTGGCATGGCGGGCTTCGGACGGCTGGTCAGCGCGGCGGTCGGCGAGCGGCGCAGGCTGAGCGTGGAAGAGCGCGTGAAGTCTGTCATTCGTGGCATCGGTTGGTTGATTCGATGGATTGATTCTAAATGATAACCATTCCCATTTACAAGGTTGAGTAATTCATCGGAATTGCGTTTCGATAGGGATGATCGTTGAATGCAGCTGGAGCGCTGCGGAAGGAGGAAGAGCGGAACAACGCGACGGCTGAACCACGCCGTCACGCGCATACACGTCAACACTGATTTAGTGCAACTGTGCCGGAACCTGACCGCCGCCCTGCACAAACTGGCGGATGAGCCGCACCGTATCGATGTCCGACTCGCGATACGCCGATTTCACGATCTCGCTTGTCGTGCGCTCGTCTTCTGAGTCGGCGGTCGGCAGGGTGGTTTCGTATTTGAAGCGCAGAAACAGTTGCAGCTCGTCAGGCTGCTCGATCGTCATCGTCAGCGATCCGCCGACGTACGACTCCGTCGCGAGGATGTCATAGCGCACGCTCTCACTGGCGAGCAGCGTAACGCGGTCGCGCACGGTGGCCTGTCCGTAATGCAGTTCACGCTCGAGTGTGCTGTCGGTACGCGACAGGATCGTGCAGCTGTCGAGACCCAGCACGAACAGCTGGGGCTGCTCGGCACGCAACACGAGACCTTCCCACAACTGCTCGCGGGTCATGGTTTCGACGAACGGATTCAACGGATCGTTGATCTGGATCAGATGTTCGAAATTCAAGACGACAACTTCCTCTTAAGACGCTGCGCGAACGGCATCGATGGCACGGGCGCCGGTCGCGCATGCTGTATCAGGCCGCGGTAAGCCCGGTGCGGACCGAGATCGGATTCGTCAGGATCTTGTGCACCGGACATGCATTGGCAATTTGCAAAAGTCGTTCCCGCTGCTCGTCGGACAGGTCGCCTTCGAGCGTGACCTTGCGATCGATCGTCGTGCCTGCGTCGCCGGTTTCGATCGACAGCATCACGCGCACGTCCGCGAGCGGCCAGCCTTTGCGCTGCGCGTACATTTTCAGCGTGATCGACGTGCACGCGCCGAGGCCCGATAGCAGTAGTGAAACGGGTCCAGGACCGCGATCGCCGCCGCCTAGCGATTCGGGCTCGTCGGCGAGCCACGTGTGCGCGCCGTCGTCCAGCAGAACCTGGAAATTCGTCGAACCGATGTGGGCGATGACTGCGGGCTCTACCATGCGATCTCCTGCGAGGGAACGGGCGGAGCCGCGCGCTGCGAGTGCGGCGCGCGGCATGAGCCGATATTGTGAACGAATTTGCGAAGCTTCGGGCCGCGCTGCCTCAGCACGCTGTCGAACGGGGCCGGAGCGGCGCGCAGGAGCGCGAAACGTGAGCGATGCCGCGGAGATCAGTGCGTGATCTGTCCCATCCGGCCGGCCTGGTAATCGATGACTGCCTGACGGATCTCGTCCTCGGTGTTCATCACGAACGGACCATAACGCACGACGGGTTCATTGAGCGGTACGCCGCCGAGGAGCAGTACGTCGAGTGGTGTGTCGCCGGCGGCGAGCGTCACGGTGTCGCCGTCGTCGCTGAAGACGACCATCGTCCGCGCGTCGACTTCGCGGCGATCCTCACCGTAAAAGCCCTTGCCCGACAGTCCGTACGCGAACACGCGAAATTCGCGCGGCACCGGATGCACGACGCGCGCGCCCGGTTGCAGCGTGAAATGCTGATACAGGATGGGCGTGCGGGTTTCGATCGGCGCCTTCACGCCGAGCGCTTCGCCGGCGATCACTTTCACGCGCACCTTGCCGTCCGCCGATGTCGCGACCGGAATACCCGCCGAAGGCATCTCCTGATAACGCGGCGCGATCATCTTGTCCCGGCGCGGCAGGTTCACCCAAAGCTGCAGGCCGTGCACGCGGCCGCCTGTCGCGACGAACGACGGATCCGGCATCTCGCTATGCACGACGCCGGCGCCCGCCGTCATCCATTGCACGTCGCCTTGCCGCAATGTGCCCGAGTGGCCCGCCGAATCCTTGTGACCGAATTCGCCTTCGAGCACATAGGTGACCGTCTCGAAGCCGCGATGCGGATGATCCGGCGCGCCTTTTGCCTCGCCGGGCGCGTAGTCGACAGGGCCCATCTCGTCGAGCAGCAGGAACGGATCGAAATCCATCAGCATGCGCGTCGGAAACGGCCGGTGGACGGTGAAGCCGCCGCCCTCGGTCGTGCGAAGCGCGGGATATGTGCGCTCGATCGTGCGTGTCGTGCTCATCAAAGTCACCTCGGAAAATGGGGAATAGCATCATTTTTGGAACATAGCGCTATTATAGGGACGCATTTTCGTGGTGCCAGCCGCTATCTAGCAATGGATTGTTCTATGAGTGGAACGATGAAATGAAGATCGATTCGCATAACCTGAACGACCTGATGTACTTTTCGCAGGTTGTCGAGCACGGCGGTTTCTCGGCGGCGGAGCGGGTGCTCGGCATTTCAAAGTCGCGCCTGTCGCGGCGCCTGACCGAACTCGAAGCGTCGCTCGGCGTGCGTCTCTTGCAGCGCTCCACGCGCAAGCTCGCGTTGACGGAAGCCGGCCAGCTTTTTTACCAGCACTGTCAGGCGATGCTTTCGGAGGCGCAGGCGGCTGTCAACGTGGTGCAGCAGTTGCGCTCGTCGCCGCGCGGCACGGTTCGCGTGAGCGTGCCGGTCACGATCTCGCAGACGATCCTGTCGGAGATCATGCCGGAGTTCATGCATCGCTATCCGGAAGTGCGGGTTGTATTTCGTGTGACGAACCGCGTTGTCGATCTGTACGAAGACTCCATCGATGTCGCGTTGCGCGTGCGCTCGGAGCCTCCGCAAAGCGCCAACATCGTTGTGCGGCCGCTGTGGCGCACGCAGCAGATGCTGGTCGGCGCGCCGAGCCTCCTGAACCAGAATGCGCCTCCGCTGGAACCGGCCGACCTCGCGCGCTTCGAAACGCTCGACACGCCGACCACCGATGGACGTCACGTGTTCACCCTGATCGCGCCCGATGGCACGCGTCATCTGCATGAGCACGAGCCGCGTCTCGTGACCGCCGATCTGATGATGGTGCTCGAAGCAGTGATGGCGGGCGTCGGCATCGCTGCATTGCCGGAGATGATGTACGGCGCCGCGTTGCGTTCAGGAAAACTGTCGCCGGTCATGCCGGGATGGACGCTGCCGACGCCGCAACTCTATGCGGTGTTCGTCTCGCGCCAGGGCATGGTGCCGGCCGTGCGGGCGTTCGTCGATTACCTGGTCGAGATGCTCGACGAGCAGAGCGGCACGTATGTCACGAAAGAATGCCCCGATAGTCGCCCAGAGACGCGCGCGTTGAAAAAAACAGACGAGCGGAAAACGGCCGACATCGCTTTTGGCATTTAAGCGCGGGCAGTGATCGGTACTTTCAATGGCTGTTTTCTTGAATGCGCGCGCTGCCGGGCGTATATTGAAATCCCTTCGCTAAGGAGTTCTCTTATGCGAAAACTCATGGCCGCTATCATAGCGAGCCTGACAGGGCTGAGCGCGCTGTCCGTGTCGACCACGGCTGTCGCATGCGGTGACTCCGGCTACTCCAATGGCAAGTGATCCCGCCGCCCGAAGGCGCCGAGTGCGCACAAAAAAAGGCCTTCATCTGACGATGAGGGCCTTTTACTTTGTCCGCCGCGTTTAGCCTGCAAATACAGGGGCTTTCTGCTTTTAAAGACCGCAACGCAGCAGCGTATTACTTCTTCGGTTCAGTGACGAAACCGATCTTCGTCAGACCACCGGCCTGCGCTGCGGACATCACTTCGGCGACCTTTTCATACGCGACCTTGCGGTCCGCGTTCAGATGCAGCTCAGGTTGCGGATTCGCCTGCGCGGCTTCCGCGATCTTCACGCGCAATACATCGTCGGTGACGGGCCTGTCGTCCCACAGAACGGTGCCGTCGGCCTGCACGTTGACGGTGACCTGCGCGGGCTTCGTCTCTTCTTTCTGGCTGCTCGCATGCGGCAGATCGATTTTCACCGCGTGGCGGATCACCGGAATCGTGACCATGAAAACGATCAGGAGAACCAGCATCACGTCGACGAGCGGCGTCATGTTGATTTCGTTCATCAGACCGTCGTCATCGTCGCCGGCAAAGGGGCTCATTGCCATTGGAGTGCCTCGCTCAGTGAGTACGCGTCGCGAGGCGCAGGCCGTCGCTGCGCTTGCTCGACGACAGGCGCGCGCCGGTCACGAAGAACGCGTGCAGGCCGTGCGCGAAGCGGCTCAGCTTGCTGACGACTGCCTTGTTCGCGCGCGTCAGCGCGTTGTAGCCGAGCACCGCCGGAATGGCGACGAAGAGGCCGAACGCGGTCATGATCAGCGCTTCACCCACCGGGCCCGCAACCTGATCGATCGACGACTGGCCGGCCGCGCCGATTGCGAGCAGCGCGTGATAAATGCCCCACACCGTGCCGAAAAGCCCAACGAACGGCGCCGTGCTGCCAATCGAGGCGAGCACCGCAAGGCCGCTTTGCATGCGCGCGACGCTTTCGTCCATCGTGTCCTTCAGGCAGCGCGTGACCCAGTCCGACACGTCCATGCGATCGTGCAGATGCGGTTGCGTCTGGTGATGGTGATCGGCGGCTTCCTGGCCCGACAGCGCGAGCGCGAGGAACGGATTGTCGAGCGGTGTCGACGCATGCGCGCCGAGCTTCTTCACGCCGTCAGCGAGGTCGTCGGAATGCCAGAACGCCTGCTCGGCGTTCTTCGTCAGACGCTTGAGGCGCATGACGTTCCAGCTCTTCACGACGATCACCGTCCACGACAGCACCGACATGATCACGAGCGTGAGCGCGATGCCGCGCGTCACAAAATCCCCTTGCGCCCATACGTGGGCGATACCGTAGTTTTGCATTGCAATTCCTTTGTGAAAATCGGGATCAGTCAGTCAGGCTGAAAGAGAAAGGCTGGGTATAGGTCGCGCGGATCGCTTCGCCATTCTCGATGTACGGCTTGCACGAACTGCTGTGCATCGCAGAGACGGCGGCGTCGTCGAGCCGGCTGAAGCCGCTGCTCTTCTTCAACTCGATGCTTTCGATCTTGCCGGTCAGCCCGACGACGAACTTCACCATCGCCGTGCCGGTTTCATTGCGGCGTTTCGACAGCACGGGGTAATCCGGCTGCGCAATGCTGCAGTCGAGATGGGCGACGTTCTTCGGTGCAAAGAGCGCCATCGTCGGCTTGCCGATCGCGGGCGCGGCTGCTTCAGCAGGTGCGGGTGCCGGCGCAGCAGGCGCGGGCGGCGCCGGCGGCGCGGGTTGTGGCGCGGCGATTTCGTGCTGCGACGGTGCAGCGGCTTCTGGAAGCGGCGTCGGCGTCGGTCTGGACACCGGACGCGGCTGCACCCTCGGCTTCACTTGCGGCACAGGCGGCGTGGGTTTGGGAGGCGTCGGCGTCGACTGGATCGCGACGGGCGCGGCCACGGGGGCGGGGCTCAGCAGTTCGGCCGTGATCGTGCGCGACTCGATGGCGCGCGACACAGGCTCGTCGCGTGCGAGCAGGACGGCCGCGAGCAGCACGGCATGCAGCCCGACGACCGCAGCGGTGGCCGTGGCGACGCGAGGATTGAAGCGGGCGGACTGCGCCGGGGAGAAGCGGGCGGGGACGGTATTCGAAGCCTGCATGTTAGCGGAGCCGGACGGCAGCAGACGTGCCGCCGATGCAATGCTTCAGGCGACACAGCGTCATTTTCGGAAGATCAGCAATGAGATGCACAGGGTAGTCAGAAAACCGATCAGCAATTCCATCTCGAACTCCTTTTAAAGGATGAGCGGTAGCTGGCTGGTGACAGGACTGGCTTGCTGACGGCGGGTGGATCGAAACAGCGGACAACAGTGGGGCGCGGCGAGAATCCGCCCGGCAACGATGCCAGCAGCGAGGCCAAAAAACGCGGCCTGGAGGACGCCCCCGGGATCAGGCAGATCAGGCGGCCTTGCGCTCGTAGAACGTCAGCGGCACCGGTTGCGCATGATGTTCGACACCGCAGCGGCTTGCGCAGACGCCGCTTTGCGCCATCACATCGCGCACGGCTTCTTCGCATTTGCCGCAGCAGCTCGCGACGCCCAGCTCGAACTGAAGCTCATCGAACGAATCGATGCCTTCCGCGATGGACGCGCGGATCTTCCGGTCGGAAACAGACTTGCATACGCAGACGATCATGGTGTGGTGCGATAGCTAACGTTAATGCGAATTATTATCATTATGTTTCGGACGTTTGGCAAGCGGGATATCCGGATTTTTGTAACAAAACCAGCCTGTTGGGAGGGTTTCCCGAGACGGCGCTGGGGTGTGAGCGGGCGGGAAGGGCGCAGGCGGCGCGGAGAAGACCGACATCGGGCGGGCCGTGGGAAGACGTTGGGCGGCGCTTTTTGGCCCGCTCGCCGCCGCTGCCGGCACGGAATTGCCGCTCCAGAGGCCTGGAAGCGCCTTGTGCAGCGCCCGGAGGCGCTTCAGAGCCAGCGCGGCGGCAGAAAGAGCAGGCTCAGGCGACCTGAGCGTCGGGCTCGGCGGTACGGCGGGACGGAATGTGGACGCGTTCAACCGGCGCGGCGAGCTTGAGGAGCGTTTCTGCAAGCTGCTGCAGATGCGCGCCGTCGCTGGTCGAGAAAAAACGGGGCGGAACAGCGGCTTCGGGGCCGCCAGCGGCGCGCAGACCGTGCTGGTCGAGCACGCGCTCCAGTTGCCGCGCGATTGCGACGCTGGTGTCGATCAAGGTCAGCCGGTCACCCACGAGATCGCGGATCGCCGCGTCGAGAAACGGGTAGTGGGTGCAGCCGAGCACCAGCGTATCGGCGCTGGCATCGAGCATCGGCTGCAGATAGCTTTGCAGCAGGGCGCGCAGTTCGGCCGAACCGACGTCGCAGCGCTCCACGGCCTGCACCAGCCCGTGGCCCGGCTGGCACAGAAAGCGGCAGTCGGCCGCATAGCGTTGCAGCAGATCCTGGAAACGGGCGCTGCGCAGCGTCACCTGCGTCGCGAGCACGCCCGCAACGCGCGTCTTCGATTGCAGTGCCGCCGGCTTCACGCCCGGCTCGACGCCGATGAGCGGAATCGACAGGCGCTCCCGAACCAGCGCGATCGATTGCGCCGTCGCCGTATTGCAGGCGACGACGAGCACCTTCGCGCCCTGTTTGACGAGCCATTGTCCGATCGCGAGCGTTCGGTCGGCGATGAAATCGTCGTCGCGCTCGCCGTACGGCGCGTACAGCGAATCCGCCACGTAGACGAGCGATTCGTCTGGCAATTGCGCGCGCACCGCGCGCAGCACGGAAAGGCCGCCTAGTCCCGAGTCGAAGATGCCAATGGGCGAGCGTGCCGAAGACAACAGCGTCGAAGTGTCGGAAGAAGCGGAAACAGTACGCGAACCGGATGTCGTGCCGTTGATCGCCGGATCGGCGGTCATGCGCGAAGAAGCGTCCTGCGGTGCGGTCATATGCGAGCGGAAGAAACGGGCGAAGGGCAGAGGGGACGCCGTTCGCGCCGGTGCCAGTGCATGTCGCGCGAACGGATTTCCGTCACTCTATCAGGACTCGATCGAGCCCATGCCGGACTGCTGGTAGTTCTGGATACCGACCTTGTCGATGAGATCCAGTTGCGTTTCCAGCCAGTCGATATGTTCTTCGGTGTCGTCGAGAATCTTCGTGAAGATTTCACGCGAAATGAAATCGCGAACCGATTCGCAATACACAATGGCTTCCTTGCACGTGCCCTGCGAAATCTGTTCGAGCTTCAGATCGCATTCGAGAATCTCTTTTGTTTCCTCGCCGATCAGCAGCTTGTGCAGGTCCTGCAGATTCGGCAGGCCATCGAGCATGAAAATGCGTTCGATCAGCAGATCGGCATGCTTCATTTCGCCGATCGACTCGTCGTATTCATGCTTGCCGAGCTTGTCGAGACCCCAATGCTTGTACATCCGTGCGTGCAGGAAGTACTGGTTGATCGCGGTCAGCTCATTCTTTAGCTGCGAATTCAGATATTCGATGACCTTCTTGTCGCCTTGCATGATTTTTTCCTTTTGGGGCTCGGGATTCTGATTCTTTCAACAATAAGCGCCATGGCCGAAAAAGCCAAGAGCGCACATATTCGCGCAGTTCTCTCAAGCCGCTATGAGCGCTTCGTCGAATGAAAAAGCCGGGGTGCAGTTCACAGGACCCCGGCCTTGATCAACGCATCATGACGCTTAAACCGTGGCGACCGGAATCTTGCCGATTTTCGCCTGCCATTCCTTCGGGCCGGTCTGGTGCACCGACGTACCCGACGAATCGACCGCGACCGTCACCGGCATGTCCTGCACGTCGAACTCGTAGATGGCTTCCATGCCGAGGTCTTCGAATGCGAGCACCTTCGCGCTGCGAATGGCCTTCGATACGAGGTAAGCCGCGCCACCGACAGCCATCAGATACGCTGCCTTGTGCTTCCTGATCGCCTCGATTGCAACCGGGCCGCGCTCGGCCTTGCCGATCATCGAAATGAGGCCTGTTTGCGACAGCATCGTCTCGGTGAACTTGTCCATGCGCGTGGCGGTCGTCGGGCCAGCCGGGCCGACTGCTTCGTCGCGTACCGGATCGACCGGGCCGACGTAGTAAATCACGCGGTTCGTGAAGTCCACCGGCAGCTTTTCGCCCTTCGCGAGCATGTCGGCGATGCGCTTGTGCGCCGCGTCGCGGCCCGTCAACATTTTGCCCGACAAGAGGAGCGTCTGGCCCGGCTTCCACGAAGCGACTTCTGCCGGCGTCAGCGTGTTCAGGTCGACGCGCTGGCTCTTCTCCGTGTCCGGTTCCCACTGAACTTTCGGCCATGCATCGAGCGAGGGTGCTTCGAGCTTCGCGACGCCCGAGCCATCCAGCGTGAAGTGTGCGTGACGCGTGGCCGCGCAGTTCGGGATGATCGCGACCGGCTTGCTCGCAGCGTGCGTCGGTGCAGTCATGATCTTCACGTCGAGCACGGTGGCGAGACCGCCAAGACCCTGCGCACCGATGCCGAGCGCGTTGACCTTCTCGTGCAGTTCGATACGCAGTTCTTCGATCCAGTCCTTCGGGCCGCGCGCGATGATGTTCTGGATGTCGATCGGATCCATCAGCGATTCCTTCGCCATCACCATCGCTTTCTCAGCGGTGCCGCCGATGCCGATGCCGAGCATGCCCGGCGGGCACCAGCCGGCGCCCATCGTCGGCACGGTCTTCAGGATCCAGTCGACGATCGAGTCCGACGGATTCAGCATCGCGAACTTCGACTTGTTCTCCGAGCCGCCGCCCTTGGCTGCAACCTGCACGTCGACCTTGTCGCCCGGCACGATCTCGTAGTGGATCACGGCCGGCGTGTTGTCCTTCGTGTTCTTGCGCGCGCCTTCCGGCGGGCTCACGATCGACGCACGCAGCACGTTGTCCGGATTCAGGTAACCGCGGCGCACGCCTTCGTTGATCATGTCGGTGACGCCCATCGTGGCGCCGTCCCAACGCACATCCATGCCGACCTTCACGAACACCGTGACGATGCCGGTGTCCTGGCAGATTGGACGGCGGCCTTCGGCGCACATGCGGCTGTTGGTCAGGATCTGCGCGATGGCGTCCTTCGCGGCCGGGCTCTCTTCGAGTTCGTACGCGCGGCCGAGGGCCTGGATGTAGTCGAGCGGATGGTAGTAGCTGATGTACTGAAGCGAATCAGCGATGCTCTGAATCAGGTCTTCCTGTTTGATGACGGTCATGGCTAGCTCAGTGGGGACAGTGGCGCTTGTTTTCTGGTCGCGGGCCTATGCGGTCAGTCGTGCGCCTTCAGGGGAGTGGAACCGTGTGAAACCACGGCATGCAGGGCCGTGGGTTCCTGAAAATGTTTGGGGTGCGTGTGTGTGGTCAGCCGGTCGACCAGCGCCATCACAACAGCCGAGAGCAGGAACGCGACGTGGATAATCACCTGCCACATGACCGTATGCGTCGAATTCTGGTCGGGGCTGATGAAGGTCTTCAGCAGATGGATCGACGAGATGCTGATCAGCGCCATCGAAAGCTTCACTTTCAGCACGCCCGCGTTCACGTGATCGAGCCACTCCGGTTCATCGGGATGACCTTCGACGCCGAGCCGCGACACGAACGTTTCATACCCGCCGACGATCACCATGATCAGCAGGTTCGAGATCATCACCACGTCGATCAGGCCGAGCACGACGAGCATGATGCTGGTTTCATCGAGCGACAGTGCTGCGGTAACGAGGTGCCACACTTCCTTGAGGAACAGCACGACATAGACGCCCTGCGCGACGATCAGGCCGAGATAGAGCGGCACCTGCAGCCAGCGGCTCATGAAGATGACGGCGGGCAGCGGACGCATGGGGCGGCGTGGCGGATGGGCGGAATCGTGGCGCGGTGCGGACATGGGCGATAGCGGTGGCGTAAGCGAACGGACGCATCAGAAAGCGGGAACACGGGCCGGTCAATGCGTGGGCGTGGCCGTGTCAGGCGCGCTATTGTACAGCGTCCTCCCGGTTTACCCGGATGAGGCGGGCAGTCAGGATGCGACGGGTGGCACGCGCTTCACCTTCAGGCTCGCGAGCGCGATGCCCACGACGACGCACGCCAGCGCGAAACCGTGTGCGAGCTTCGGCCGCTCGCCGAGGAAGACGATGCCGTACGTCGCGGCCGCGACGGGCAGCACGGCGCTGAACACGCCGGCAAGCGAGCCAGGCACGTGCCGGATGCCTTTCATCCAGAGCCAGAACGAGAAGATGCTGGCCGAGAGCCCGTACCAGAGCACGAGCGACCAGATGGGGAGCGGCACGCTTGCGTAATCGAAGTGCGCGAGCGCAGTGACGCCGAGCGGCAGCATCAGCAGCAAGCCGAACAGATGCGTGTACGCACAGATATCGATGGGCGCGAGCGTCTGCGTCAGCCGGCGCGACAGGATCACGTAAAGCGATTCGCAGCAGACCGCGCCGAGCACCATCAGGTTGCCGGCGAACGAGCCTTCCGTGGCGGCGTCAGCAGTTTGATCCGCATGCGCGATTTTACGGACATACTCGACTCGGATGTCAGGTAATCCAATCTGGAAGAGCAGGTCTCCACCAATTCCAAATCTTTCTCCCCATGGGGCAAGCCGGCGAAGCCGGCGCGTCAGGCGCAAGTGTGTGCAACTTGGGGACCGCCGATCGGCGGCTGTCCACACCCGTGTGGTGTGGGCAGCCAAGTTGTGCACACGGGGATAACCACGTAACCGCTCCCACTATCAGGGCCAACCAGATCTAGCCAAGGTAGGTATCAGGCCCGACTCCACCGGGTATCACGCGACATATGGTGGCATCTTTTCGCTTCTGCGGGCGGCACAGACGCTCCGATTTAAGCGCCTGAGACGGGCCGTGCGGAGTAGACGCACGTTCGACACAGCGTGGATTGGCGAGCCGACCGCCTCAGGAAATGATGGGGTTTGATGCCACGTGCGTGTGCCAAAGCGCGTGCGGGCAGTCAGGTAGCGTTGAACGACAGGTTTCGACGCTGGTCATCCCGCGGCGGTACTGTCTTAGGTCATTGATGCCTGAGTGGTGGGGCATGGCTCAGGAGCGTGCCTGTCAGGGCGGCAGCCGGCCAGACGAACGGCGGCACAACGGGCGGTCTTGAGTCCGGGTCTATGCCGGGTCTCGCTTCTTCTTGCTCACCGGTTGTTGTTGGCTCGTATCTTCGCGCGCGGGGTGTCGGCGCTTGGCTGAAAGTTCCGTCTCGACCTGTGCAAGCAGGCTACTCGGTTGGCAGTCGAGAGCCGCGGCAATTCTGAACAGCACCGTGAGCGTGGGCGCGCTATGTCCGAGTTCGAGCAGGCTCACGTAGGTGCGCCGGATGTCGGCCTCGAACGACAACTGCTCCTGCGTCAGGCCCGCTTCCTCGCGACGCTTGCGTAAGACGCGTCCAAAGGCTTGCGCAGGATCCACTTTTCTTCTCCCAATAAAATGGGAGAACTTTCAATTTGTCGCTATAATTTGTCTTCCCAATATATTGGGAATCGGACAATTTTCCGCAGCCGCATGACCTGCTGAAGCGGATCTCGGAGGGTTCATGGAGGCCTGCGCGGGTCAGTTTGAGGCTCGAGGCAGACCGCCGTGAATCGCACCGATTTAAAGAACCTGGAATCTATGTTTTTGACTTGCGAAGGGAACCGCTTGCCGGTTCAGTCGGCGCTGGCCGGCGAGGGCTCAGCGGTCTGGGCGGTCACCGAGATGTGGAGCGGGGGCGACGCGCTGATCCTGCAGTTTACAAACGCCGGAAAGCGCGGACTGCCGCGAACCGTGATGATGGATCTGCTGTGGGGCGCCGCCTCACTCGACCAGTTCGCCTCAGGTGGCCAGGTCCTCCGGGGGGCGGCGGTGCTGCGCGTGAAGGCGCGAGGTGTATCAGATCGATGGTCACTGGAAACCGTCAGTGAGATCCGGGTTGGGGCAACCGAAGCCAGCAAATCCGAAGACGGCTTTGTGCAGGTGACACAATTCACTACTTCGGAAGGACGGCAATTCTCGGTGCCATTTGCCCTGACCGACCGGTCCTCGCGTGGCAAGCGGATTTTTCGTGAGCGTTCGACACGTGTGTCGGCCAGTTCTCGTTAGCGGATAGTGTGACGGTGGTCTGTATGGCCTTACGCCGGCCCAGCGGCGTGGGCTGGCTCGAAGGCTGAATAGTCAGAGCGCAGCTATGATCCAGGCAGACTTTCACTGCCTGCTCCGAAATTCAGAGTCTCGTTTCAAGTATGCGCATCCAGATTGCATCGGACCTTCATCTCGAAATGCTGCGGAAGCGTTTTTGCGATTATCTTCCGCTGCAACGCACGGATGCGGACGTACTGGTACTGGCGGGCGATATCGCATCGCACCATGACGCGGTGGCGCTATTTGCGAACTGGCCGGTGCCGGTGATCTACGTGCATGGCAACCACGAGGCATACGGCGCGCGCTACGACGAGCTCGCGGGGGCGATCCGCGCGCGGGCCTCGGGGACGCGGGTCCACTATCTCGAGCGCGAAGAACGGGTGATCGGCGACGTGCGCTTTCTCGGCTGCTGTCTCTGGACCGACTATGAACTGGACCGGACCAAGGAGCGCAGCATGGAGAGCGCCCGCCGTTTCATGCACGATCACACCGTGATACGTGCAGCCGATGGCGGGTTCTTCATGCCGGAGCATGCACTCGCCGAACACCAAGTGTCGTTCGCCTGGCTTCAGGAACAACTCGTCACCCCGTTTGACGGCAAGACCATCGTAGTGACCCATCATGGGGTGGCGCCCCCGTCTGTCCATCCACGCTATCGGGGCGAGCTTGCGAACGCCGGCTTCGTCAGCGATCTTCGCCACATCCTCGATCTGGCCGATGTGTGGATTCACGGACATGTACACGACTCGTTCGACTATTTTGTCGGCGAGGCGCGGGTGATCGCGAATCCGCGAGGCTACGCGCGCAACCTGAACATAGCCGGCGCCACCGCCGACCTGAAGTGGGAAAACCCCGCGTTTGATCCGGCGCTGATCATTGAGGTCTAGCCGTGACCAAGCCGCCAACCATGCGCAATGTCTTCGGCGCGGCTCTGCCTGAGCGGGCCGCCGAACGCTGCATCGAACGGAGTCCGGATGGGCAACGTTTTCGCCATACGACGGCGCAAATCAGGTCGAATTGCGCGCCGGCTGAAAGACGCCCCGTTGCGCGCGGGTGAAGACCGCACGCACGGATTGGTTGATGACGCGCTGAAGCGCGCACGTGTGCGCGGGAGGCGTTTCGCACGGGATGCTTACGCGCACCCCGATACCCTGACGCTTGTCCGCGCTAGCGACTACGCCAGGCTGGATGCGACGGAAATCATGAGGCGGTGCGAGGAGGGCAGCCTGTATGCATTGCCCGATCCAGAAAAGAAGCAGCTGCGCCGTTATCCGAAATGGCAATTCGACGCTGAGCCCGGTCGTTTAGACGCCGTGCTGCGGGTGTTCATCGACGCTGGGACAAATGTTTGGGTGCTCCATTCCTTCATGATCCACGAACGTGAGGTACTGGTTCACATGTCGCCGGCGACAGTTATCGTCGACGTGAGCATCAGTGTCCGTCCTGTGATCGAACTTGCGATGCGCGAGGTCAACGCCGAACAGGGTGCCTCGTGATCCGCCTGCTTGCGAACTCGTATCCGTCAGCGGAACCCGTGTTGACGGTGTCGCGCGGTTAGATGTCGACAATCTTGCGCAGCAGAGCGTAAGAGACCCGCCAATGGCCTTCCGAATCATTGACGGCGATAGACGCAGTTTTCGCGTTGAGCCGGACGATGATGCCGACCCGCTCGCTCAGATGTTTGTCGGTGAAGCCGACGGTGTCGCCAATGAAGAATTCCTCCCGTTGAGCTCGCGGTGGCGGCGACGGAGGAGCGTGAGTTGGGCCGCTGGCAGTGTCGGGGATAACCGCCGCGTATAGCACCGACCAACGCTGACGGCTCTGGTTGTCCTGGATCACCGCCTGGGTTTGCCTCAGTTCCACCACCGTTCCGTGCGAAGGTGGTGCGAGCGGATCGCCTCCGATATAGCTGACCTCCATTCCCAGATGCAGGCGTTGACGTACTTCGAGGATACGTCTCGGGTCGTCCAGCATTTTGCCGATGGCGAGATAGAGGCGATACAACTCGGCGCTGGGCGCCTGCCGAAGCGAGTCGAGAATGTCCATGGGCGGTGAGGTGTTTATCGGGCGAGCGGCAACAGTTCATGCACGCGGTTGACAGCATACGATGGCAACTTCTCAAGTGTGTCCTTGAGCCATGCGTAAGGCTCGAAGCCGTTCAGGCGAGCCGTGCCGAGCAGTGAATACATCGTGGCTGCCGCTCTGGCACCACGCGGCGAGCCTGCGAACATCCAGTTCGACCTCCCGAGAGCAATTGGCCTGATTTGCCGCTCTAACGCGTTATGCCGACTTCCGGATTATGTCGCGTCAAGGGTGCGGAGGGCCTTCCTCATGCCCTTTTGTGATTGCTGAGTCGGCATAATCCGTATGATT
>NZ_JBNDML010000034.1:0-38008 GCF_050436565.1 Paraburkholderia sp. GAS42 | reverse complement strand
TTTCCTCCCTCGAGGCTTGTCCAACGCCTGCCCGCATGCGTCATCGTGCCCTCATGGTGCAGCAGACAAGGGCAGGCGTCGAACAACCCTTAACGAGTACGGAAGTTCGATGCAGAGCCGCATTGGACGGCGTTTTTTTCAGCGAGAGTCCGCTCGGCGAATAGCTGCGGACACATGCCGACTAGACGCCAGCGACGCAAACGGGTCGGCTCCTGTCTTAAGCTTCGCTCGCATACGGCCATTCGTTGAGCGCGGGACTCGATGGGCTGCGGATGACCGCTTTGGCCTGCGGATGCAGCCGGTGCGCCGACGAGTTCGGTTGCTTCCGGGTCGGGCAAAAGACATGCGAGTTACCGCCACTCCGCGTGATGGCGAATGTCCGCTTCGACAAGACCTGCCTGGCAACCATCGCTAAGGGTGGGTTCGATGCCTGTTTCGTCTATACGACTGTCAGTACGAGGTGGGTGCGGGCGGGCGTCAGACAAGGCGCGATGGAGGGAATCGCGGAGACCTTCGCTGCGGTCGGAGTCTTGCGCCGCTATGGCGATTGAAGAGGCTGGCGTGGTTCATCAAGCGCCGGTTCTGGCTCACATGAGAATCGCCCGTGCCGCGCTGCGAAAGGTATTCGGCGTTTCGGGCCTAACCTTTGATTGAACCACGCCGTTTTTGCTCAACGTTCAGTCATAGTGGCGATGTTTGTGATGGCGCTTGTCCGGTCGGTAGCCGCGGGCATAGTCGTCTGCGTACGAATTGGACCGCGACATGTTACCGCCAAGCGCTGAACCCGCGCCGCCGCCCACGGCCGCGCCGACGAGGCCGCCCGTGCGGCCGCCCATCGCATTGCCTGCCGCTGTGCCGGCACCGCCCCCGAGCGCGCCACCGATGATGGCGCCCGTGCGTTCCCTGCGGTTTGACGTGACTGCGCCGCCGGCGCCGCCGCCGACTGCACCGCCAATGACGGAACCCGTGCTGCCGCCTACTGCGCCACCCACGGCAGCGCCGGCTACGCCGCCGAGCGCGCCGCCAAGGGCATTGTTCATATCGCCGGCCACCGCCGGTAACGACGCTGCTGTGGTGAGCGCTGCAATGGCAATAATCTGGAAGATTCTCTTCGACATAAAAGGTCTTTAGTTTTTGGGACGGCGCCGAGTATAACCGCCCTCCGAAATGTTTTTGTAACTCGCCAGTTCGGACCTCGGTAAGAGGTGTAACAAAATGATCCGATGGCTTTTTAGTGAAACGCTTTCGGCACCTTTGGCGTCAGGCTGCAGTCGGGCCATGAGCTGCCGTTCAGAGGCGGCGTCGCTCGGACGTTCAAGCGTCGGCTACACGCCGTAACCGGCCATCCAATCGTAAAGGACGAACGCTCGGTCATCGGCCTCAGCTGACGTTCAGATGTCGCGGTTGGTAAGGCAGCTTAGGGTTGCTCTTTTGCCATTCGTACCGCCGCGACCGCGAATGTCGGCTCTCGCTGCAGCCGGAGGAGTACTTGCGACCCTCAGCAGACGTTGATGTTGTGGCGTCTAATGACCGAAATCATACGCATAGGTGACAATGGCGCGCGGTTTTGCCTGACTGCACATATGCGTCGCACTTCTTTGGACATGCCTTCGAAAACATAGCGTTGGGCGAACTCAATGCGAACGACTCGATCTTACTTTGGACCGTAACGTGCTCCGGCCGGATCTCGAGGCGGCGAGCACTGCGGAGGGGGGGCGAACCCGCGGCGATCGTTTGGCTATGCCGTGCAACCTGCGCGCAGGCCTACACTCACCCTGTCGGGCAACTCTCTTGCAGAAAGGGCATGGTGGCTCGTCACCGAGACCTACCCGCCGGCCGGACCCACGCCCGGGTAGTCGCCACCCATTTGACTACTCGTGCCCGACGAATTCGTCGGCGAGCTCTGCGGCGATTAAATCCATCACTACGCGTATAGCCGCATTCCGTCGCATATCGGCGTGAGCCACGAGATAGATGTCACGCGACAGCCTTTCGTCCGTTTGCAGTGCCAGCACGCCCTTGTCGGCCTCGGCGAAAAAATGCGGCAATACGGCGATGCCCAAACCCATGCGCACCGCGGCAAGCTGGCTCGTCAGATCATTGCTCCTGAACCGAATCCCGCGGCCGTCGGCAAAGCGGTAAAGCCATTCCTGTTCGGGCACGTGATCGAGCGACGAGTCGTAAGCAATGAATTGCCACGCTTCGCTGGGCAGGTCGGTATAGCCCGGTGCCGCGTACAGCCGATAGGCCATCCTGCCGACTCTACGCGCGACATTGGTCATTTCGGTGGGTCTGGACAGGCGCACTGCGATGTCCGCCTCCTGGCGACCAAGCGAAATAAAGGACTGGTTGCCCAGCAGAACCAGATCAAGTTCGGGGTGCCGCAACCCCAGCTCTGCAATGCGCAACGCGAGGAAGGCGCTCGCGAGGGAAGGCGGCGCACTCACCGTCACCTTCGCACGTGCTGTCGTTTTTCGCGCCCGCACTCCCCTCTCCAGCGCATGGGCCTGCGCCAGCATACCTTCGGCCGCGCTAGCCACTTCGCCACCCGCCTCCGTCAACTGCCACCGTCTCGCAAGCCGGTCTACCAGTCTTTCGCCCAACGCATGCTCGAGCGCCGCGATATGCCGCGCGACGGTGGCGTGGTCCACTTTCATCGTCCGTGCCGCGCCGGACAGCGTCCCGGCCTCCGCTAAAGCTAGGAAGTGCCTCATATCGTTCCAGTCGAACATCGGTGCAAATTCTCACAAGCAAGGTGAAATCTTGCCGGATTCCCGGCCGCTGGTCCCGCTGATACATTTTGCACGAAGCCGACATCTTCGCGAAAAACCGAAATTACTCTCGTCGGGCGTTTCTTCGACTCGGCAGTCAGCGTTTTTTTTGGAGCCCGATTGTTCAACATCCTTCCACTTTGTCTCGGCACATTTGCACTTGGGATTGATGCCTACATCATGGCAGGCCTGCTGCCCGGCATAGGTTCGAGCTTCAATGTTCCAGCCTCGGTTGCAGGGCAGACGGTCACGATTTTCACCGCCTGCTACGCCATTACAGCGCCGCTTTTCGGTGCGCTGACCGCCGGCAAGCCCGTCCGCCGGGTGCTCGGCGTGGCGCTCGTCCTGTTCATATTGGCGAACGTGCTGAGCGCGACGGCTTCCGGTTTTTCCACACTGCTAGTGTCACGCGCGGCCGCCGGCCTGGGCGCAGGACTCTATAGTCCGATTGCGTTCAGCGCCGCTGCGAGCATGGTTTCCCCGTCACGACGCGGGCGTCGGCGGACTCGCGCTGGGTACGGCTGCCGGCGTTCCGGGCGGTCTCGTTCTCGCGGAACACTTCGGCTGGAGAAGCGCAATGTGGCTGATCGTGATGCTCGGGTCAATTGCGTTCGCGGGAGTCGTATTTAACAGTCCGCCTGACCCCGCGCCCCCGTGCGTACCCAGGACATTTCGTCCGCTGATTCCGATCGTGCATTGATATCCCACCATGACAGGAAAACCAATGAAGCATTTCAGCAAGACCTCCGGCCTTCGCTTGAGTTTTATCGTGTCCGCTCTCGCGGCGGCTTTCTACCTGATGCCCGCGAATGCGGCAAGCACCAGGACCGCGCCGGCGAACGGTATTTCGACCACCTTCCAGACGGTACCCACCCAGTTCATCAATGTCGACGGCACGCGAATCGCCTATCGTCGATTGGGAAAACGCGGCGGTATTCCGCTGGTGTTCTTCCAGCACTTTGTGGGCAACCTGGATGGTTGGGACCCGAAAGTCGTCGATGGCTTCGCACATGACCGTGACGTGATTCTGTTCGATAACGCCGGCGTCGGCAGCTCGGGTGGCGAAGTACCCGCCACGATCGAAGCGATGGCAAGGCAGGGTATCGCCTTCATTCGCGCACTTGGCGTCACAAGGGCCGATCTGCTCGGTTTCTCGATGGGAAGCCTCATCGCGCAGGAAGTGGCTGTCGAACAGCCCGATCTGGTTCGTCGAGTGGTGCTGGTGGGGAGCGGCCCGCGAGGCGGCGCGGGCATGGCTACACTGACACCGGAGTTCCAGGGCGTTCTAGCGAAGAAGCGCACACCGCAGCAGGACCTATTGCTCGACGTCTTCTTCACGAAGTCGGATAGATCGCAAGCTGCCGGACGCGCGTTTCTGACGCGAATCCACGCACGAAAGGCGGATCGTGATGATGCCATCGGCGCCAGGGTGGCGCCCGCCCAGGTTGCCGCGTTTGCAGCGTGGGGCGTCCCAAGCGCGGACTCCACCGCTTATCTCCACGCGATCAAACAACCCGTCCTCGTGGTCTCCGGCAGCAACGACATCGTCCATTACACGATTAACTCCTACACACTGCAGCAGAACCTGCCGGATGCCCAGTTGATCATTTACCCAGACTCGAATCACGGATCACTCTATCAATACCCCGATCTGTTTTTGAAAGACGTGACCGTGTTCCTGAACCAACCCGGGTAACAGCCGGCTCACTCCCGGCCAGATTGCCAAGCCAAAGCTGCACCGATGCGCAATACGGGCATCGCAATGACCTTTCCCCCGACACGCACTATTGAAGGTGGTTCAAATGAAAATCCATGACATTGAAGGTTTCCCTAACCCGGCCCGCATTCGCATCGTGCTGGCGGAGAAAGGAATGGACTCGCAGGTGGAGTTTGTTCGCGTGCAGCTCTACGATGCGGAGCATCAAAAAGGTCCGTTCCGGGAAAAGAATCCGACATCGACGGTTCCCGTTCTTGAACTCGACGACGGCACGTTCATTGGTGAATGTGTTGCGATCGCGGAGTATCTCGACAACCTCGACGGAAATCCGATCCTCACCGGACGCACACCCCGCGAAAAAGCGGTGATCCACATGATGCAACGGCGCGCTGACCATCAGCTGATCGACGGCATAGGCGTGTTTTTCCACCACTCGACGCCGGGCCTCGGCAAAGCCAATGAGGCCTTCAAAAGTGCCGACTGGGCTTTCCGCAAACAATGGGGCGACAAACACGGGGAACGGGCGATAGGGGGAATGAAATACTTCGACGGTGTTCTGCGGACTCAACCCTACGTCGCGGGCGACCAGTTCTCCGTCGCTGACATAACAGTGTGGGCAGCGTTGATGCACGGGGACTACGCAGGACTGACGGTCCCGGCCGATCACACCGCGTTGCTGGAATGGCGAGCCAGGATCAACGACCGTCCTGGTGTCAAAAACCGAAGCGGCCAGAACCTCATTGCCGAAGACCTACCGCATCTGGAACCTCTGCTTGCCTATCTGAACGGCAGGGCCGCCACGTCGTCTGCGAGCTAACTCGGTGATTGCCTGCTTGCCGACAATCTTCCGCACTCGCGACGAGTGTCCATGCCCTTTTAGTTTGGAGAGTCCAACATGCCGCAACACAAGTACCTGATCACCGGCGCCACCGGCAAAACTGGCGTCCACACGATTCGCCATCTTCTCAAAAGCGGACACATGGTTCGCGCCCTCGTGCGTCAGGAAGACGAGCGCAGTGCATTGCTCCGGAGCGAGGGCGCAGAAGTCGTCGTGGGCAATCTTCTCGAGCATGACGACGTGATACGCGCGATGGACGGCGTAACGGGCGCGTACCTGTGCTATCCCGTCCACCCTGGTTATATCCAGGTCACCGCGTATTTCGCGGACGCTGCGCAGCGCGCAGGCGTTGAAGTCGTTGTGGAAATGTCGCAAATTTCCGCGCGGGAAGATTCGAAGAGTCGCGCCGCGCGCGATCATTGGATCGCGGAACGTGTGCTCGACTGGTCGGGCGTACCGACCGTCCACATTCGCCCGACGTTCTTCTCCGAATGGCTGATTTTTCCATGGGTGCGCGATCCGATCGTGCAAGAAGGCAAGATCACGCTGCCCTACGGTACGGGGCGCCACGCGCCGATCGCAGCCGAGGATCAGGCTCGCCTGATCGCCTCCGTCCTCGCACAACCGTCCAGCCATATCGGAAAGACCTATCCGCTGTTCGGACCGGTCGAACTGGGCCAGCAAGAGATTGCCGATGAAGTCGGCAAGGTTCTGGGTCGCAAGATAGCCTATCGTCCGTCAACCATCGAGCAATACCGCGAGCATCTGGAGAAATACGATCTGCCGGAATTTTTAATCCAGCACTTCCTCGCGATCGCCGTCGACTACCAGAACGGAATTTTCTCCGGCGTAGATGGCGTTATCGGCGAGATCACCAGGCGAGCCCCACAAACCGTCGGCGACTTTGTGAGAACCCATCGTCGAGCGTTCGAGCAGTAAATTCTTGCAACGGCCTTGTAAGGACCGGTGCTCGCCTACGCGTCGAGCTCTTCCGGCGCACGCTCACGTGCTTTGCCAGCAACTTCGGGGCATGACGGTAACAGTACTTGATGCCGCGGTCGGCATGATGCCGCACGATCAGGTTCGAGTCCGGGCCGAGTTCCCATCGGCAGCCTGGGTCATCGTGCGCAGGATCGCCATTGTATCGAGCAGCGCAGGATTCACGCGACCGCTCATGTTGCGGAAGATCGCGGCCTCGCCCGGCTTCAGCCCGAAAATGTCCATCAGATCGACGCGCGGGTCGACGCCGCCGAAGATAAACGTCTTGCTCGACGGCATCATGCGCATGCCCGGATCGCAGTCATTGTTGGCGAATTCGGCGTTGCGCACGATCAGGCTACCCGGACAGCCATCGATCCATCGCTGCCAATGCCGCCGGCCCAATAAAGCACGACGTTCCAGATGTGCGGCACCGAGTTCAGCGCGGACAGGAATGCCTTGACAATTAGAGCATATGCTCCTATCTTGCTCACAAGAGAGCATATGCTCTTACTTTCGAATGGAGCGAAGCTATGAACCAGGCCGAATTACTTGTGAGCGGTGCAACTGGACGGACCGGAGGTATCGCTATCGACGAATTGCTCAAGATGGGCAAACGCGTGCGGGCATATGTGCGCACAGATGACGATCGGGCAGCCGCCCTGAGGCAGCGCGGAGTCGATATCGCTGTCGGGGACTTCACCGACATCAATGACATCCGCGCAGCCATGGAAGGAATCCGATCTGCCTATTTTCTTCATCCGATCGCGCCGGGAATCATCGGAGCTGCTGCCTATTTCGCGCAGGCCGCGAAGGAAGCAGGCGTCACGGCGATGGTCAACATGTCGCAGATTTCCGCGCGCCGGGAGTCGAAGAGCCACGCGGCCCAGGATCACTGGGTTTCCGAGCGGGTCTTTGATTGGTCAGGCGTTCCGACTACGCATCTCCGTCCCACCTTCTTTGCCGATTGGCTCGCCTATCCGCACTTTGCGAAGGAGATCTGGGCCACGAAGAAGATTGAATTTCCCTTCGGCAACGGCCGTCACGCACCCATCGCCGCTGATGATCAGGGGCGGGTTATCGCCAATGTCCTGGCTAACCCCGAAGGCCACGAGGGCAAGACCTACGCACTCCATGGCCCCGTCGAGATGAACCATACCGAGATCGCCGAAGCGATGAGCGAGGTTCTCGGAGCCCGGATCGAATACGCGCCGACTTCCATCGAAGAGTTCCAGATCAAGATGGAAAACCTTTACAAATTCCCGCCGTTCCTCACGCAGCATCTGGTCGAGGTCGCTCAGAACTACCGCGACGGCGTCTTCTCGGGCACCAACGACGTCATCGAGAAAATTACCGGAAAGCCGCCCCTCTCGGTCCAGCAGTTCGTCGCGCAGAACCGGGCCGTATTCGCGTGAGCGCGGCCTTAAACGAGTCGAGGTTTGAACATGTCATCCACTCAAGATGAGCGTCATCCGTTTCTGGACGATCTGACTGCTGACGCAGAGTTGGTCAGCTCGGTATTGCGCGGCCCCGTCATCGGACGTGACGAAATCCGCCTGGCCGTCGACGCCGTCGGAACCTTCTACGCCTTGCAGACGCCCACGTTTGTCCAGGCGGACGGTTCGCGGCTCGTTCTCGAGTACGAGGCCGTTCTGACGAACGGCGAGAACCTGAGCGCGGCCGTTGTAGTCGACCGCAACGCCGACGGATCGGTGCCGCGCGTGAGCGTCCGGATGAGTCCACTTGGCGCCGTGCTGACTCTCGCCGCTCATCTGCGGGAGACACTTTCAAAGCAGTTTCCGGAAAGCCTTTTTCTTTGAACCACCCGCCCGCGAGTCCGCGGCGGATGTTGCCTCACCGGAGGCACGCAGTTTTAAAAAAGGAACATGTCATGGATGTCAAGAACGCCACTGTCTTTATCACCGGCGCCAATCGCGGCCTGGGTCTGGCTTTTGCACGAGAGGCACGCCGGCGCGGGGCGGCGAAGGTATACGCGGGCATGCGTAACACGAACGGCTTTGAAGAGCCGGGCATCGTGCCCGTCAGGATCGACGTTACGGATACGGCGTCGATCGCCACAGCCGCGGAACTGGCGGCAGACACGACTCTGCTGGTTAACAACGCGGGCATCGCCGCTCTGATCGACGGGCCTCTGGCGCATGACGTCGAAGCGCAATCGGCTCGCATGTTCGATACGAACTACTACGGCGTAGTGCGCGTCACAAAGGCCTTCGAGCCAATATTAGCGGCCAAGCCGGATGCGGCGATCATTAACGTGCTTTCCGACATCGTTTGGCTTCCGCGGCCCTATCTGGCACCGTATGCTGCATCAAAGGCGGCAGCGTGGAGTTATACGAATCAACTTCGCTTTCACCTGCAAGCGCGCGGAGTTCAGGTTCTCGGCCTGCACGTTGGGTTCGTGGACACCGACCTGACCAACGGCATTGACGTACCCAAAGCCAGCCCGGAGGACGTGGTGCGACAGACCTATGACGCACTCACCGCCGGCAAGAGCGAGATTATGGCCGATAAGGGAACAGCGATACTGAAGAGCACGCTTGCGGCTGAGGTACCCGGTTACATCACTCCGCCGGCAGGGCTTTGAACGCTGCAGATCACAAGAGTTGGATTCAGGAGCTAGAGACGAGGCGCGCAGATCACAATGAAACCAGCGTTTTCGGCGTCAGCTTTTTGTCGAAAGAGACCGCCGCACCTTCGCGCGTGCGCGTAGCGTTCTGGCAATCAAAGGAATAAGGAGTGGAACCAGATGTTGCCGTTCGACCAGCCGCTTGGAATCGATCAATGCAACTGCTTCGCAGTGAGGAAGGCAAGCAGGCAAATTTCCCGCCTCTACGATAGTCATCTCGAGCCGGCAGGCCTGCGCATCACGCAATTTCTCACCATGGCTGCACTGGACGAGGTGGGAAGTGCCGCGGTCAACGCTCTTGCCGAACGGCTCGATATCGAACGGACGGCGATGGGAAAGATGGTCGGCTTCCTTGAACGCGACGGCTTCGTCACGATCAGGCCGTCGCCCACAGACGGCCGAAGCCGCCTTGTTGAGCTTACCGAAGAAGGACGGCGCCTGCACGAAAGAGCGGCGCCGCTCTGGCGGGAAGCGCAGCGGGAGTTCGAGCGACTGAACGGCGTAGAAAATGTCACGGCGTTACGGGAGGGGCTGAGAGGAGTGGTCGTCGGCGACGTGACGGTACGCTCAGCCGGGGACTGAAGCTCCACAAGAATTGCCACGAACGCACGAGACCACGCCTGCCCGGACGATAGGACGGTCGAGGCGTCGACAAACACGAATGGGGCATGGACGGATTGAATCCGCAAACCCACAGCGGGCGCACGCAATCGGTAACGGCGACTCGCTGCTCAGAGTCGCCTGCTCTCCTTCCAACGGCAGCAAAACTGCCGTGCAAACCGTTCCTGGATCTGACGGCGGCAAAGCTGGCTATAGCCGCCATTGGTCGATGGTCGCACCGGCGGGCTGCTATGGCCGAACTCCCGTCTTCCAATGCGACTAAACGAACGCCCGTTGTACCTTGAAGGCCGCCCTATATGTCGCGCTGGGTCGACCGGCCGCAGTGGGTTGCGTGCTGCCGCTCGTGGCACGCACGGGTCGATCGCACGACGATGGGCAAGGTACGGCCCATCTCCAGCCGTTCGCCTGATACCGTGCGCGTTCCTCGGAAACCCAAGAGGAATCAGTTGCGCACACGGAATCGCGTTGTGCATCCTGTTCGGCACGCAACCGACCACGGCCGATGACACCGGAGGTACGACGTAGTCGTACGGGAAATGCCCCGAGATATACTTCCTGCATGGAACTCGACCCCAGCGACCTCGATAAAATCAGTGCCGTCACGTTGCAGGACTACGACGCGCACGCGGAAGATTTCCGCGACGGCACGTACGACCACGACGTCACGCAGAACATCGCGGCGCTGCTGCACCATATCGAAGTCGAGCCCCCTCTTACGATCCTGGATTTCGGCTGCGGGCCGGGGCGAGATCTCAAGGCCTTCACTACACTCGGCCATTGCGCGGTCGGCCTCGATGGCGCCGAGCACTTCGTTGCAATGGCGCGTGACGCGACTGGCTGCGACGTCTGGCAGCAGGATTTCCTGCATCTCGATTTGCCGGCTGCGCACTTTGACGGCATTTTCGCCAACGCCGCGCTGTTCCATGTCCCGAGTCAGGCGTTGCCGCGCGTGTTGCGGCAATTGCACGCGACGCTGAAGCTCGGCGGCGTGCTGTTCAGTTCCAACCCGCGCGGCACGAATCAGGAAGGCTGGAGCCACGGCCGCTACGGCGTCTTCCATGATCTTGAAGCATGGCGCCGATATATGGCGGGCGCGGGATTCGTCGAAATTGAGCACTATTACCGGCCCGCCGGCTTGCCGCGTGAGCGGCAGCCGTGGCTAGCCAGCGTGTGGCGCAAGCCGGTCGCCTGAAACGCCAGGGGCTGTCACCGTATGCCCGCGTTGGGCTTGGCAGATGCTTGCGTTCAAGCCGCTTTGATGCTGCGCAAAGCAGCCGATTGCAGCACTGTCCATCGCGCAGAGAAACGGCCAGTCGTGGATCTCGCACAATCGGCAGAAGCGGGGACGCCTGTCGTCGGCCGCGACAGGCAGCGTGCGGCCCATCTGCCGCCATTCGTTCGCGCGATTGGTCGGTTATTCGGACGTCGGCTTGGCACCCGACAGCGGACCTTAACTGCGTGCACGTGTCCGAACGGACGCGCCGCGAAATGGGCACTGGCGGGAACATAACAGTGCTGCCTGCAGATGGAGAGAGCTCGCAGGACTCGTCGCGGCTTTGCTCTGAAGAGAAAGGCTATCTCGGAAATTGCATTTTGCAGCCTGATCCCAGCGGTCGCGTTGGCTTCTTAATCATTAGCTTGTTAATAGCACGCACGCGGCGCCAACATGCGGAATTCTTCAAGCGCCCCGTCGCTCGGCGCCCGCGCGCAAGAACCCGGATGCGCCCTCGAAATCTGTCGGACCGTCGTTGCTTTTCAGTCCTCCGTTTCCTAATCTGATCGGACAGGCTCGGGTCGACGAAGTCGGCAAGCCGTCATGCACTCTATTGGAGGTCCGAAGTGTCCTTTGATCGAACTGAGACAGCCGTGGTTTTCATCGACCCGCAAGTCGATGTCTTAAGCAAGAACGGCAAGAACTGGGGCGCGGTGGGAGCAAGCGTGACAGAGAACAAGACAGTAGAAAACATGCTGCGAATCTTCAAGGCGGCAAAGTCCGCGAAGTTTACGGTCTTTATATCGCCACATTACTTTTTCCCGACTGATCGCGTATGGAAATTCAATGGACCGTTGGAGGCAGATGAATTCGCTACCGGCACGTTTGCGCGTAGTGGTCAGTTGAGTCTGGAAGGTTTTGAAGGCTCCGGCGCTGACTGGCTCGACGAATTCAAGCCTTACATCAACGACGGTGAGACGATTGTTGTGAGTCCGCACAAGGTCTTCGGACCGCAAACCAACGATCTCGTCCTTCAACTGCGCAAGCGAGGAGTGAGTAAGGTGGTACTGGGCGGCATGCTTGCCAATATGTGCGTGGAGTCACATCTGCGTGATCTGCTCGAACAGGGATTCGAGGTTTATGTTGTTAGCGATGCCACTGCCGGACCGCGTCATCCCGTTTGGGGCGACGGATACAAGGCGGCGATGATCAACTACGCGTTTCTCGCGCACGGCGTGGTGACTACCGACGAAGTCGTGGCTTCAATGGAATGACGCACAAGTAATCTCGGTTGACAGTCGAATAGGCTGTCGGCCGGAAAGGCGCATTTGCCCAGTTGATACGTCCCAGCAGGTTTCCCGGACGGACTGCCGACCGCCTGCGTACCCCGTCGCAATGTCTCACGGCGCACGAGTCCACGCCGGTGGTTCGTTTTTCTTTGACAGGTTGCCTTAGCAAGGAGAATGACGATGAACACGGTCACGACCAAAGACGGCATTCAGATCTTCTACAAGGACTGGGGAACAGGGCAGCCCATAGTTTTCTCACACGGATGGCCACTGAGCGCCGACGATTGGGACGCCCAGATGATGTTCTTCCTGAACCTCGGCTTCCGTGTCATTGCGCACGACCGTCGGGGTCATGGGCGGTCAACGCAGACGGCCGACGGTCATGATATGGATCACTATGCCGATGATCTTGCAGCCGTTACCGAGCATCTTGACCTTAAAAATGCAATCCACGTGGGCCACTCGACGGGGGGCGGTGAGGTCGTTCGGTATCTCGCGCGTCACGGCGAGAGTCGCGTAGTCAAGGCGGTGCTGATCAGTGCTGTGCCACCGCTCATGGTTAAGACAGCTAATAACCCGGAAGGTCTTCCCAAGGATGTTTTTGACGGATTTCAGGCGCAGGTTGCCAGCAACCGCTCACAGTTCTACCGGGATGTTGCCGCCGGGCCGTTCTACGGTTATAACCGTCCAGGGGCCAAGCCGTCCGAAGGCGTGATCATGAACTGGTGGCGTCAGGGAATGGAGGGCGGAGCCAAAGCGCACTACGACGGGATCGTGGCTTTTTCCCAGACGGATTTCACCGAGGACCTGAAGAAGATCACAGTCCCAACGTTAGTGATGCACGGCGACGATGATCAAATCGTACCTTATGCCGACTCTGGGCCGTTGAGCGCGAAATTGCTGCAGAACGGCACCTTGAAAACCTATAAAGGCTTCCCGCACGGCATGCCCACCACGCAAGCCGATACGATCAATGCGGATCTCCTGGCGTTCATCAATTCCTGAATCGTCGGGCATCCCTGTGTGGCGGGTCGAGCAACGACTGATCTACCTCGGAAGCGGCCATTGCCTTCGATTCCGTTTGGCCGTCCGTTGGGGGTCGACACGAGCCGATCGCGGAAGACAGACTACGGTTAGCTGCGGTGATTCGGCCCGAGGCCTGTCGCAGACAGTCGACCGTCTTTCCTTTCCAGGAGCGTCCTTTGCCGTTGCCGCGGCAGGAATGGCTGCCGTGGCGCATGACAAATTTTCGAGGCCCGCGACTTTTGTAGCTTGTATCGGCAACCCGCAGGGTCTTGCAAATTCGCCGGGTTCACAGGCTCGCGACTTGTCGCGACAGGAACTCACCCCCTGAGAATAAGACAATCTTGCGGCGGTTATCGGCGGTGAACGCTACCGTCGCCCGAGTTTCCAATCGACGAGGCGCCGCCTCCGCTATCGCCCGGTCGCAACGGCCGGTCTACATGGCATAGCGGTTATGCGCTAGCGGCCGCCTTACTTGCGTGCGTGATCGTCCGCCATCTGCATGGGTTCGTCGGGGACGACCGATGTCAACACCGTCGAAGGCAGATGCCGCATGTCGTTCGGGCTGACCTTGCCGGCGAACTTCCAGCCCCCCGGCAGCTTGACGAAGGTGAAGCCGGTCGGCTTGTCGACGAAGACGTCGAAGTTTTTCGCGGGTGCCACGACAGCCCCCTGGCTGGTTCCGGGAGCCACCTGTGCGAAGACGGTGGGCGAGGCCGCCACTATCGTGGCTGCAATCAAGGTGCGAAGTACCGGTTTCATTTTGAACTCCATTTCAATTGAGGAAGGGTGCATGCCGACGACGGCGCGGCCAGGTCGCCACACTAGTTCGCTAAATCTGTGTCGAACGATACAGAACATTAAACCCCAAAAATTGACCCAGATCCATGTTTTTGTTATGCTCGTTACAAAATAGAACGATGGGATCATGACCTGATCAGGGGCGCGGAGAAACATGATGAATGGTCCAGTTGATGCAGCGGCTTCGAAAAGCCGGGGCAGGCCCCGAACCTTCGACCGGCATGCTGCGCTGACGTGCGCGATGGAGATGTTTTGGCTGAAGGGTTTCGACGGCTGCGCGATCAGCGACCTGACTGCCGCCATGAACATCAATTCGCCAAGTCTCTACGCCGCGTTCGGTAGCAAGGAAGATCTGTTTCGCGAGGCAGTCGACCTATACGGGACGCTTGAGGGAGAAGCGACTCGATGTGCGTTGGCGGGGCCACGCAACATCCGGGATGCGCTCGGCACGATGCTCAAGCGTAGTGTCGACATGTTCACGCGCGGACCGCAGCCACGCGGTTGCATGGTGATGCTTGGGACGCTGAACGTCAGTGCCGACCGGAAGGAGCTTCGTGCGCTGCTGCACAAACGGCAGAGGCAGATCCTCGACGTGATCTGCAAGCGCATGGCGCTGGCAGTCGATGACGGCGAAATCGCGCCGTCGGTGGACATCGATGGATTGTCGATGATGTGCGCGGTGCTGTTTACCGGCCTGGCGGTCCACGCCCACGACGGAGCCGGTCGGGCGAAGCTGAATTCAGCGATCGATGCCTTCGTCGCCGCTTTACCGGTAACGGGCCAGTCCAGGGCCGCGCCGCGCGCCGCGGCTGGAAAAAAGGCGCCATGACAGCGCAAGGCTTGTCATGAGCAACTGGAACACCGCAACCGGCATCATGTAAAGAGGGCCGCTGCGTCATCTTTATGGCCGATGTACCTCAAAAGCTGACACTTAAGGCACCCTGATACGGTCGGCCGCTACGGGTCGCTACGGGGCATTGGGCCTTCTTCATGCTTGCCGCACATAATGTGACCGTTCTGCAGTTTGAGACGCAGCTTCTTCCTAGCCTCGGTGATGACGTGGGTCAGGTACTTCTTGCGACGAGGAACTCGCGTGAATTCTTTCCAGCGCGCCAGGCCTCTTGACTGACTCTCTGCGAGAACGGGCGCCGGGACTGGCATCCTGAAGCATGCTTCGCTTCCGCTTGATACGGCGCCCGAGCCTGCTCCCGCGCGACGCTACCAGCCATACTTCAGCTCCAGTCCAACATAATCGGCGTTGCTCCCGCCCAGCTCGCGGACGGAGTCTCCGACCTGGAAATGAACGGCCTCAACGGATGCAATCAGGTTGGTCGCCACGGTCCAGTCAGCACGTATTTGTGCGTACGCGCCGGTCCATCGCGTGCCGTGGCCAGCAGTACCCGGGACGACAGCATTTCCCTGCTGATAAATGGCGTCGTTCGTGCTCATCCGCCATTGGAATCCAACGGCGAACAACAAGGCCAGCTTGCTGGACGGCGTGAGGGTAATCGAGGGCTTCACATGGATGAGGTTGGCATACCCCGTGTAACCCGCCAACGTGAAGTAATAACCGTTCGGGAAAAGCGGATTGAAGGTCTCGACACGGCCGTCGTTCAAATGGCGGTCACCGGATGCCGCATCGACCTGCAAACCGAAGCGCGGCTTCCAGGGAGAATCGAGCGTGTAGCCGAGCAGCGAGCCAACCGCCCACGCAGCAATCGTTTTGTCGCCGACATGACCCGTTTGGTACATCGACTCCACGTCCCAATCTGTGGCAGCGATTTTCCCCGTATATCGCAGGTCAAACACGTTGCGATGCTCATCGCCTTGCGCATCGAGGAACCGCGCACCGTCACGGGTGTAAAGCGAATAATATCCAGACAGGTCTCCAGGCCCAACGCCCTGCCGTTCGAAACGCACGCCGCTAAAGGTCAAATGGCTATTCGACGTGTCGTCGAATGCCTTGACGTCGCGGTACTGAACAGGTTGTGTCAGGTAACCGATGAAGCGCCATTTCTGGTACTCGTAATCGGCCCAGATAGCGTCGTACGCCTGGCGTACGTTCGGACCGTCGCGAACGGAGATGAACCGTTGAAGGTCGAATGCCATTTCCTGGCGGCCGACGCGGAATTTCACCGTTCCGGGCCCAAGCGGGCTGACCCACGCAACAAATGCCTGTTCCAGATCGAGCGGATTCTTGTCAACAGGCGTCACCGTATCCTTGCCGAACGGCCTGGCATCTTCGAGTTGCGCAAAGAACTGAAGGTACGGGCCAATACGCGCATCGGCACTGACCTGCGCGCGTTGGATCACGTAGGTATCCGAATGTCCCGAGCCGATGCCGAATAGAGGCGCATCGTTGACCTCGAGGCGCTCGCGCAGATTGGCCCCGAGCGACAGATACGAATATGGGTCAGCTCCGAGCGGGATATATTTCAGGCTGTCCAGTGGCTTGCGGGGCACACAGGGATTCTTGAGAACGGACCAATCTTCTTGCCAGCGATTGAACATCACGACCGGCCGCCTGGCGTCGCACGTCTCAGTCGGCATGTCGGTCTGCTGAGATGGTTGCCCCTCGTTATCCGCCCGCGTGTCCTCACAGAACCCGAGCGCAAGCCCTGCAACGGCAATCCCTATATATGTCGCGAGTTGCATCCCACCTGGCCTCCCGCCGTGTCAACATTGTTCTTCCTACCTCTGTAGCACGACCAGCGAGTGCGCCCGCAGGAGAAGTATCAAGAGGCAAGCTTACCTTCCGCGTTCCGGTGCATCCAGGCGTGAATTGCCAGCCAGGCGAGCCCGATTACCGGCAACAGTAGAGCCCAGAAGCCAAAGTTTCTGTAAGCCAGAGCACCGGCGACGGCGCCGAGCGCGAATGCTACGATTGCTGGAAGCATTTTGGCAATTCGCGTTCGCGCAGCAGTCTTGATGTCCGCTGCAACGCGTGGTGAACACAGGTCAAGCGCGTCGAGAATGACCTGCGTCACGTTGCCGGTCATGACGGTGTTCGGCACACCAGGCCGGACAACAAGACGGCTATGGGCGTTCTGGACACCCATCGCGGTCGCGCCAATCATCCCACACACGACCACTGCCCAATTTTCCGGGTTGAACTTGGGTCCGAGCCTGACACCTGCAAAGCAGAACGCCAGAAGCAGAAGCGCCTGCACGGCATAGAGCATGCACGCGCCGCGCATCGGGGTCTCGGGGTTTCCGCCACGAATGATGAAGCTGCTCAGCGCGACTCCCAGGATAAAAGCAGGAAACGCCATCAATTTAAGGAAGACGCCCTGCCCATACCCTGCGATGCCACCACCAATGAGCACGAAGTTCCCCGTCACGTGCGCGGTGAACAGGCCGAACAGCGCGACAAAGCTGAGAGTGTCGACATAACCAGCAGTCGCAGAGAGCAAATTATCGTCATTCATTGCTCACCCTACTGGGAAGCGTTAGCGAGGATTGGCCCCTCGGATATTGACACTCCTTGATGGTGACGCTGCCCTATTTTGCAGCCGCGTGAATTTCCGCGATGTATCCGCCCGGGAACTTGACGATTGCGGATTCTCTCTGCTCCGACGTGAAAGGCTGCACGAGAACCGAAACACCAGCGGCCTGAGCTTTCTTCATGGTGTCATCGAAGTCCTTCACTTCATACCCGGTCATCTCGCGCCCATATGGGTACGGCAGATGTCCATCTGTCACAAAGACGGTCATGTTCCCGAATCCCGACGTCAGTCGAACGCGCCGGAAGGTATCGTTCGCCCGACCGATCTCAACGCCGGGCGCGTTGTGATTGTCGGAAATCACCTTCCCATGCGAGAACGCGACCCAGTTCCTGATGAGTGCGTCCGCACGTCCAGGCGAGACGTACACCCGGTTCTCCGGAACGGTCTCGAGCGCCTCGTAATTCGGAGCCTGCGTATGCCAGTAGAGTTGCATGTGCACGCCGCCCGGCCACGAGATGACTGCATCACGCCCAATCGGGTCCGGAAAGGTATCGACCACGACATCAGCACCATGAGCCTTCGCCGATTTCATCGCGCCGTCCATGTTCGTGACGAGGTAGCCGGTACGCTCGTCACCAAACGGATGCGGAATCGGTGTCTTGAAGCCGAACACCGAAATCGTACCCACCGGCGTGAAGACCAGTTGGGACATCGTCTGGCTCGGAGTCGGCGTCACCTGGAAGACGCCTTGCTGCGATTTGTGGCCGCCAAACGTGGCGACGACGCTGTCCGTGAACTTGTCGAAGTCCTCCGGTGCCACATACACGTGAGTGGTGTCGTACTGCGGCCCGACAGAGAAAGACGCCGACTGCGGCGTAATGTTTGCCTTTCCGAAAGAAGTCGACGGTGCACTTGCAACCAGACCGAGAGCAAGAGCAACGGCGACACCCAGGGATTGAAAGTTGCACATGATAGTGAGTTTCCTGTCCTTTTTTTAGACGCGAGAGCGTCGCTCACCGCTGGCCACATAGGTGACCATTACGAAGGCGGCCATCAGCCCCAGGTGCTCGAAAAAACTGTTCAACGCGATGAAGCGAGCCACACCTTCCAGACGCCAGAAGTTGTTCGCCACAAGCATTGCCACCACCGTCAAGCCAGCAAGTCCTCCCGCTCCGAGCCACGTGAACCTGTTGAAGATGACGCACAGGGAGCCGGCTATCTCCACGAAAATTGCCAAGGTAGCCCAAAGCCACCCAGGATGGAGACCGAAGTGCACCTGCTCAGCGACCGCGGCGTCGAAATGCATCAGCTTGGTGACGCCGCCAATGAGGTACGCTGAGACGAGACAGATGCGGACTAATGGCATCACCCACGGTTGACGCAGCAGCATCGCTACCCAAGATGGACTGTCCGCCACGTCCCCTCCCGCTAGACCGCCCAGCACGCGCATCCCAGCGCGCCCCAAAAGCCCTTGTAGTCCGACGTCGGCGCATTGCCGAGCCACGCTCGCCGATGGTCGTGACCGTGAACGCGGCAAGCGCGCGCGCAGTCACATGCTGTCGACGCCACCTGCTGAAGCGGCGCGCCGGACTCGCCACCCTGCTTCCACGCGGCAAAGCCGCCATACCTTCGCACCGGCGACCAGTCAGGCATCGCCGGAGGAAGCGGACTATCGTCCAGCGAGGCGAATTCGCCAGTCGCATACACGACCTTGCCTCCTACGACCGTGAGCAAAGACGATGTGCCAGCGATGTCGTCCTCGGCGCAGGCAAAGAAGTCGCGGTCAGGGACGATAAGGTCCGCGAGCTGACCCACTGCAATCTGCCCTTTCTTGCCGACTTCATTCGAGAACCAGGTGACCTTCTCGGTCCACATGCGCAGGGCCGTCTCACGGTCCAGACAGTTGCGCTGCGGATAAATGCGCAGGCCGCCGACCGTCTTGCCGGTCACCAACCAGGAGAGGGAAACCCATGGGTTGTAGGACGCAACTCGAGTCGCGTCGGTCCCCGCCGACGTGTGAATCCCCTTCTCGAGCATTCGCGAAACAGGAGGCGTGCCCTCAGCAGCTTTCTCACCATATCGCTCGACGAAATACTCGCCCTGGTACGCCATTCGATGCTGGACGGCAACACCCCCGCCGAGAGCGGCGATGCGGTCCATCGACTTCTCCGTAACGGTTTCCGCGTGGTCGAAGAACCAGTTCAGGCCGGCAAGAGGTGTATCGCGGTTCACCTTCTCGAACACGTCGAGCGCACGACTGATGGTCTCGTCGTACGTCGCATGCATGCGCCACGGCCAGCGATTCTCCACGAGCACGCGGATGACGCCTTCGAGGTCCCCCTCCATTTCCGGAGGCATGTCCGGCCGCGCCACCCTGAAGTCCTCGAAGTCAGCCGCGGAGAACGTGAGCATCTCGCCTGCGCCGTTGTGCCTGAAGTAGTCGTTCCCGTCCTTATACTTCGACGTCTTCGTCCAGTTGAGGAAGTCTTCCTTCTCACCCTTGGGCTTTTGAGTGAACAGGTTGTAGGCCAGCCTGATGGTCAGCAGTCCCTCCGCGTCAAGCTTCTGGACCACCTCGTAGTCCTCCGGGAAGTTCTGGAAACCGCCGCCGGCATCAATGGCTCCGGTGACGCCCAATCTATTCAGCTCTCGCATGAAATGCCGCGTCGAGTTCAGCTGATATTCGAGAGGAAGCCTGGGCCCCTTCGCCAATGTCGCATAGAGGATGGCCGCGTTGGGCCTCGCGAGGAGCAACCCGGTCGGATTGCCCGCGCTATCGCGCACGATCTCGCCTCCAGGTGGCTCAGGCGTGTCCTTCGTGTAGCCCACCACTCGCAGCGCCGCGGCGTTCAGCAGCGCGCGGTCGTAAAGGTGCAGCATGAAAACCGGCGTGTCTGGTGCGGCCGCGTTCAGCTCCTCTATGGTCGGCAAGCGACGCTCGTCGAACTGGTGCTCCGTGAACCCACCGACGACACGTACCCATTGAGGCGGCGGCGTGATAGCAACCTGCGCCTTGAGCATCTCCATGGCAGTCGCCAGTGAGCGCACACCATCCCACCGAAGCTCCATGTTGAAATTCAACCCGCCACGGATGATGTGGAGATGGTTGTCGATCAACCCCGGAAGGGCTGAGCGTCCCTTCAGGTCGACCGTGCGCGTACTATCGGACTTGAGCTGACTGATCTCGCTGTCGCCGCCGACGGCAACGAATTTACCCTCCCTGATCGCAACCGCAGTGACAGTTGGCTTCGATTTATCTAACGTCGTGAACCGGCCATTAAGAAGAATCAAGTCCGGCGCCTGCTGGTGAGATGTCATGGACGCTTCTCCTCAGACGATACTCCCGCCATGGGCCGAGGTCCTCCGGAGTTCCGGCCGGGCAAAGACCCAAACAGGTGTTGATTGCAATGCTCCTCCTTCCAGGCCACACGCAAGTTGGCTCCGGAAAGCATTTTTTTTGCAACCGGGAAAATCTGTTCACCCGCGAGTATGCCTAAAAGGCCCACCAGGGCGACGATAGGAGGCGCTGGCGACGGCACGCCAATCAAGCTGTAGACCACGCCTACCAGGATGCCAGCCAGCAGCGAAAGCACATACGCTTTCATCGACCAACCCTCCTCTAGTGCGCCGCGAGCAGTCACTCGCGACGACGATCACGAAGCCGAAAACTGGAAGTACCCCTACGCGTATTCGACGAACTGGCTTCGAAAAGTGTCGCCCCGCCTCGCAACGACTGATGACTTGGCATCACAGGACGCGCTCCGGCACGATTTATACAAACTTCCGAGCAATACACATGATGACAAAGACAAGACGAGAAACCCGCTATCGAAGGACGACGAGTCTTTCGCTTCCCTCGCAGCTTATGACTTTCCACCTCCAAAGAAAAGCATCCTGTCGGCATCGAACACATACATAAAACCCTGATATCGCCATCTCCCGCTTCACATCCGGGCAATGTGGACTATGCTTCTTTTGGACCACGAGACGGCAATATCATGTCTTATTTCTCCAGCGAGAGTCACGTCGTTATTCGCTTCATTAGACCAACGCAAGTGGCTCTTCCGGCGCTCAAATCTGGCGCGACGTTTTGGTAGAACCTCATAGAACGGATGGCATCATGAGCAAAGAGAAACTGGAAGTACTTACTCCGATCAACAGCCAGATCATCTTCATCGACCAACAGCCTCAGATGGCCTTTGGCGTCCAGTCAATCGACCGTCAAGTATTGAAGAACAACGTCGTCGGACTGGCGAAGGCGGCGAAGACCTTCAATATCCCGACGACTATCACGACGGTCGAGAGTGAAGGCTTCTCCGGCTTCACGTACCCCGAGCTGCTCGACGTGTTCCCGGACCAGCCTACTCTCGAGCGAACCTCGATGAACTCGTGGGACGACCAGAAGGTCCGCGACGCGCTCAAGAAAAACGGCCGGAACAAGGTCGTCGTCGCCGGCCTGTGGACGGAAGTCTGCAACACGACGTTCGCGCTCTGCGCGATGCTCGAAGGTGGCTACGAAATCTACATGGTCGCCGACGCATCCGGCGGCACGTCGAAGGACGCGCACGACTACGCAATGCAACGGATGATCCAGGCTGGCGCCGTCCCGGTCACATGGCAACAGGTCATGCTCGAGTGGCAGCGCGACTGGGCGCGCAAAGAAACGTATGACGCCGTGATGAAAATCGTGAAGGAACATTCTGGCGCATACGGGATGGGCGTCGACTACGCCTACACGATGGTTCATAAGGCCCCGCAGCGCGCCGAAACAAAGCACGAGTCTCTTGCCGCGGTCCCGGCGAAGACCTGACGGGGCGGCGCATCCTGAGCTGAAACGGGAGGCTCGCAGCCGGAATCGTCATTCCGGTGCGGGCCGTCCAGCGTAACGTCCATCGCTACGACCTGAATGCAAATAGTTCGCGATAGCCATCGAGCACGCTGATACGCGAGTCCGAGGAATTTTGCCGATGAAACCTTATATTTTCTCGCTCGTTGGTGGCATTCTCGCCGGCGCGATATACAGCCTGATTCGTGTACGCTCGCCGGCGCCGCCAATGGTGGCCCTCGTGGGATTGCTGGGGATGGTTCTCGGGGCACAAATCATTCCAACTGGACGCCAGCTTCTAGCGAGCACTACGCTTCCGTTTTCAACAATAGAGACGCTGCAGACGCACACTCCGCATTCGCCCCCTGCGAATAACGCTAGACTGGTTTCGCGCGTGCCCGCCAACGTCTCACAGAATTGAATCCAGCAGCAAGCCTTGCGTCGACAACGCGGGCAGTACAGTGTCGCTTCGGCGATCACGCGCACGATGCGCGTCCGGTAGCGCAGCAGCGCACCGACCGGCGGACACAGCGGGTTTCGCCTGCTCCGCGATCGTTTCTTTTCCATACGGCTATCTATATAGATTGGGCAGCGAATCGAAGGGGCCGCGGCAGTGGCCATCGTCTCATGGGAGATATCCGGTGCATATCCGACCAGCAATATCCACTTTGGTTGGATAGGAACTTTGTTCGGATCTACTGCCGGCCTAATTGCGACAGTATCGAGCTATCTAACGGAAGAGAAAGTACATACTCGCGGTGGTGGCGTCATATACACAGGTCCGAATCGCCCATCAAATATCTCGTCGCCTGTCTCCTTGTCGGTTTATTCCTTGCAGTTCTCGCGGTCATAAGCCTCTTGGGCTGCAGGCCAGTTGCGGCCATTCGTCACCACGTTGAGCATGCATTTTGATGGTCTACGGCCTTCGAACCGGCCGTTCTTGCGCCTCTGCGCTGTCCATGCCCGGCATCGAGATTTTCAGTTCGACTTCGATGCCGAAGCCATTGGGAATCTGTCCGATCCCGAAGGTGCCGTCGATGGCGACGTCCTTCGGCAACGCGATCTTTTCGCGCGCGCTGACGTACTTCAGCGCGCCGATGAAGCACGCGCTCTATCCCGCGGCGAATAGTTGTTCGCGGTTCGTGCCGTCGCCGCCTCCACCGCCGAGTTCCCTCGGCGGGGTCAGCTTGGGATCAAGGTTGCTCTCGGGAACCGTCGCACGTTCGTCGCGCCCGCCGGTCACGTGTGCATGAGCATACCCAAAGCCAGAGTCGCCGGCGTACACGGGGCGGATTCCAGCTTTATGTAATAGCGGTCCTTCCCCCTACTCACTATGATCGGGGCAACGTAGGACTCTGAAGCAAACCCCAGCTCGGTGGGCGTTCAATGCTCCAGCCTGTTGGCACGCCGTTGCCCGCGCATCGCGCGGCCGACACACGGCGGGACCGTTCGTGCCGATGCATACGGGCAGCCGGACAATGGCATCGTCGCGCGCTGAAATGCGCGGCGCTCACGTTCGATCAAGCCGAACGCAGGCGCAGTGCAGGTAACGGCCCCCTGGCGTGACGACCAAAGCTGCTCGTATCCATCCCTAGAGCGTTTTCTCTCCCTATCACCTCGCGTTTCGGAGACGTACATGAGCAAGAAAGTTGCAGAAATCATCGTCGAAATTCTCGAACAAGCGGGCGTAAAGCGCTGCTACGGGATCGTGGGCGACACGCTGAATCTCATCGCTCACCACCTTAACGAGAGCGACATCGAGTGGGTCCATGTACGCCATGAGGAGGCGGGAGCGTTTGCCGCCGAAGGCGAAGCCATGTTGACCGGCAACCTGACGGCCGTTGCCGGAAGTTGCGGGCCTGGCAGCCTTCACTTCATTAACGGTTTGGTGGACGCCAACCGTAATCGGGCTCCGGTTATCCTGATCGCAACCCAGGTGGCGAGCGAGGAAATCGGCTTTAACTTTCCGCAAGAGGTCGATTTCAAGGCGATCTACGGATCGTGCAGCGTGTTCTGCGACATGATCATTACGCCGGAGCAGGCACGACGCAAAACGGTGATTGCCTGCCAGACCGCCATTGCAAAGGGTGGCGTGGCCGTGCTGATCGTTCCGGTTGACATTGCCCATGCCAATGCGAGCGATGACGTCCCGTATTCGGTCCACACAAATGTGCCCATTGTCCGGCCGAGTGACGCAGACCTCGACCGTGTCGCTGAAATCCTCAATTCAGGCGACAAGATTGCGATCTATGGGGGCTCGGGATGTCGTGGCGCCCACGCCGAGATCCTTGCAGTAGCCGAGTGCCTCAAGGCGCCCATTGCACACACGTCCCGCGCAAAGGACGTGCTTGAGCACGACAACCCGTACAACGTCGGCATGACCGGCATTATCGGCGGCGAAGCGGGCTATCTGGCGGTATCCGAATGCGAGACCTTGTTGATGCTTGGAGCCGACTTTGCCTGGCGGCAGTTCTACCCGGAGAAGGCCAAGATCGTTCAGATCGACATGGCACCCGACCATCTCGGCCGCCGGCATCCGGTCACGCTAGGGCTGGTGGGAGATATCAAGGCCACGATGGAGGCGTTGCTGCCGCGCCTTAAACCGCGCACGTCTACCGAGTTCCGCGACAAGCTCGTCCAACGGCATGCCGCTGCGCTGGAATCCCACCTGTCCAGGGCGGTTGCGTCGGACCGCGGGACAATTCCTCCCATCTACCTGACCGAGCTCATCAACCGGCACGCAGCGAGCGATGCAATCTTCTGTGCCGACGATGGGACACCCACTGTCTGGCTTTATCGGCACATCGAGACGAACGGAAAACGCCGCGTGTTTTCGAGTCTGCTCCACGGCACGATGGCGGCGGCCCTGCCAATGTCATTGGGGCTGCAGAAGTGCCAGCCTGGACGTCAGGTGATCGCCATGTCCGGCGATGGTGGTCTAGCCATGCTGTTCGGTGAGCTCATGACGGTCGTGCAGGAGAAGCTGCCGATCAAGGTGGTGGTGTTCGACAACGGCAAGCTTGGATTTATCGACATCGAGCAGAAGTCCGAAGGCATGCTCCCACTCTATACGGGCCTGCAAAACCCGGACTTCGGTAAGGTCGCCGAGGTGATCGGATTATGGGGGCGCACGGTGTCGAAATCCGATGAGCTCGAAGATGCAGTCATCGCATGGTTGAATGAGCCCGGCCCCGCACTTCTGAACGTCAAGGTCGATACGATGACGCTCGTGATGCCGCCGAAGATCGAATGGGGCTCTGCGTACGGAATGGTTCTGTATTCAGCGAAAGCCATGTTGCAGGGGCAGTCCGCCGATGTGTTCGCCATGATCCGCGAAAACTTATAGGACTTGCCGGGTAAGCGGGGCGGCAGGAAGCGCGCCGTAATCGGCAAGCGCGAGCCCGAAACGACGCAGCGCCTGGACCCTGTGGAGTCGGGCCACATCCTGGCGGTCGTACAGTCTTGTCGGCGCGCGCCGAAGGCGTGAGCAAGCCGATTGCGTCGCAGTAGTGCAGCGTGCGGACCGTGAGTCCGCTGCGTCTTGCCAGCTCTCTCACTTTCAACAACATTCAAGCCTCCGTTTAGTGCGCACAATGGAGACTAAAACCTTACGTTAGAGTCAACGGGAATCGCGTGTTCACGCCGAGAACGTTGCCGTCGAGCAGTGCGATCAGGTGGCGCGATGTCGCGAAGACCGGCAGCCGGCTGATGGCAATGGAGGCGGGCGAGCAAAAGCGGGTGTCAAAGACGATAAAAGGGGCCGTGTCGATCCGTTGGCGGAACCGCCCCCGGACGCCCCGCGCAATCCATCAGGCACCTGGTATGCCTGCGTCGCCGCGTGGGCAGCGAAACGCCGCGCGAACCGTGCCGTCACCGCTCCGGCGGTCTGCTGGGCCCTTCTCAGAATCGAGGTTTGCAATGAAGCACTTCTGCCGAAGCACCATTGTCCGTTCCGCGTTCGTCGCATCGCTGGCCATTGCGGCCGGCATCGGGTCGCTGTGCGCGCCTGAGCACGCGCGGTCCGCTCAAATCAACGACCAGACCGACCCGCAGACACTCATCCGAACCGTGACGCAGCAAATCTTGGACGAGGTGCGCCAGCAGGCCCTCACGCCGGACGACATCCCGCGCATCATGAATATCGTGAACCGGGACATCCTCCCATTCGTCGACTTTCGCCGCACCACGCAGTACGCGGTGGGCCGCTTCTGGCGCACCTCCACACCCGAGCAACAGGACCAGGTGGTCGAGCAGTTCAAGCAGTTGCTTATCCACACGTATTCCGGCGCGCTCACGATGGTCAACACGGATCAGAAATTCGAGTACCCTCCTTCGCCCACCGAGTCGAGCGACACCGACGCGGTAGTGCGCACGATCGCGTCAGGCAAAAACGGCCAGGTGCAGATCGACTACCGGCTGTACAAATCACCTCAGGGTTGGCGCGTCTATGACATGAACGTGCTCGGCGCGTGGCTGATCCAGACCTACCGTACGCAATTCAGCGACAAGATCCAGCAAAGCGGCGTCGACGGGCTGATCCAGTTTCTCACCGACCGCAACAAGCAACTTGCGTCGTCGTCCGCGTGATCCCGATTTCAAGGGGCGACGTGGGTACAAAGACGCGTGTCACCCGAGACTCGGGTGATTGCGATGGTGCCTACTGGACCATGCGCAAGCGGGTCGAGCGGGAGCAATCAATAATCGTCGAGGATGGCCTGGTTCTTGATTTCCTCCGCGCGCGATGCCGCTGCGTTCGTGTTGGCCGAGGCTATGGCCGCGCCGTTTGGCGGCGATCGCCTGTCACTAACGTGCTAATGAGATGATGGCCCCCACCCGAACGCTGCGTTACGATTGCCGCGCCCCCTACTTCGTTTGACAATGGCGCCTGGCCGTCCGCGCGGGCGATACACTATGCTGTCACAGACCCCCAGGCGCGTGACTGACGCCGACGCTCCATGCCGCGTACGCGAATCGCCTTGCTTACCACCCTCGCAATGTTCGCCTTTGCAGGGAATTCATTGCTTTGCCGTCTGGCGCTGAAAGGCACGGGGGTCGATGCAGCAACATTCACGTTGGTACGGGTGGTGTCCGCCGCGCTCGCGCTCTGGTTGATGCTGCGAGCACGTGGTAGTCCGCGGGGCATCGCTGGCAACTGGTATTCGGCCCTTGCACTTTTTGCCTATGCATCCGGGTTTTCATTTGCATACGTCGGCCTTCCGGCCGGGACAGGCGCGTTGCTTCTTTTCGGCTCTGTGCAGGCTACGATGATCGGACACGGCCTTTGGACGGGGGAGCACCTGCGCGTACGGCAGTGGGCGGGACTGTTGTTGGCACTGAGCGGTCTGATCGGGCTCGTTCTGCGCGGAATCTCGGCGCCACCTCTGCAGCCTTCTCTTTTGATGCTGGGGGCGGGCGTCGCGTGGGGCATTTATTCGTTGCGCGGCAGGCGTTCTTGCGATCCGACAACGACTACCGCAGGGAACTTCCTGCGAGCCGTGCCGTTTGCGGCAGCGGTTAGTCTGCTCACACCTGCGCACCTCTCATTAGAAAGATCCGGAATGGTGTATGCCATGCTCTCCGGAGCATTGACCTCTGGCGTTGGTTATGTCATCTGGTACGCGGCCCTAAGGGGACTGAAAGCCGCTACCGCTGCCACCGTGCAACTGAGTGTGCCGGTCATCGCGGCGATGGGCGGCATAGTGTTGCTCGGTGAACCGTTGACGCCGCGCCTGCTGGGCAGTTCGGCCGCAATTCTTGGCGGCATTGCATTGGTAGTCGCCAAAAAGCAGACGGTCAAATAGCGACACTTGCGCAGGATGGCTAATGGCGGTTCAGGGGTGCGTGCTGCCGACCGCAGACGTGCGCAGTTCACATTGCCCAGGCCCTTTGTATGAAGCAGTACGCGGCCAGGTCATCCCGTCTCGCTGTCTGATGGTCATTCCAACGTCGGCTCCGTCCTCGATGTTGTTGAAAAAGTCGCTGAGCGTCTCTCACACAAGGTATTCAGGGGTCTTCTTACCCTTCACCGACGTTCGCGAGCGGTTTGCAGGTCGATCTGAGAGGTCGATTTTTTTCACCAGCGGATTGAAAACGCCGTGCAGCGACTTTTTCAACAACATCGGTCGATCACGGTCTGCGGTAACCTCAGTAACACTTATCGGTGTATAGATCAGTAATTGCGAGGACCAGGGACAGCGGAACGCGAGGACTCTGATGAGCATCCTCGGCGGTACCGTGACTTCGACGTGAGGCGTGGCATGGGCAGTGATCGGCCATTAAGCGATCGCGGTTGACGATACAGTGGCCGGAGGGAATGGAATGCCCCGAAACCTCCGTTTGTTGAACGTCAAAAGCCGGCGCTCGACGGCCCCACCTTCATCCATTTGGCACCCTGATTAGCAGTACTTCCAGCGGCGACCGGCCGCCCGATTCTAACCATGCCACGACGGCCCTACGGTCGGCCAGTTACGCGCTGCACCATCGCGTAGAGCACCGACATCTGCAAGCCGCTCTTGAGTGCGTAGTTCGGGTCGTATTGATTGGAGTAGCCCCACCAGTCGAAGCATGCATTCGGGTTCGTCGGTCCTGGCGCAGACGACGCAATCGTGTCGGGATACAAGACCACCAGTTTGTTCGTGTCGGCCCATTCATTGATGCCGGCCTCGGTGACCCAGCGGTTGCCGATAAATGATGCTTCCTGCAGACAGCCGTGGAGGGCGAGCACGAATCCGCACTTGTTCCCTTGCGCGCAGGCTTTGGGAACAAAAACGCTCCCAGTCGAACTCATAGAAAGGTTTGGCGACGCCCCGAACTCCGTTTGATCGAATGCGGACAGCGTACCCGACAGCTTTCCGTTGTTGCGCGGTTTCAATGGGCCGAGGAATATCGTCAACCACGTTTTTACTGAATCGTAGACTGCGCCGTTCGCCGAGCAGCGCACCTTCTTTTGAGGACGCCGCTCGCACCGCCTGTCACGCGATACCCGCAGCGCGGGCACGCCGGCGCGAACGCCGGCGAGGCATCCGGCCGGCCCGGTGCGCTCGGGCATGCCCGCAATGCGGAAAAAAAAGTCACGTTAGAACACGTGCATCATCCCGATGTACGCGCCGGTCTGCGATTCGCCGGCCATCGGGCTCGTCGGCGAGCTCGAATCGCGCGGCGTCGCGAACACCGAGAAGGTGCCGTTCCTGCTGTTGTTCACGTACGCGACGGTGCCGTACAGGAACGTGCGCGCGCTCAGGTTGTAGGTGGTCCCGAGCGCATAGAGCATCGCGTGGCTGCCCGGATCGTGCGAGACGTCGCCGCCGCCGTCGCCCACCCGGATGTAGAAGCCCGCCGCCGTCACGGCCCAGCGCGGCGTGGCCTGATACGTGACGCCAAGCCAGTAGTGGTCGGCGCTGTCGGACGCGCCCGCGGGCGAATCGGGCGCCGCGTAGTGCGTGTACGCGGCCTGGATCTTGAACTTCTGCACGCGCACGTTCGCGCCCACGAAGTACTCGCGCGAGGCCGTGAAAATGTTGGAGAAGCGACCGTTCGAATCGCGCAGCTCGTCGTAGATGCCGCGCAGGTCGAAGAGCGGCGAGTGATAGCTAAGCATGATGCCGTCGGAGCGGCCGAAATCGCCTTCGGCGCCGTTGTTGAAGCCGCTCGCCTGGTTGCCGAACGCGTACTGCCCCTGCACGTCGAGGCCGTGCCAGACGGGGCTGTGATATTCGACGTTGTTGCTCGTCTGCTGCCAGTTGCGCCCGCGCACGAGCGAGGCCGACGAGACTGCCTGCTGCACGAACGGATCGAATTCCCACACGCCGTCGCTGTCGATGAAGAGATTGCGGCCCGCCTGCAACTGGCCCCACGTCTCATTCTTCAAGCCGACGTACGCCCGGCGCGAGAACATCTTGCCGCCGCCCGTGGTGCCGTTCATGATCTGCAGCGCGGTTTCGAGGTCGAACAGTGCGCTGGTGCCGCCGCCCAGGTCCTCGGTCCCCTTGAAGCCGAGCATGCTCGTGCCCCAGTCGCCCCCTTCCCCGCTCCAGCGGCTCGAGCTGCCGCCCGTGCCGTTGGCGATGTGATTCAGGTACTCGACGCCTCCGTCGACGCGGCCATACAGCGTCACGCTCGACTGTGCCGATGCGGCCGTACTGGCTGCGAGCAGCACGAATGCGCCCAGTTGATATTTCACGTCAGCTCCCAGGTGGACTCTTCTTTCATTGTCCGCGCCGTCCCGAGTCCTGCCGGGCCCTGCGCAAACGGGGCGATTCATCCAGCACCGCGGGCATGCTTCGCGCGGCGCCCGGCGGCAACGCATGATTCAATGCGTTGCCGCCGGGCGCATGGCGCCTGACAAATATAGCGGGTCACCTGCACTTTGACCAGGTTATGCAGCAGCGGCCGCAGAAGCGGCTTCGCGACCGGACGGCACGGACGAAAATCCTGTCGGCATATTCGTGACTGGTCGTTCGAGAAATTGGGGAAAAATTTTAGATCAGCGCACGCATCGTCATGTCGGCGACCGGGACGAGATCCTTCTCTTCAAAACTCACTTTACCGGGAACGCGAAACCCCTTGAATGACACACAATAGAAATGTGCTTGGACCCTGCTCGTCAAGCGCCGCGTTGAATTCGCCCACCTGCTAACCTCGACTTAAGGCAGCGGCAAGAATGGCGACCGTCTCTTCAGGGGTCGGTCTATGCCGAGCGCATCAAACTCTGTTCAGCCAGTTGCAGACCTTCGACGTGTCGGCCAAAATCGACGACAATGTTCCCAAGGAACGATTGCGAGTCGTACTCCGTCGTCGGAGACGCCGCTGAACCTGAAAGGCAACATGAGACGACTGTTCGCCGCTGCGCTCGCAGCCGCCTTTTTCGCGACTTGCGTTCATGCGCAAAGCAACGCGTCCGGCCCGCTCGGCACGCCCTCGGGCACACTGCAATTCGTGCGCGTCGACCACGAATTTGCGGCGATGCTCGACAAGGAAATTTTCGATCGGTTTGGCGCGAGCACGCTCACGCATTTCGATGACATGGGCAACGAAAATGACACTGTTGACCGCACGCTCGTGCAGACCGATTCCGGCCCGGTGCTGTACGACTTTCGCCACCGTCCGCCACTTGTGCAGCGCTGTGGCACGCGTATGACGGTCAAGCGCGTGTTCTGGCAAGACGATGAGGTCGTGATGCAAGGCTCGCAAGGCTGGTTTCGATTCAAGCGCGGCGCGCTGACAAAGCTGCAGTCGTCTACGACGACGTACCACTGACCACGCGCACGCCGAACACACGCTCGCGCGCGATGACACACAGCGCTTCGCCGCGCACGCCATTGCCGGTCTCCAGGTCGCCTCAGTCTGTTGTGGGTCGAGCTGAGCCCGTCGTCGTGGGACAGGGTTCGGCCATCTACGGACACTGGCCTGCACTCGGGCTCGGATATTCGAACGTCGGCACCGCTCCTGGCTACGGACGTTAGCGCGGCAATTGATACTAATGTCGTTCCGTCGCGGCGATAAATCACGCGAAGGCTCACTTCAGTTCTGTATCGCGCCTTCACGCGGGATAGCACTATGTCCGAAACGTCCGCGCGGGCCGCAATCGCAGGAGGTCCTCGCGCTTGGCAATCACGATGAAACGGCTGGATGGGCGGGCACGGTGAATTGAACGACCGCGCCGCGGGGCAGGTTCGCGCTCGCCCACAATCGGCCGCCATGTGCGTCGATGATCGAACGGCAGATCGACAGCCCCATCCCCAAACCGGTGGGCTTCGTGGTGTAGAAGGGAGCGAAAACGCGCTCGGCGCTGTGCGGAGCAAAGCCCGGTCCCCAATCGCGCACTGTCACGAGCACGTAGCTGGAGTCGGCTCTCCCTGTGCCGATGTGCAATTGCCGTACGCCATCGCTGACACCGCTCATCGCCTCGATCGCGTTGATGATCAGATTGAGGAGGACCTGTTGCAATTCGACTCGGTCTCCTTCGATGAATGGCAAACCGTCCGCGAGTTGCGTCTGCACCGAGGCGCCGCTCTTCGTGGCTTCGCCACGAGTAAGCTCGATCACCTCGCGGATCGCCTCGTTGATGTCCACGGGTTCCTTCCGCGGCGGCGTCTTCCTGATCAGCCCGCGGATCCGGCCGAGCACGTCCCCCGCCCGATTGGCATCCTTGATAATGCGGCCGAGCACCTGCCCGACCTCGTCGATGTCAGGGGGCTGTGCGCTCAGCCATCGCAGCGCAGCCTGGGCGTTGGTCACCGTCGCGGCGATCGGCTGGTTGACCTCATGTGCGATCGAGGCCGCGAGCTGGCCCATGGTCGCGACGCGGTTTGCGTGCGCCAGTTCCGTCTGCACCTCGCGGTAGCGACGCTCGCTCTCGCGGACTTTTTCCTCCACCTGCTTGCGCTCGGTCAGATCGAGCACGAAAGCGACGCCTTCCTTCCGACTCGCTTCGAAAGTGGCCAAACCGACTATGACGGGCACACGGCTGCCATCCTTCCTGACGTACTCCTTTTCGAAGGGCCGCGCGCGCCCCGTCTGCCCAACCTCTGCGAGGACCTGCTCGCTGCCCTGACGCCCTTCCGGCGGCGTCAGGTCCCTCCAGCGTACGCGACCCGTGACAAGATCCTCCCGCTCGTATCCCACCATGCGTAGAAATGCGTCATTGGCCTCGAGAATGTCACCATCGGCATTCCAGACGATGATCCCGATGATGTTGGCGTCGACGAGGCGCCGGATCTTCGCTTCGCGTTCCGCGAGGTCGCGGTACAAATGGGCATTCTCCAGCGAGATCGCGGCCTGCGAGGCCACCAGCTTCAGCACGGCTATCCGGGTCGGGCTGAACACACGGGCAGCCAGATTGTTTTCGAGGTAGAGGGCGCCCGTGAGCTTCGCCTGATTCATCAAGGGCAGGCAGAGAATTGAACGGGCATGATGCTCACGGATGTAGGGATCTGCGGCAAACGAGGACTGGGCCGCTGCATCGTCGAGGAAGACGCTCTCCCGGGTGCGCAGGACATGGTAGAGGATCGACTCCGGCAGCATCGCCGCGCTCACCGGCACATCGCGCAGCTGCAACTGGGTCGCGTCGCCGCCTGTCGTCGCTTCTGCCGCTATGCGTTGTTCGCCGCCGTCCGACAGAATCAACAGACCTCGCTCGGCGCCCGCCTGTTCGATCGCCGTACGCATGATCATATCGATCAGCCTGTCCAGGACGATGTCGCCCGACGCGGCCTGCGACACCTTGAGCACGGTTGCGAGGTCGAGGTGTTCGACCGGCGTTGCGATCGTGGTCGTCGGCCCGGGCGCGGGCTCCTCCGTCCTCAGGTACGGATACCTCTCCTCGAGTTGCCGCACCTTCCCATCGGCTCCCCAACGCAGGTAGGCGTAGCGGGCGTCCTGTAAATACACACGGGCTACCTTCTCAAGACCGCGCGCCGCGTAAAAGCGCGACGCGAGTTCGTTGGCGAGCGCCTCAGTATGGACGAAGCCGTTTTCCTGCGCCGAGTGGATTGCCTGCTCATAAAGCAGTTCAGCATCCACCACGCGGCCCTCGATCCGGGCGATCTCGGCACCGACCAGCGCGGTGCGGCTCCCGAAGTTCTCCGGGCAGTTCTCTGTCCAGATCTGCAGCTGCCTGTGATGCGCAGCCATCGCGTCCAGGTCCTGCGGCCGCTCGCCGACCGGGGCGGAGTCGCACAAGGCGGCCTGGGCCAGCGCGCCGTAAAAGTGATATTCGGCCTCCTCAAAGAACGAGGATGAGGTCCAGAGCAGCTGTTCCGCCTTCGATGCGGCATCCATGGCCACCGCATAGTCGCCGGCGAGATAGCGCGCTTGCAGTTTCCGGACCCAGTACCAACACGCAGCGAGCGCCAGGCCCGGATTGCTGGACAGATGGTTTTCGGTGCGAAGCTCACTGAACTGCTCGTCGTCAAAGCAGCCGAATGTCGGCGTCAAGCCGCGGAGCATCCGGATCAGCGCGAGCTGCGTGGCGATGAAGTCAATGACGAGACCGAACCGCACCTTCTCGGCATACGCAAGGCCGCGTTCGGCTTCGACCTGTACCTCGGGCAGCGGCTCGCCGGCGAAGAGCAGGTCCGAGTTGAGGCTGTTGCCCGAGTAAGCGCCATACGGGAGATCTCCGATCCGGTTCGCCGCTGCGAAAGCGCGGCGCAGCAGATCGCGGCAAGCCCGCACCGGTTTCATCCAGCGTACGACAAAAATCGAAAAGCAAAGAAACGTCTTTGCCTCAAAACGCTTGAGCCCGCGTCGATCGACGAGTTCGCAGCCGAGCCGGCCGAACCGATATCCGGCCTGGTAGTCGCCGAAACGCCGTCCGGCAACCCTGCCGACATTGGCATAGAGCACACATGAGGCATCGCAGTTGCCCCGCTCGAGGCTGAGGCTGACCGCCTTGCAGATCGTCAGGCAAGCCAGGTTCGCATCCGTCTGCAAAGCCGGCGCGAAGAGCTTGCTCAGCGCCTCGACGGTCCCGAGGGAGGCCGCGTCCTCCATCAGCGGCAAATTGACCAGTTCCTCGATGGTCCGGCCTGCAAGCTGCGACCAGATGCGATCGTACTCGCGCCGCACCTCCTCGTCGTTCGGATGGGGCGACCACTCGATGCCGACATGCCGGAGAAAGGCGAGACAGACAGCGACCGCGCGGTCGCTCTGATCGAGGACCAGACAGACATCCAGTTGCAGGCACGCGACGAGGGCGCGTTCGACCGTTGTCGCGGCGCGATGCGACAGCGCCACCAATCGCTCGTCTGCGACCAGTAACTGCCCGGTCAGGAATTCGCATTCAGCCCGGTTTAGCTCCAGCGCAAAAATCTGCTCATGCCGGCGCTCCCAGCAATCGTCGCTCAATAGTTCCGACCCGGTGACGAGATAGGTGAGCGCCGAGGCATAGGCTGTCGACGCCTTGGCGCGCTGGCCGGCGAGCAGGTTGAACCCGGCCAGTTGCTCCCGTTCGTCCTGCCCGGTGATCAGCGCGGCGCCGCGATTGAGCTGACCCGCGATCTCGAAGATCGCCTCCTCCCGCTTTTCCGGGGGCGTCTCTTCGGCGAGAAGCCGCCCGATCCGCAGATGGGCCTCGGTGCGCAAGGCTTCGGGGATCAGTGAGTAGGCGGCTTCATGAACCCGGTCGTGAACAAACGCGTAGGAGCCCTCCAGCCGCCCGACCAGTTCCTGACGGATCGCCTCCCACAACGCCGCGTGGACCTGCGCGTCCGGGATTCCGAGAACGGTCGACAGTGTCGTGATCCTGGCGACGTTCCCAAGACAGGCAAGCTGCTGCAACGCCTGCTGCGTCTGCTCCGGCAGGCGGGTCAGCTTGCCGGCCATCAGGTCCACGACGTTGTCGGTGTAACCCTTGGCATGGATGCGATCGGGATCCCAGCACCACTGCCCCGCGTCATGATCGAAGGTGAGTAAGGCTTCTTCGACAAGCGCGTGCAGAAACTGGATCACGAAGAACGGATTGCCGGCGGTTTTGTCATGCACCAGTTGAGCCAGGGGCTCGATGCGCTCCGGCTCGCAGTGAAGCGCCTCCCCGATCAACTGCTTGATGTGTCCACTGCCGAGCGGCGCCAGCGTGATTTCATCGATCTTGACGCCCGCGTTCCTGAGGGCCTGAAGCTTGCCCGTCAACGGATGCGTGGCGTCGACCTCGTTGTCGCGGTAGGCGCCGATCAGCATCAGGTGCCGCAGATCCGAGCCGGTCAGCAGATCCTCGAGCAGGTCGAGCGTCGCCGCGTCGAGCCATTGAAGATCATCGAGGAAGATAGCCAGCGGATGTTCCGGCCGGGCGAAAACACCGATGAAGCGCCGGAACACGAGCAGGAAACGGCTTTGCGCCTGTTGTGGCTCAAGTTCCGGGACCGGCAGCGGCTCTCCGATGATGAGCTTCAGTTCGGGGATGAGGTCGGTCATCAACCGCGCATTGGGGTCCAGCGCCTCCAGCAACGCGTCGCGCCAGCTCGCCAGCTCCGCGTCGCGCTTGCCAAGAAGCGGCCGCACCAGGCTTTGAAACGCCTGCACCAGTGTCGAATAGGGGATGTCGCGCTTGTACTGGTCGAACTTGCCGGACGCGAAGAGCCCCCGCGGCGGCACCAGCACCTTGTGCAGTTCATTGACGACTGAGGATTTGCCGATTCCGGAATAGCCGGAGACCAGCACCAGCTCCGGCGCCCCGCTCCTGACGATCCGATCGAATGCGGCGACCAGGGTATCGACCTCGCGCTCCCTCCCGTACAGCTTCTCGGGAATCAGCAGCCGGTCAGGCGTGTCGTGTTCGCCCAGTGGGAAGTCATCGACTCGGCGCTGGTGCTGCCAGTCGGCCAGGCAGCGCTGCAGATCATGCTCGACACCGGCGGCAGTCTGGTACCGCTCCTCGGCCGTCTTGGCGAGCAGCTTCATGACGATAAGGGAGACCGCAGCAGGGACGGTCTCAACCAGCGCGCTGGGCGGCACCGGCTTTCTGGCGATATGGCAGTGCACCCATTCCATGGGGTCGGCGGCCGTAAACGGCAGCGCGCCCGTCAGCATCTGGTAGAGCGTGACGCCGAACGCATAGAGGTCGCTGCGCGAATCGATCGAGCGATTCATCCGGCCAGTCTGTTCGGGCGCCATGTAGGCAAGCGTACCGGCGATGGTCTCGGGCGGCTCGGGCGCCTGTCGCTCGCGCGGCAGCCGCGAGGCGAGGCCGAATCCGGTGAGCCGCGCCGTTCCGTCGGCGCAGTTCACCAGGATATGGGTGGGCTTGAGATCCTTATGGACGAGGCCGCGCTGGTGGAGCTTGCCCAGCACCGCAGCGATGCCGACAGCGAGCCGCAAAAAATGTCCCATCTCCATGGGCGCGTCGAGTAGCCGCGCGAGCGGCTCACCGCCGGGGTCCTCGAGCACCAGCAGCGTCTGGCCCCCTTCGCGCACCAGTTCCAGCGGCCGCACCGCCCACGCGCCCTCAAGTTCGTCCTTCAGGCCAAACTCGTGAGCGAGGCGATCAAGGCTGGCAGGTAATGGATGTTCGGCGGCGGGCCGCGCAAGCAGGACGTTGTGGCCGCCGCCCTCGCCCGGGCGCCGCCCTCGACAGAACACGCGCTCGCCATCGTCCCACAAGATCTGGAGTATGTTACCCATTGGCGCCGGAACCCTAAGTAGGTCTTCGTCTGCCGCACGCTGCCATCAGGCAGCTGCCCGACATTGCGTTGAAGGCTACATTCGTCCGCACAATCGGGGCAGGGTGCGCTCCGAAATCGATTTACAGCACGGCATCTCGTCGATTACCAACGCTGCAGGTGCAGGCATTTCGTGAGGATACACCTCAGCGACCGCGGCGCCATCGGGAGTGATCGGAGAGGCGTGGTGGGATCGGCCTTCACGCTACGCTGACTGCCGCCGGGATGGAATGCAGCCGCCGAAGCCGAGCATCGCGCCGGCCATCTTCGCGGCGCAATCCGCGCCGCCTCACACTGAGGTGCCGGGCAGGACCAGCAGCAAGGGCCACAGGTAGTTGATCAGGTTCGCCTCGGCGACGGGCGCCAGCCGGAATGCCGTCACCAGGCTGTCGTGATACTCGAACGGGCAAACGATGCCGGGCGCCATCGTCCGCAAAGGCACGCGCCATTCGCGGGCGCGAAGGAGGCACGTCACATTCCCGACGACAGCGCCACGCCCGTCAGTAATAGCGGAGGCACGTCCGGCGCGTGGGAGGCCTGCGTCACGAACTACGCCCAGAGGATAATCGCGCCGGCCGCGCACAGCCACCAAACCGGAATCTATGGTCACCCCCGTTTTTGCAACGCTGACTTTTGACTTTGCGGTTGGCTTGCCTAAATCTATCCGGCGTCGTTTTGGAGATA
>NZ_JBNDML010000033.1:0-38140 GCF_050436565.1 Paraburkholderia sp. GAS42 | reverse complement strand
TATCTCCAAAACGACGCCGGATAGATTTAGGCAAGCCAACCGCAAAGTCAAAAGTCAGCGTTGCAAAAACGGGGGTGACCATAGATTCCTGTTTGGTCATTTAACAATCTCGCTTCAAAGTAGAAAATGCGTGCCCTAACCAGCACGGCACGTCACTTTATCGCAGTTTCGCCGCTGGACACCATAGTGGCCGAGCGCTCAACGGTACGATCTGGCGGCCAGCAGATTAACTAGACCTCCTTTCCGCATAAGACGACCTGATTTTCAGATGAAATCTTTGCGCCTTCATTCTGGGGAAAAAACTGCAAGTAACTCACCCACTTCACCCCGCTTATCTACGGCCGCGCTCACTGAGCGGCGTGCCGTGAACGAAAATATCTTAGCGCCGGCGTACAGTTGGCGAGCTTTTTCACAATCGTGGTTCGACACCAAGACCGTGACTCCTCTTCCGACCAACCGTTTCGCCGTCGAAGCGAGCTCCTCCTGTCGCTGAATATCAAATCCACCTGGACCGTATCCTGTGAAGCTTCGGGCACCATCTCTGTCGAGATAGGGAGGGTCGCAATAGACGACGTCGTCAGGCGTCGCTGCATCCATGAGCTCGGAAAAATCGGCGCTGACAAATGTTGCGCGCTGGGCTTTTTCGGAAAAAGCGACTATTTCATCAAGGGGAAAGCGAGGCACGCGCTTTGGGTGTCCGTAAGGCGTGTTAAAACCACCCGCCTTGTTGTATCTACACAGTCCGTTGAAACCATGGCGGTTTAAATATAGAAATTGTGCCGCCCGCGTCAGCGCTTCTTGTTCACTGTTGAAGGCTGATCGCACGGAGAGGTACTGCTCCGCCGTACGATACTGCTCGTTAAAATACATTTCAGCTACTCTGACGAATTCGTCTCGATTTTGTGATACGGCCTGATAGAGTTCAACGAGATGGGCGTTGGCATCTCCGAGTAGATACTCCTCGTACCTGGTCGCAAGGAAGATTGAGCCGCCGCCAACAAACGGTTCAATGAGTCGTCGTCCGGGAGGAAGCCGAGGAACGATTTGCTGAAGGATTCGGGACTTGCCACCAATCCATTTGATGAAAGGCCTGGCTGGCGACGCTTCGGGTAACACTGAATGATTTCGCATTCAGTGTTAAGCAACAGCGTTTTAGCCTCTTTGCCTCCAATAGCAGCCGCAACGTCGACGCTCGCGACCGTATTGCGAGCCTTCGCGGGTCTCCTACGCTGAGCACAGATGACACCATGTCAAGCCGCATGGCCACCCGTAACTCCACGAGAGGCGCCGAGAGAACCACGAGCGCTATCCCAGAGCCGCCTGGCCCTTCTTCTACCCAGTTGCCAATCCATGAGCACGGCGGTCTCTCCTGGCTACGGCCGGCGCAGTTAGCGAGGATGACTAGGTCCTAATATCAAGTCCTGCGGTGGATTTTCGGCTCACGGTCACCTTAATGAGCTGCAGACGCTTCTGTCGAGTCTGCGCCCTTTGTCGGACGCGTGATCCAGATGAGCGGGATGATCAGAATGAAGATGAACGTAGACGCATAGAAGAAGTCGTCGAGACCCATGACCGCAGCCTGACTCGCGACCATCGATTCAAACGCCGCGTAAGCGGAGCCCACGTCCAGATGGAATTGCGATTGCAAGGCGGCGATGCTCTGGTTGAAAACCGGATTGTCGATGCTCGCCTGCTCGGTGAGTCGCACGTGATGCACAACCGTTCGATGATTCCATACGGTGCCCGCGATGGATGTGCCAACGGCGCCGCAGAAAATACGCGCGAAATTGGACAACCCTGCCGCTGCAGGGATGCGCTCAGGCGGCAATCCGGAAAGAATGATCGATACAAGCGGAACGAACCAAAGCACAGTTGGAATGCCTTGCAGCAAGGTCGGTATAACCAGGTGCCACGCATCCACCGTACTCAGATACTGCGTGCGCATGAAGAACACACCGGACAGACCCACGAACGCAACCGACACCAGGACTCTGGCATCAAACCAATGAAGCAGGCGCCCGATAAAAGGAGAAAGTAGAACTGTGAAAATGCCAACGGGCGCTGTGACAAGGCCAGCATCGTAAGCCCGATAGCCGAGATACTCCTGCATCCATTGCGGCAGCAAAACGAGATTGCCGAAGTAAATCGCATAGGAAACGGAAATCGCTATCGTGCCGCTGCTGAAATTGCGCAATGCGAAGAGCCTGAGGTCGACGACCGGATGCGCCTCCGTCAGCTCCCACACAAGAAAGAACGCGAAGCTGACGAGAGCAGTCAGAGCTAGCGCAACAATGAAAGACGACGAGAACCAGTCAAGGTCCCTCCCCTTGTCAAGCATCACCTGAAGCGAACCGACCCACGTCACAAGGAGCGCGAGCCCGACCGCGTCAATCGGCAGCTTCTTCGTCGGCGTTTCGCGCTTTCGGTAAATGAACCAGGTGGCGCTGGCCGCGATAAATCCCACTGGGATGTTGACGTAAAAAATCCACGACCAGCTGTAGTTGTCAGTGATCCAGCCGCCGAGCACCGGCCCCGCGATCGGTCCAACTGTGGCGGTCATTGCCCAGAGCGCTAGCGCCATATTGGCCCGAGCCTTCGGATAGGAGCTGAGCAGCACGGCTTGGGACAAAGGAATGAGCGGGCCAGCTACCAATCCTTGCAAAACCCGCGCGCCCAGCAGGAATGGCAGGTCGGGTGCGATGCCGCAGAGCCACGAAGCGAAAACAAACATCAGAATCGCCCCGACGAAAAGCCGGATCTGACCGATCTGCTGCGTGAGCCACCCCGTTAGAGGAATGGACACGGCATTTGCGGCGGCAAAGATCGTGATGACCCACGTACCTTCATCGACCGACACGCCGAGATTGCCCGAGATTGTCGGCACCGCGACGTTCGCGATCGACGTGTCCAGAACGGTCATAAAAGTGGCAAGCGCAACCACAATCGTGGCGATTACGAGCTGACCACCCTGCAGCGGCGGATGCTGGACGGGCACGGCAGGAGCGGCGGGAGACGTTGATTCCTGCGTCATAGACTGCGTTCTTGGAGGCTGGTTACTGTGAACTGAGGAGCCCTGCCGGAGCGGGACGCACCGTGAAAGCAGCTACACCTGCTCTACAGCATCCGTTGATTGCCGACGGGCGAAGCTTGTGAGGTCAACGATGGCCAGTAAAGTATTAAATGCTTAAACCATAATGTGCCCGAAAAGCATTTCCTTCGCCAGCGATTCCGACGGTATCGTGCCCCACGTTGCAATCTGGTTCGGAACAAACTCGACACTCGTTGTGGGGCGTGATTCGCGTTACCGCGTCCGACACAAGACAGGATGTCGGACAGAAGATGCTCTTCTACTCGCTCGACCGTGACGATCACGTCCGCGCTCGCCCCCTTAAGAGATATCGATCACTTTTTGACCTGCGGGTTTTGCGTCAGAATCAAGCGCCGTTCTACAGCCCGATTGACATCCATCAGGAGATCCAGAACCCGGAAAGCGCATTTGCGAGGCGCATCGCGGTAACTCGAGAATACAAACAGTTCTGCCGGCAACGAAAGAAGAGAGAAATGCTCTTCGCTCATCTCAAACGTAACCATCGGATCTTGACCTTATGGATATGGACGACGCCACACTTTGCCGGGACACAAATGTGACAGTGTCCACAAGGATCATGTCAACCTGGTCCAAGCAAATCGAATGGTTATCTTTTAGCATTGCGCCTCACAACGGCACCTGATAGCGCGCGCAGCAGAATGAAAATTCGTCTTCGGTACGAAAAGTGACCAACACTTTCCTCTACAACGAACTTTCACACAAACTTTGCATCGGGTGCTGAGAACCAGTCTGCGACGTGTGCAATCGCCTCGTCGAGTTTCTCTAATACGCAAAAGCTCATTTCAACGACCTCAGTAGCCGGTAGTTTCAGATCGGGAACAATAACTACCGCCATGCCGGCTTGAGCGGCCTCGCGAGCGCCGTTATCGCTATCCTCGAAGACTAGACAGGCGCCCACCGGCGCACCCAGTCGGTGGGCTGCAAGTCTGTAGACCGCCGGATCAGGCTTTCCCCGAACGACTTCATCACCGCCGGCGATCGCCTTAAAAAATTCAAGCACGCTAACGCGCTCAAGGCGCGATTTAATCTCATCCACTGAGGAAGAAGACGCGACAGCGCATGGAATGCCTGCTTGCGACAACTCAGTCAGCAGTGCTCGTGCTCCAGACTTCAACGGAAATATCGGATGCGCGGACGGCTTGCTCAGCTGTTGCCGAACTCGGGTCTTCATCTCGCGAAGTGTAGCGGCCCCGCCGAGCATCTCAGTCAGAATCAGCTCGCACTCCAAAGGCGACATTCCGATAATCGGCAGATAGTCGCTAGCCGACAATGCGATTCCAAGATCCGCCCCCACCGCGATCCACGCGTCCATGATCGCACGCTCTGAATCGACCAACAGGCCATCCATGTCGAAGATTGCAGCGGAGAACATCTGGCGCATACTCGTACTCCCGTCGAAAGACCGCACTTTAACAAATGCAGAGTCGCGAAAGTGCGACGGAAGAACCTTTGTAGGCGATTTCGGTCGAGAATCTATCCACTGAAAGGCCTCGCCAAACCGAGACACCGCCGCCCCTGGATCCGCAGCGCGACCGACTCGTCTGTCTCGCCCTCGGGCTTTGCTCCATCATCCAGAGCAATTCAGCGCTCATGCGCTCATCGGTAAGCTTTCAACCGGCACCTCGGCGGCAATGCGAATCCGCCAGAATAGATGTCGCGTCGCGCGCGGGCGATAAGATGGCGAGTAGGTTACCGGAGTCAGCACTCTTTGTGAAATGAAGACTCGATGCGCTCAATAAAACCGCCGTCAACCGTCTGGCCTCTCCCTCGCCTTCTGGTTTCGTTCAGCACCTTCCGCGCGCTCAGATGGCAGCCGCTGGACGTCGGTTATAAGCGATCCCGATTTATCTAGAGATAGAACGAAAAAGACGAAGCCGGGTATGTACGATAGGTCTTTAACTACTATTGAGGAATGACTCACCTTGGAAACTGCTTACGATTCGGCATCTAGCAAACATCTACCGGTTGCACACTATTGCGATGCTAACGGCTCAAAGTTAGACAAATATGGCGAACTTCGTGGAAAACCAGCCTTCCTGCCGAGCATAGGTGCGCAAACCTATTCGCAATAGACGTCTCTCTGGTCGGCAATCAGTCCGAGCGCCGCCGACCACGCGAGCACATCAAGTTTCTCATCGATCTCGGTCTCAGACTGACGAGCCGCCAACTCGCAAACTTCTGGTGACGGAAATCGCAACCGTCTTCCGCCCGCGAGTGCCTGGACTTGTGCCTGGCACGCGCGCTCCAAAAAGTAAATCTGGTTGAACGCTTCAGGAATGGTACGACCCACTGCGAGCAAGCCGTGATTTCGAAGAATCATCACCATATGCCGGCCAAGGTCGCGCGTCAAACGCGCACGCTCTGACACATCGAGCGCGATTCCTTCGTAATCGTGATACCCGACCCGATTGTAAAACTTCAACGCATGCTGGCTCATTGGCAGCAGCCCTTCCTCTTGAGCCGAGACGGCAATACCAGCAGACGTATGAGTGTGAACCACACACGCGACGTCTTCTCGTGCGGCGTGAATCGCAGCATGGATGTTGAAGCCTGCCTTGTTGATTACGCCGACGACTCCCTGCTGATCGACAATTCCGCCGTCAATATCGACCTTGATCAGATCAGATGCGCGCATGTGGTCGAATAACACGCCGTAGCGATTGATCAGAAAACGCCCCTCTTCACCCGGTACGCGCGCCGAGATGTGCGTATCAATGAGATCAGTCATCCGGAAATGAGCAAGCAGCCGGTAGAGCGCTGCAAGATCGCACCGGGCACTCCATTCATCGACGCTCATATCGTTATTTGGGGTGGCGTTCATTGCGTACAGTCCTCATCCATCACGTCGTCCTCATGCCGCTTACCGGGATGTCCCGCAGACCTCATCGCGTACGCGACACCCCGATCTCCGCTCTCACTGCTCAGCAGCTTCCCGGCGGCGCTGAGTACGCGCCTCCGCCCAATCGACACACCACTGAGAACACATAATCCGTCCATCCTGTTCGACCGTCTGCGCCATTTGTTCGCGGTCGTTCGTGTAAATCAATGTGCCGCAGTTGGCGCACTTCACATACTTCTCGATGTACAACCCGTTCTGGGAGAATTTCATGATCAGCGTTCCTCGTGACCGTAGTATTTTTGCGCCGCAGCGGCGGAGACATATCCGTTCCGTACGTCATCGGTGATAGCTTCCGGCGAACGGTTAGCCGGATCGCCGTACCCGCCACCACCCGGCATTACGAGTGTGACGCGGTCTCCCTCGCGGATTGCGACATTCGAATACCGGCTCGACGACGCCTTGCCATACGCTTCTTTCATAGTCTGCCAGCCGGACGTACCTGCCTTCTGAACGAGCGTCGCACCCAGACCGCCTTCAAGGCCTCCATTCAATCCCCACGGCGCGAATTCGTGACGGTCCGTCATCTGCGAGACGGTGATCGTTTCATTCAGGCAGAGCATCTGTTTCGAGTACCCGAGGCCACCGCGATACTCGCCCGCACCACCCGAGTCCTGATTGAACGCGAGCTTCTCGATACGCCATGGAAAACGCGTTTCGTAGACTTCCACTGGCGTGATGCGGCAATTACCATTGATCGAATCGACCGCATCATTTCCGTCAGCGAATGCGCGGCCGCCCCAACCAACCGCCTCCAGGTCGTAGCAGGCAAAGTATTCACCGGTGTCAGCAGCCACGCCACCAAACACGAAATTACAGTGCGTCGCGCCTTCGGCAGCCATCACGCGGCCAGGCACCGCATCCGCCATGGCGCCTAGGATCGCGCCGACGATTCGCGGATGAGTTTCCGTATTGCCTCCTACTTCCGGCGCGGGAAAATCGACGTTCACGATCGTGCCCGGCGGTGCGACGATGCGAATCGGTCGGAAGCAGCCGCTATTGCGCGGAATCGACGGATCGGTCATGTGCAGGATCGCGTTGTAGGCCGCCGACGTTGACACGCCCAGCGTCGCGTTGATTGGACCTGAAGCCTGCTCGGACGACCCCGTGTAGTCAATCACAACTTCGCCACCCATCTTGTGCACTTCAACGGAGATTCTGTGCGTGCGTCCGGCGTCGATACCGTCACTCTCGATCAAATCCGTGAATGCGTAGATGCCATCCGGTATCGCCTCGAGTTCTGCATGCATGCGGCGCTCGGAGTAGAGCAGTAAATCGCGGACGTTCTCGCGCACTTTATCTTTGCCATACTTCGCAAAGACGGCTTTCATCTGCTTTTCGCCGAGGTCGACAGCAGCAATCAGCGCGCGCAGATCACCATAATTTGCGCGCGGCGTGCGCACGTTGGCGAGCAGCAGCTTCCAGATGTCACGGTTGTCTTTGCCTTTCGTCTTGATCTTCACGGGCGGAATACGCAGTCCTTCGTGAAATATTTCGGTGGCCTCGCCACAGAAGCCGCCTGGTGCGGAGCCGCCCACTTCTGCAAGGTGGCCGATCGCAACGGCCCAGCCCATCACTTCGCCGTCGACGAAAATCGGCTTGAAAAACGTGTGCTCGGGCGTGTGCAAACCACCGCGATACGGGTCGTTGTGCAGGATGATGTCGCCGTCAGCCAGTTCATCCATATCCACTTCCTTCAGGCACGACTTGATCAGCAGCGGCATGCCGCCGATCTGCGCGGGGCAATAATCGGCTACCGCAATCATGTCGCCGTCGAGGTCCGCCAGCCCGCAGGTGAAATCGAGTGCCTCGTTGAAGATCGTTGAATACGAAGTCTTCATCAGTGTGATGCCCATCTCGCGACAGATGGAAACCATCGTCGATTCGAGGATGTTCATGGTAATCATGTCCATCGTGTTTCTCCTCAGGCCGTAATGATCAGATTGCCGTACGGGTCGACCCGTAGCGTCTGGTTGGGTCGGAGAATCGTCACCGACGCGTTCTCTTCGATAATCGCCGGACCGGCAATCACCTGCCCTTGCCTGAACGTGTCGCGATCGTAAGTGGGCGTATCAATCCAGCCGTCCTCGTAACGCACGCGCCGGCTGCCGCTCGACGCCGGTGTGCCGCCACCGTCTGGCAGCGTTTTCAGCACCGGCTTGCCGGCGATTGCGACAGCCGTCACTTTGAGATTGACGAGTTCGATCGTCTCACCGGGAATCGCAAAGCCGAAGCGGGCCTCGTGTTGTTGATGGAAATTTGCCCACAGTTCGTCCGTCGACTGCGCATCGAACACATCGCCATTCACGACGACCTCAAGCTCGTGGTTCTGGCCGAGATAGCGCGCTTCAACCGAGCGATAAAGCTCGATGTTTTCTTCGTAACCCTGCTCCCTCAACTCGTTGAGCGCGTCTTCGGCAAGGTCTTTTGCCGCAGCAGAAACGCGCTCGAATTCGAAGTGCGACGACACTTGCTGGACCGTGCGATGCCGGTCCACGCGCGCGTCCGTCATGATGAAGCCGAAAGCGGAAAACTGGCCGGGATAGTTCGGCACCATGCCTTGCGGAATGCCGCTGATTTCCATCAGGTCGCAGATGTGCACGGGGCCTGCTCCACCCGAACCGACGAGCGTAAAGTCACGCGGATCGAGGCCGCGTTGCAGCAGCACGGTTCGCAGCGCGCCAAGCATATTGTTGTTAGCGATCTGAATCATTGCGTAAGCGGCAGCGTCGACTTCCAGCCCGATCTGGTCCGCAACCGCCTTCACTGCGCGATGCGCTGCGTCGGCGTCCAGCTTCATCTTGCCGCCAAGGAAATAGTCGGGATTGATGCGGCCAAGCACGACATTCGCGTCCGTCACTGTCGCATTTTCGCCTCCGCGACCGTAAGCAGCCGGCCCGGGATCTGCGCCCGCCGATTGCGGGCCCATGCGCAACATGCCACCCTTGTCTATCCATGCAATCGAACCGCCGCCCGCACCGATTGTATGAATGTCGATCATCGGAATCTGGATGGGCAGTCCCCATTCGATCTCGAAGCTAGTGGTGACGTGCTCCATGCCGTCGACGACCGTCGTGCAATCAGTCGAAGTGCCCCCCATATCGAACGTCACCAGGTTCTTGATGCCTGTCAGTTGCGCAACCGCGCGCGTCGCGACCACCGCGCCAGTGGGCCCGGATAGCGTCATCTGAACGGGGGATTCAGCCGCCCTGCGCAACGTTGACTCACCACCGTTCGACTTGATCACGCCAACCTTGTCGCCAAGACCGATTTCTTCAAGATGCCGGTGCATCCGGTTAAAGTTGCGTGACACGATGGGCTTAAGATAGGCGTCCGCGATCGTCGTCGAGGCTCGCTCATATTCCTTCCACTTCGGCAGCACGTCATACGAGACCGATATCGGCATATCAGGCAATTCCTGTCGCAGAATCTCTCCGATGCGACGCTCGTGACGCGGATCGATATACGAAAACAGCGTGCAGATCGCAACCGCTTCAATCGTACTATCAGCCTTGATTCGCCTTGCCAGTTCGAGAACAGCGGCCTCGTCGAGTTCGTGTACGACCTCGCCCTTCGCAGAAAGCCGTTCGGGGACTTCAAAACATTCGCTACGATTTACCAGCGGTTTCGTCTTGATCCATGTGATGTCGTAGTGGCTACGCCGGTCGCCGCGCTGAATGAAGGGCACATCGCGGAAACCCTCGGTAGTGACGTACGCGATCTTCGCGCCGCGCCGTGTCAGAAGCGCATTGGTGGCGATTGTGGTGCCGAGCCGAATCTTACCCACGCCGGCCAGGTTGTCGTGCTGTGAGAGGCCTTGCAGTACGCCTTCGATAGGCTCTTTCGGCGTCGTCAGGTTTTTCCAGTTACGGATGGTGCCTGATGCCGAGTCATACGCGACAAAGTCGGTAAACGTGCCACCGATGTCGATACCAATGATGTCGATGCCCTGCATTTGGTCGCTCTCCTAGATACACGCCGCGATGTGCGGCTAGTTGTCGGGGTAGGCAGCGGAAATTCGCTGCCATGAGTCCTGGATGTGCTCTTCCAAAGCCCTTACTGCCTTCTTGATGTCGCGCGTCGCGATGGCCTCGACAATCGGCCAGTGATCGACAGCCGCCGCTTCAAGGCTTTCAAATCGGTGTTCCACCAGCGTGATCGACATCTGCACTTCCGCACGAATATTCATGAAAGCGCGCAGTGTCTGGCTATTGCCCGATAGCTCGCAGACTCGTTGATGGAATGCGATGTCGGCCTCTACGAGATCCATTTCATGCCCGGCGTTGGCCGCGTCAGCCATGCGCTGGACGATACTTCTCAAATCAGCGTGATCATCGTCGGTCATGCGCGGCAACGCCTGACGGATCGCAAATCCTTCGACGACGGTGCGAAACGAGAAAATATCGGCCATGTCCCGCTTGGTAAACGAACGTACGAACGTTCCACGTCGTGGGGACGAAACCAGCAGTCCGCGCTCTTCCAGCTTTCGGATTGCTTCGCGAATCGGGTTGCGGCTGATGCCAAGCGTTCGGGCAAGCTCCGCTTCGTTGATCCGTTGGCCGCCTCGCAACCGTCCATTGACGAGTTGACGGAACAGGTGCGTCGCGACCTGCTCTGACAGCATGCGGTTATCAATGACCACGTCGTCCAGCAGATGCGGCTCACTGGTCGACTTCGGAATGGTGGTGTTCATGGTTGGGTCGTTCCTGACTTTCTTCGCAGTAGATTCCCTATCGAGAGCTCGCGGCCGCCCATCAGGCCGTCTCGTCGATAGATCAGAATCAGTAACATAGCACTAGCGAGCACCAGTTCCTGTACACCGCTCGGCAACGACAGTTGCATGCCCGCCACCGTCACACCGGACTCGAAGTGCCGGAACACCTCGGTGATCCCCTGCACGACGACCACGCCCACCACTGCGCCCGCCAGACTGCGCATTCCTCCAACGATCAACATGGCAAGCGTGATGAACGTCAGATCGAGAAAGAATGAATCGGTTGAAACGGTACCGACGAAATGAGCCTGCAGCACCCCCGCCATGCCCATCACGGCGCCGGAGATCGTGAAGGCGATCAGTCGTGACCAATAGAGTGAAATCCCTGCGGCGCGCGCTGCGACCTCGTCTTCGCGGCTTGCCCGCAATAGCAGGCCCCAGCGTGACTTCTGGTGAAGAAACGCGACCAGTAGCGCAAGCACTGCACCAAGTGCCGCAATGGGCGCCGTCACGAAAGCAGGCAAACCGACAATCGACGCGGTACCCATCGTGACGCTGTCCCAGTTCGAGTAGACCGTGTTGAAGATGAACAGTACGGCGAGCGTCGAAATGGAGGCGGCAAGGCCCGACAGGCGCATCAGCACCAGCCCGACTAGCAGTGCAACGCAGCACGCGAGCGCGATGGACGTCGCGCCGGATAGCCAGATCGGCAGGCTGCGTTCGAGCAGGAATGCGGGCAACCCTGGCATCACCATTGGCTTGAGCATTTCGCAACAGGTTTGCCATGCGGTCGCGTAAGCCGCAATGGCCATAAATGCGACGTGGCCGAACGAGATGATTCCCGAGTTGCCAATAAAGATGTACAGCCCGACGACCGTCACAATGCGGATAAGGGTTAACGTGATGATACTTTGCAATTCGGGGCTGCCGAACTGCGCTACGGCGAAAGCCACAATCAGCACAGGTAAAGCGATCCAGAGCACCGGCGACCACGCGGCGAGCGGCGAAGCAGTGATATACGTATCCGGTGCGCGGTATCCGTTGAATCCAGCATTTTCAGGCGTCGACATCACACACGCTCCCGGTTGGTGCTGTTGGCGATGAGTCCATTTGGCTTGACGAGCAACATCAGAATGACGAGACCGAACACGCCAGCGTCGCGAAACGGGCGAAGGTCAGAAGGAAGATAGGCCTGCAGAAACACGCCAAAACATCCGACAATGAACCCACCCAGCACTGCACCGGCGAGCGACCCCATCCCGCCAATCACCGTCGCAAAGAACGCGTAGATAACAGGCAAGGTGCCCATACGGATGTCGAGCGTGCCCGTCTGCATGACGAACAGCAATGAAACTGCGCCTGAGAGAATGCCGCTGATCGCAAACGCAATCGCGATCACACGATTCGCCGGTACGCCGACCAGGCGGGCCATCTGGAAGTTTTCCGCCGCCGCGCGCATCTGGATCCCCATTGACGTGCGCCGCAAGAACACCAGCAGTGAAACAAGCAGTACGACGCACACGCCCATCGTGAACAGCTGCGTGCCGGGTATGCGCAACGCGCCAATGCTCACGGCCTCATTCAGACCATGACTGATGTCGATTGACTTCGGCCGGCTCGTATACACGAGCATGACCAGATGCTGCAGAAAATAGCTGACCGCGAACGACGACACGAGCAGCGTCGCCGGATTCGTCTGTCGAAGCGGCCTGAACGCGATGCGCTCGGTAATCAGCGCGATTAGCACGACGAACACGATGATCGCGCCGAGCATCAGCGGGATCGGCAATGCGCCGAACATCAGTGCAGGCGTGGCACCCGCCGTCGGCACGATCAGCGAATAGGCACCGATCGTAATGTAGTCTCCTTGCGCGAAGTTGATCAGTCGCATGATGCTGAAAACGAAGCCGATAGCCAGCGCAACGAGTGCGTAGAGACTGCCTAGCGCGGCGGCATCCACCATGGTTTGAGCGAAGTACATCAGACCACCTTCGGTTGAGATTGCCGCACGCTCGCCTTGTCGCCGAGATAAGCACGGCGCACGTCTGCGTTGCGCTGGATGTCGGCGGGACTTCCTTCGGCGATGCTCTTGCCGCCATCGAGTACGTGAATCCGCTGGCATGCACCCATGATGACTTCCATGTTGTGTTCGATCAGCAGCACGCCGCAGCCAAAGTCGCGCGGAATCGATGCGATCAGATGCATCAGCGCGTCGCATTCGGCGTCGTTCATGCCGGATGCGGGCTCGTCGAGCAACGCAAACGCCGGATCGAGCGCGAGTGCACGACCGATCCCGATGCGTCGCTCGTTGCCATACGACAGACTGTCACAGCGACGATCGATCATGTCCACGCAACCCATCCAGTCGAGAATGGCCGCCGCGCGCTTTCTCGCTTTGCTTGCGCTGAGCCCGGTTCCCATTGCTGCCACAGCAAGGTTTTCACTGACGCTCAGGTCCTTAAACAGGCGTCCGGCCTGGAAGGTTCGCCCGATGCCTGCGCGCGCGGCTCGATGCGGCCCCCTGGCGCCAACGGCGACGCCATCCAGCATCATGCCGCCTTGCGTTGGCTGCTGAAAACCGCTCAGCACGTTGACCATCGTGGTCTTCCCCGCGCCGTTGGGACCGATCAACCCAAAGACCTCGCCCTGCGTGAGCGCTAGGTTTACGTCGGTCAACGCCGCGATACCGCCGAAGGACACATGGACACCTTCTGCCACGAGGCGCGATACCTTATCTGCTGTCATGTCGTCTTCGTTCCCGGAAAGAGGCGTCCCTGAGGGTGAATTCGCTTTAAGGTGCGCGCTTAGCTGCCTACGCGAAAGAGCAGTTTCGTATCCGGCGTGAGCTGGTTTTTGTACAACTCGACTGCATGGAACGAACCATTCGACACCTTCATAATCAGCCACGGGCGATTCACCTGAATATGCAGGTCATTGCGATACGACGTCGGTCCGACGAGGAACGGCTGGTTGTCGAAGCTGTTCATGACAGTGAGCACCTTGTCCGAATCTGTTGCATTCGCCTTCGTCACTGCATAAGCCCATTGCTCGATGAGGCTATAGCCAAGCACCGAGTACGACGAAACCGGTGGTTGTCCCCACCGCGTCTTGAAGTTGTCGACAAACGTGCGCATTGCGGGACGCGGGTCGTCGCCGTACAGCGACATGAATGCCGGTACGTAAAAGTCCTTCAGATTGGGGACCGCGTTGAGCCAGTAGTTGTCGATCATCGCCGTCGTACCGAGGATCGGCACATTGATTCCTGCGGCACGTAATTGGCGGATCGCCGACGCGCCCCCCGGCGTATAGCTGCATACAAATATCGAATCCGGTTTTTTCGACAATGAATTCAGGCGCGTGATCTGTGCGGCGATCGACGGGTCGTCGTTCTTGAATACATCGTTACCGAGCAGCGTGTCTTTGCCCTCACCCTTCACCCACGCTGCGCGAAAACCCGCGCAACCTGACTTCGTATATTCAATAGCCGTGTCCTCAAGAACGTAGGTACTCTTGAGACCCAGCTTCTTTTGCGCATACTCCGCGATTGCAATGCCTTCGGACTGGGCAGCGCTATTTGCCGTGAACGCGTATTCGCCGACGCCCTGCGCGCCCATTTTTGGATCGGCTGCGCACAGGCTCATCGAAATGATCTTGGCTTTTTGCGCGGCAAGCGCAGCCGGAGCGCCGAAGTCGTAATCGCACGATACGACCAGCAATTTGACACCTGCGCGAACGAGTTCTGCGCCTGCGCTCGCCGAGCGCTCGCGATCCGTCTTCGTATCGATGACACGATAGGTCACCGGACGTCCCAGCAAGCCGCCCGCCTTGTTGATCTCGTCGATCTTCAGCACCGCAGCCTTGAACGGCGCCGCATCGTAGTTCTGCAACCACCCGGACTCGGCAATCGCAAAGCCGATGGTGATGGGCTGCGCATCGGCGGCGTAGGCGACGGGAATGCCCGCCGTCATCGCCGCACCGAGCAATGTGATTACCGCAATAGCCTTACTGAAGAGCTTGCGCATTTCATTCCTCTACGAGTTGACGGCCGGCCGACGCATCAGGTGTTTTTCATCCTTCTGCACTCCGACCACTGTGGACTGTGGACAGTTGCTATAATTAGAGGCACAATAATTCGTGTCAAGCGCTTTTTGGGATGGGTCGGGTCAACCCTAGGCGGAGCGAAGCGAATCCTCGCGCAAATACCGCTGACTCAAATTTCGGATCGGAGGGACTGATGATTGACATCAAGGATTTGCACGCGTCTTATGGGCAACTGTCAGCGCTTAAGGGCATCGACCTCAGAGTGCGAGCAGGCGAAATCACGTTTGTCGTCGGCCCAAACGGCGCCGGCAAGTCGACTTTGCTTAAATGCATTGCCGGCCTGCTGAAGCCGCGCACGGGAAGCATCGACTTCGACGGCAAGAGCATTCTTGGCGAGCAACCAGAGCGTCTGTGCCTCAATGGGCTTGCGCTCGTGCCGGAAGGACGGCACATCTTCGCGACGCTGACGGTGGAAGAAAATCTGCGTCTAGCCGCGATGCACCGAAAAGACAGCGCAGAAGTTCACGATGACCTTCAAAAAGCGCTTGAGACCTTTCCGATTCTCGAAAAGCGCTTCAAGGGCGCGGCGGGTTATCTGTCCGGTGGAGAGCAGCAGCAACTCGCCATTGCCCGGGCGATTCTGCTCAAACCCAAACTGATGATGATTGATGAGCCATCGCTTGGCCTCGCGCCGCTCGTTGTCGACCAGGTCTACGACAGCCTCAAAAAGCTTAACGATACGGGACTCACACTCCTGGTTGTCGAGCAATCCACGGCACGAGTGCTTGATTTGGCTGATCGCGTGGCCGTCTTGCGTAATGGCAAAGTCGTTCTGAATCAATTGGGCGCCGAACTCGGCGACGGCGAAGCGCTCGAAACCGCCTACTTCGGATACAAAACCGATCACTCTGCATCTGCAGCAGATTGAAAATCAACAGCGTGCTGTTGCGTCGACTGCATCAGCGACAGTCAGCCCAGGCAAATCAAATTCTCTTTATTCGCACAGACAATCACGACAGATGCTCAACGACAAACCTAACGGAGAGCGCGCGACTTTCTCCGATATTTCGCTCGGCACCCAACGCGACTGGGACGTCATCAGCCGCGAGGCGCAGCCCTATGACACATCTGTGGGCGAACGCGTGCTCGCGCACCTGAAACTGCTCGAAGGAGAGTACGGTGGTTTTCCAGTCGACAGGCTCGACCATAGTCTGCAATGCGCGACGCTGGCTTACCGCGACGGGCGAGACACTGAATACGTGGTCTGCGCGCTACTACACGACATTGGAGACACACTAGCCAGCTACAACCACTATGACATCGCGGCTGCCATCCTGAAGCCTTTTGTTTCTGCGGAAAATCTTTGGATGGTCCAGCACCACGGAATATTCCAGGGATATTATTTTTTCCATTATCTCGGGCTTGATCGGCACATGCGGGAGCGGTTTCGAGATCAGCCGGATCTGTACGCGCGTACGGTCGAATTTTGCGAGAAATACGACGGACCAGCGTTCGTGAAGAATGCTGACGCATTGCCGTTGTCCTTCTTTGAGCCGATGGTGCGGGAGATTTTTGCTCGGACACCAGATTCGATTTACACCGGTCAAAAGAAAGAAACGCGAGATTAAAAGATTTATCCCGGCATAGCCTGAAAACCTCGGTCTTCAGACCGGAGATGAAGGGCTCATGTCGACAGCGCAGCGGGAATATTCTGATTTTTTAAGGAGATTGAGCGTGTGCCTATACGGACAAACAACCGTATCGACACATGGCTCTCTCGTCAGGCGCACATCGCTCGTCCGGCTGGCCCCCGTTCAAGGCAAGCGTCATCCGCTTTCGCAACGGACAAATGGTGTTCGCGAGTATCGGTCTCTCGTTGTGGGACAGCTAAGCACACGCATCCTCAGAAGTGCCTTGCCTTGCCTTGTCTCGTAACACATCCTCCTGAATCGAGCTTCGCGACCGCCTGAAGCCTTGCCCCACAGCGGAATCCGCCAGAGTCAAGACACGATAAGTCAGAAACCGTGGCAGCCAGATTTTTCAGTTATTTTCTTCTCCGGAAAAGAGAACTTTTGATGGATTATGATTACAATCGTCAAATCAATATTTTCCATCTGGTGATACTGTGAGGAATTAGCGTCACCGCCCAGGCCCGGAAGACTCATCGAAAAAATGAAAGCGCCGAAGCCGCCCCGCTCTTGGCCTGCGACCTGCCAACTCGTTTCATGGAGTCTCGCTGCCAGATCGTGGCGCCCATAAATCATTCGATATCTGTTCATTGTTGGTGACGTCAAGCGTAAGGTGGTAATACGCTCGTTCGCAGCGAACCGAATTTCAAAGGGACCTCTCGAAATGAAAAAGTTTCTTCTGATCGTCGCGGGTAGCCTTATCTTCCTAGACGCTTCCGCAAACACCTCCGATGAATATGCCGTCAACGATGCAATGAACCGTTTGAGTGCTGCGATGATCGCCGGCGACCCGCAAAAGATGCGAGACCTGACATCTGAGGCGCTGTCTTATGGCCATTCCAATGGCCGGGTGCAGGACCGGGCAGCGTTTATCGACACTATTGCGAGTGGACAGACTCGTTACCGACGAATCGATCTTACGCACACGACGACGATGGTCACTGGCGATAACGCTGTCGTACGTGATCACTTCTCCGGTACAACAGAGTCGGATGGCAAGTTTTCGGAAGTCGATTTTGACGTGCTGCTAGTCTGGCAAAAGCGCAATGGCGTGTGGAAGCTACTGGCTCGGCAAGGCTACAAGGACTGAGCAAGTAGGTCTAGCGAATCGGTGCACCCCACGATATACCGGGCTTCGTCTCGTCGAACGGAGCTAACCGGTTCGGACGCATGTGACGAACCGGATTACGCAATCGAGATACAAAGGATAGATTGAGTTGAGGGGACGCCTGCCAGCACACGCGGCGCCAACGGCTCACTTCGTAGTCAGGTTGTAACTGGTACCGCGAAGGCGGTGCCGAGTTTTCTCGGATTTGCTGGAGATGAGAGTTCGGGTGAAGTCGAATGGGCAGATTTCGCTATCGTTGCGCTGTGATGGTTACCACGCGCTCGGTCTATTTCGCCGGGCTGCGAAACTGCAGAGCGCCAGTGCAGACGCCGCAGATGCCGTGTTGCCGACGCACCTCAACAATCTTGAAATCACTCCGGAAGCTTGCAGGACGGGAGATTGGGCATTCGGTAATGTTTTCCGATACAGCGCTGTCGCACGCCCACTGGCCTCGTTGAAAAGGGCTGAGAGGTGCCGTAGGCACAAGCCGTAGCGGGCAACCGCAAGCGTATCCCGGTTATATTGCTTTCGGCATTTGTGATTGCTGCCGCAATGTTCAGGAAAATGCTGTGGCAGCACGCGAGACAGCCTGCCCCCACTGCGCTGTGGCTCCGTTAGCCTTCTCGCAATCCATGGCGATTCTATCGAGTGTTTTGCGAACGTAGCTGCTGTCTGACGACGACCGCTGTGGCTGACGACACATCGCCGCACGATCCGGACCTCCTTACTGACGGGGCGAGGCACTTGCCTTTCGTTGCGCTCGCGGCTCTCGCTGCGAGAATGTGCCTGATCGAGGCTCATCTGGAGGATCCGGGGCAATAGTGGGATCCTGCAATTCCTGCCACATGGACTTGATATCAGTCCAAGCGACGTCTTCGTTCGTGGATGAATCAACGCCGTATAAAAATTCGAGATTTTCGCTGGTCATTATTTCCTCTGATGAATAACGTTCGTGACACCGCATCCGGCCAGGTGCTGATGGCGTTTCAGGAGGATAACGAACGCGATCAGATGCTGGCACTTCATGTGCCTGTCGACGGAGAGCGAATGGTCAACCCGGAGACCTTACAGCGCGACATGGCTCAGATTCGCCAGCATGGCTTTGCGCGCATGCCCAGCCGACAGGTGAAGGGCGTACGTAATCTGGCATATCCTGTTTTTGGGCGTAGCGGGCATGCGATAGTCTCGCTCACAACCCCGTATATCGAGAGAATCGACGACGCGCCGGTGCCGTCGATTGCGGACGTCGGGGTACGCATGAAGGCAGCAGCCGACACGCTGACGAATTTGATGGGTCTCAACGTCTATTGGGATGCAACTCATATGATATTGGGGAGTGCGGGAAGCGATAGGAGACCTCCGTCCATAGGTGGCCAAACTCAGCCCGAATGACCGACCTAGTTCGACCTATTTTGTTGAAAAACTCGACGACCGATATTCTCGCGAGGTTTTCAGGGGTCGTTTTACCCTTGACCGATGCTCGCGAGCGGTTTGTAGGTCGATCTGAGAGGTCGATTTTTTTGCAAGCCGTTCTAAAACGGCGCGCTACGAGTTTTTCAACAAAATAGACCCGCTTGTGCCGCTCGACCAGAGGCATCGACCGTCGGGTAACCATTCAACATGAGACGTCTTCGCACGAAACACAATGTTCCGCCGCTGCGAGAACCCACGTGCTGCCAAATGTTGTGTCACCGACGAAGAGTGCATGCGTTCGTTTGCGCCTACTGGCGTTATGTCAGGGGCCAGGGGCATGCGCTTTGAATGTAGCAAATCGTCGCAGGAAAGCCGCTACACATAGTCCTGACAGCCCGGCTTGACTTGCAGATGATCGCGCCAGACGCGGTCGATCGCAGTGCCGTTCGCCCCGGCAAGCGCCGCCGCGCCACCAAGGAAAGCCAGCCGACATCGGCGTCCTGTCGATGCACGACACATGTACGCACAATTTCCGCATAAAGCCGAGGAGTCGCAGAGACTCGGCCTGCGCGAACGGCAGCATATATTACAAATACAATACAGTTGTTTCAAATTGGGTCAAAATGCAACAAATGTTAAATATCTGTAGAATTCGCGTCGCCATGTAAGGCGATGACGTAACGAAAATCGAGCGCAGATGGAAACACTTCTGAGAAAGCAGACCCTTTTTTCTACGGCTGATGACGACGTAGTAAAGAGAGCCGGCGAGATGGTCCGGATCGCCGAATTCGGGCCCGGCGACTACATCTGTTTTCAGGGTGACCCGCGATCCCCACTTGTGCTCGTTATATCGGGACAATTGCGAACTTCTACCCTCTCCGAGGACGGTCGCGAAATCCCGGTCCGTGTGATTAATCCTGGACAATCGGGCGGAGAAGAGCCGATCCTTCGCAACTCATCCATTCACGGGAACATCGCGGCCGTCAGGAAAAGTACTGTGGCGCTTTTCAGCCGAGCCCACGCCCGGCAGTTGTTCAATGAGCCCAATGTAGCGTGCGCGTTAAACAACTCTATGGCCATTCGGGTTATGGATCTTGTCGAACGTCACGCGGTGAAGGGACTATCGCGCGCGAACGCCCGAATCTCAGCGGTCATCGAGTCGGCGATCAACAATGCGGAAAAGGATGAATCGCCCCTGATCGAACTCCCAGACCAGGCGACTATCGCGGCAATGGCAAAAGTCAGTCGCGAAACCGTCTCGCGCGTGCTGAAATCCCTAACGTGCCGTGGCGTAATTGCAAAGGAAGGCCGACGGATTCGCGTTCGAGATCGCGCTGCGTTGCATACTCTGGCCACTGGATGACACTGGCCGAATTTCGCCAAGCGGCGTGTGAATGGTTAAGCTGCCGGGGCCGACCCGAACCGCTTATCTCGCCGTTAGCGTGAGCTGCGACGGCGGCAGATGCACATAGATCTTCCTTGAGTTGCAACCCGATCAGCGCCTCGCGTGCGGGCGAGATCGCGCTAGTCCAGAGGTCAACGTCGAGCGGGTCGGTTATGCGGGCACTGCGCCTGCAAAGCCTCCAATTCCTGCCGCGCGCGGTCTACAGCGTTTCATCCGTCGGGGCGTCCAAAGTTGAATGGCGCCTGTGGCCCGATGACCGGCCGCTTGGCGGAGCCTCGCAATTGTCGCTTCATGGCCGATCCCAGCCTAACGGCTAGCCAGGGGCATCTGTTCCATCCGAAGGCACAAAGGGCTGCAACCAAGGGTGCAAATCTAACAACCCCTGCAAGGATGACTTGACCTCGATGGCAATATCTTTGGACAAGGTGACAAACTCTCCGCGACGCCCGACAAGATAGATTGAGCGGGTGGAGTTCCCTCGGGCAACGGGAATCAGGTCGATTGCATTGATAAATCGCGTCCCGGTCTGCAACAAACAAGTTGGTGTCGTGATGGCCCACCCTAAGCCCTGCGCCACCAGCAGCGTCATAGTATCCGCGTGATCGACTTCGAGTTTCCTCGGTGCATCAATATCGTTGTACCGCAGGATCCGTTCAATGCGAATACCCATCGTAGAGGTTCGACTAAAACGAATGAACGGCAATGCCACGGCAAGCGCTTGCAAGGCTCTCGGTGAGTCTTCGCCGCTTGCGTCGCGAGCTGCAATAGCAACAAAGCTTTCCTCATAAAGAAGCTCGTTCTGAAAAGCAGCGTTGTCGACAAGCGGGTTCGTAGAAATGATGAGATCCAGTTCGCGTCCGAGTAACGCTTCTTCCTGTGCGGTAGCCATCCCGATCTGCACCGACAATGCGCTCGTACGATCCGCCAGCAATCGGATGAGCGAAGGTCCAATCGTGTTGGCCACCGAATCGATCATACCGATGCGAAGATACGGTCCCTCGCTTTTCGACACTTCCGTTGCCTCCGCCTTCATCTGGCGTGCTAGCGCAGGCAGCGGCTCCGCGTTCTGACTGATATAAAGTCCGGCAGAGGTCAGCGACAGCGGGCGCCGCGCGCGGTCGATCAACACTAGTCCGAGCGAATGCTCGAGTTGCGCGGTGGTCTGTGAAACGGCGGATTGACTGATGCCCAACACACTCGCCGCCGCCGACATGCTGCCCAACGACGCAACGGTCAGGAACACGTCGAGTTGATAGAGATCGACCGGGCGGTCGAATCATCACCTGTACAGGCTTGAACTTCCGCACGTGGCCGCATCGAATCTGACGCTTTCCGGCGCAGTCGGCTTCACTACCCCGAACTGCATCCGGTGTTACGAAGGACGAACTCCCGACGCGACAATGACCGGGTTTCCATGGTCGATTACGAGCCGCAACCATTTTCCCCTGTCCATGAAAAAACCTGTGGACCTGGTCACCCACACGGTTTGCCCGATACTTGAAAGGCGGCTGATATCTCCGCAAGGATAGCGGCTTCGAAATCCCTAGGATTAGCGGCCAGCCAAGCGCACATCTTTTGCGCCCAAAGTCGTACTGGATTAGGAATTGTGACGTCTAGTATCGTCGGCGAGCTAGGCGAAAACTACGTACTGATTTCGCAGACAGGTGACGACCCCGCCGCAAGCAGCCGCACGCGAAGGTTCCGACCGTGCTTTGGGTCATCCGCCCTCTCCGCGTCGAACGCGAGCCGATATATGTGACTTCGATGAAAATCGTTTGGGAAGTTTGCAAACAGTTGGCAACAAAGGCAATCCGCGTATGGGCGACACGCACACAGCCGATTTGCCCAGTGTCTTCGTCAATGCACAGGTGTCGATTGAGCGACGTAAGTTCGTGCGTTTCGCCATCCACGCCACAGTGTCATGTCGTGACCTCCCGGCGAGGCGAGCGAATGCACGCGGCTTCCCGAGTCATGCCGTATCACGCGAGCGTACATCTCTCTCAACGAGCGGCGCATACCGGCGATCTGCGAAGAAAGCTGAGCCAGACGTGCGGCGCGCGTCGCCGATCTGCCGCTTCGCACGCCGCCAGTTCGGTCGCATCGCGTTGCCGCTCAAGATCCTCGGCATTGCGTCTTGCAAACGTCGCCTCGAACGCGCGCTGCATCTCGGCGGCACGCGTTTTCGCTGCCTTGAACAACTCGGCCGCCGGGCCGAGCAGCGCCTCCATGTCGTCGATCATCTCCAGCGTGATGGGCCAGCGCTCGGCGACCTTACGGGCTCGATTCAGCAGCATTAACCGAGGCGGTCGAATGGCTTCGTCCCTTCGAACTGTATTGGAATCGCCGAATGGACGCACTGAGTGACAGTCTGGCAGAGGAAATAAAATTATCGAACCCGGAATCGTCCAAATCACGCAAGTCATCCCGCACTCGCCATTTCAAGCGTGGATGGCGCTTACTGATCCGGCAATTCATGCAAAGTGGTGGGCCGCCGGCGATGTCCGCGCGATCGTAGGTCATCGCTTCACGCTGGATATGGGCCAGGGGGGGCCAACAGCCCTGTGAAATATCAGCTGTCGAGCATGAGCGTACTCTCCTACTCGTTCGTTCACAGCGCGCTGAATACCACAATTACGTGGCGACTTGACCCCGAGGAAGATGAGGCGCGGCTATCGCTCGAGCTCAAAGGATTTGACCTCGATTTGCCACTTGGAAAGACAGCGTTTCATGGGATGACAATGAATGGCCCTTCGTAATCTATCGGCTTCAGGTGATGCTGGAACCATAAATTGGCTCATTATCCCTGCGCTCAAACGGATGAAAATCAGTGCATCATCTTCTCCTGTTCGCACGATCGGGTGTCTAGATATCCAGAAGCCCACGTTGCTAACTTTGATGCTATACATTGCCACGCAGTGGGCTACATCCAGCTGTGAATATCAACAGCAACGGCTGCGGTTAGACAACCAAGATAGCGTGTAAACCTATATACAACACAAGCAAGGCCGTGCCGGACAATGGCAGGCACAATCCCCACTATGGGCAGGACGAGTAACGTTTAGCGGTTTGGAAAGCGATTGATATCGATCCGGACGGTTAATGCCCGGAAAGCAGAACATTTGCGATGACACCTGTCGCGATGGCAGCGAGTACGTAGTCCCCGTTCACGCCTACCCACTGATACCCGCGCGGCGGCGCTTGCAGTCCATGCCCGTGCCAGTCGTCGACGACGTAATTACGATCGCGGTACTCCGCCGGAAGCCGCTCGCCCTTGTGCCAATCGTCATGAGGAATGGGGCCGCCTGGCCCCCCCCGCGATGCGTCGTGCAAAGCAGGCCCGTGACCATTTCCATGCGGCGCCCCGTGACCAGGGTTTGGCCGGTTGTGCGAAGGCTAGTCTCCGCCGTGGTCGTCATGGTGTGATTGCGCGAAAGTGGTAGCCGACGTGCCAAGTAACGCAGCGATCAAAAGTGGTGTGACGACTCTCGACTTCATGTCTGTGTCCTTAAGAGAATGGCGAGAAATCGGTTTGGCGGTCGAGAGGGCCTCTGTCCGACTTGCTATTGTGTAGCTGTGAGCTTGAGTCCCGGTCGCAACGTTTGTGATGTTTCCTGTTGACCTTTGCGCTGGTCGGCCACCTGCTCGATGCCGTTTTTTTTGACCTCCTCGCAAAAGGCCAAGCGTGCGCGATAGTAATCCGCATGCATTTGCGCATCAAGGATTCGTTGCTCCGCCTGGAAAAGCTCCAGGCGAAGTTCGCGTAGCACCTTTTCGGCTTGTTTCTCCGGGGTGAGTGCGTTGTGCACAGCCCAGTTTGCGATCCATCTCAGCATAGCGAAGCCCTCCTCGCGTTGGATGCTCTCCCTCCACCATGACAAAGGCTATCAATACGATGTCGGCGTGTGTTAAATAATGTTTGAGCCTCACCGTTGACAAAAACGATACACTTCTCAGTCAAAATGTTCGCACCGCATGCACCGGTCTTTCGCAGCGGACTGCCGTGCCTTATCTGCGCTAGAAGTTCGGCGAATACCCCGTAAAGGCTCACCGGCACACCGTCCCGGTCGATCGCCGGCAAATCATAAATCTGTGTTAGGCCGTTTCCGCCGAATACGTCACAATTTCACGTCGTGAGACGATGCCCGACCCGGGTAACACCGATTGTCTGAGCACTGCAATGTGAAACTACCTCGGCCTGAAGGCCGAGGCTTCCCTTGAAGCGCCTTTATTCAATGGAGCTGGTTTGCTCCCGACTATCGATGTAAGGGGTTCAGTTAAACCACCGGTAGCGGGTTGCCATCGCTCGAGCAAAGCCTGCTTCACCGCCTTGTACCGCATAGGCTTGGGTGATAGACGTCCATGAGCATCAACCGTATGCAGGGCTTCCCTCAGAACATCGTCGGTCAGCCTGCGGTTGAGGTTAATGGCGGAATTCGTATCGGCGTTGGCCTTGAGGCCGCAGCCGATACATTCAAACTGTTTCTGCGTCTTTCGATTGTCCCGGGCGACAGTGTGACACTCCGGGCACTCCTGGCGGGAATACGCCGCGTGAGTCGTGTGCACGCGAATGTGCTGCTTCTCACACATCGACGCGAGCCACCTCCTCAGCGACGACAGGCGCAGCAGCCTGAGCAGCCGGCTCTATTTCACGTTGTGCAGCTCATGCCGCAGGAATGTCGCGTCCTTCGAGATCGACAGGTCTTCGAGCACGATTTCGGTCACACCTTCAGTGGCCCAGCCTTTGACCCACTTCGACAGCATCGTTTTGAGTTCCTCTCGTTGCGCAGAAGCAGCTTTCGCAGCCGCCCACGGCCACGATAGTCAAGATTCGCCGTGCCCGTGCGATCAAGCCTGCCGAGCAGGCCCAGAAGCGTTTCAGGGTAGAGACGGTCGTAGTCATACGCCCGACCTTCCGAGTCCCGTAGCAGGTTGTGCTTCGTGTTTGCGTCGAGGCCGAGCGTACGTTCCCGTGCCACAGACGTCGGTGCGTCAGCTTCATACGTCATGGTGACGAGAACCTTCCGCCCGGCGGCCTTGATCAGGAACGAAGCACCGGTACGCAGCGTCGCAGGGTCAATCCGTTTGCGGTCGACAAGCAGTGGCAGGTAGACGTGTCCATCTTTCTTTTTGTCCGTATTAGGAATCTTGAGAAAGTAACGGTACTTGCTGTTTGACTCATCGACAACCAGGCACGAACTGCCGATCTCTGGATGAATCGTGTGGGTGTGCCCGTGCGGTCGTGATTCAGCTTCGTCCGGGCTAGTACGCCGGCACGTCGCGCTTCGACATACGCGCACAGCCGCGCCCACTTCTCCGGTTCGGGCTTCAGCCTCATGAACGTGACCCGCAACCCGTCATCCCTGACCTGTTCAGCGTCGAACGTCACAAGGTCGTGGATCCGGAACATGTACGAAGCGGCGCGTGTGAGATCCGTCTGTCGGCGTTTCAGGGAGAAATCGCCGGGCTTCTGTGCGCCGGGAAGATACAACAGCTGGGTGACGCCGTGCGCCTTGCGGGTTATCTGCCGGGCATAGCGCCCGCCGGACCATCCCGCCTGCACAAAGAACGAATGTTGCTGTAGACGCCGATTCCACGCCCGCTCGTAGTCACCGCAAATGCAGTTAAAAAGCGTTTGCGTCTCCCAGGCGTTGAGCACGGTGCGCGAAACCGCGTGTATCCCGTCTTGAATGCGGCCAGTGTCCCGAAGTGCGCGGGCAGGTTCTGATGGATATACGCGCTCATCCGGTTTTTCAGCGACCGGACGCGGTCCAGGCGCTGATGCACCTTCGCGAGCTTACCGGCATTGGCGACCTGAGGCACCGCCGACAGGCACGCCGAGCGCAGTTTCTTGCGGATTGAATCCGGGAATTTCGTTTCCAGAGACGCAAGTCATCTACGCCCTGAAGGACGGAGTTTTCCTGCGATTCCCGGGATAAAATCCATCGCCAAATTAACTTGTGCACGTCGGCCCCACCAACTCAATAGATGGGAACTTACGGAATCACAGCGTAGGATTGGCACCGACCATTCGGTTGGAACTCGGCCACAGCGTCGACAGGTCAAAGCCTGCAATGGCCGGGAAGACCACGAATCCATCCGAACGACTATTACACGTGATCGGCTCAAGATTATACGGAAGATATACCAGAGGAACAATGAAGGGAATCGCAGAAATTCCAAAAAGATGCAACTCTCCATCGCAACCGAGCTGACGACGCGTGATCTCGAGCAGCACAGCATAAATACCTAGATATAGTGCTCGAGCCGGTAATCGTTGAAGCTTGATCCCGACGTACCTCAGCGGTAGTGCTGCGCTTAAACGGGCCTTCGCAGGATTTAGCCACTCAAATGGAGTTGCCGTGCTGTTTTCCAGAAGGAGCCTATACCATGCGAGAGCAATTTCCCGCGCATCGTCGTGTTCGCCGTACACGCGACCGCCGTCGCGTAGTTTGAGCATCATTGAAGCGCTTCGCGCTCCCGCTCCATGCGGGTAGACCCAGCGATGCAAAGCCAGGAGAGTATTAAGGTACACCGTGTCTGATGACTTTGCGTACGGATCTGTCCGGCAAATCCCGTCGATTCGCGCACGTGACTGTGAAGTCAGATGCAGTGTCCACTGCAGCATGGAAAAGCCGGAATCGGGAGGGTGAGATCGCAGTCCCGCAGGCAATGGCGCCAGTCGTTGGACGACGAACTGAAGAACCGCCTTGACATCCCCCCACACATACCAGCTTCGGACCAGATTCTGCACGAGCAATTGTTGAGCCGATTCCAACCCAGTGGCAGTATTCCACCACTGTTCCAGGCTACTGAACATGTTCTGATGAAGAAGGCGGTCTCGAAATTTCTCGTGACCGCCCCACGAGAAATCATGTCCTCCAAGAGGTCTCCTACAGCTCGGGCACTCATAGAGATTGACGCTACGGCTCAGCGCATTGACGCACGACCCAACCTTGTTTTCACAATTGCAGCATCGATCCGTAAGAGCTATTGAGTGTATAGGGCACCCATCAAGCATTTCGAGTTGATGCCAATAGCTATGATATCCGTTGACCAAGCATGCAGGACAATATCTGAAGTCCGGGCTGAACAGGTGTTTGATGAGGTTGGGCCTTTGCCTCATTGCTGCGTTTTCTGGCAATGGAAGCGCCCAGCGCGTTTCGGCCTGAAGTTTGCCCGAGTCTACCCCGCACGTACCGGTGAAGCCTTGTGCACGACCTCCAGGGCGGTACCCGAACTCATTCCTGAGCATGTACGAGGGTAATACATTCAAATATGCAAAACGCCCCAAGAGCGATATGTTCGATTCCGCAGGAAGCGGACCGAACCCTAGCCCTGTCCATTTTTCCCGGGTACGAGCAGCGCGTGGCATTACGAGGCTACTCCCGCAGGCGTGTTCGGCATACCGCCGTTGATGACACCCGCTGAGGCTTTGTCATGCACAACGTCGATAAGGCGAATCCACTGGAGGGCCTCACGCCAACATCTGGTACGAACTTCGTCTGTCAGATCCTCTGGATCGATTCCGGAAGCAAATTCGAAGAACATCGAAACCGTTTTAAACAAAGCTCGGCTCGGGATGCCCACCGATAACAAGCTGCTGGATTTTTTCTTCGTCAAATCGTCGAACGCAGCCTTGAAGTTTTTTACTTCCCCCGCCAACGTAAATGTGCGTCCCATCACAATCGGCAGAAAAAAACATGGCCAACTGATACCACCGTGTTCCTCCTGATCGATCGCATCAAAAATATCTCGTATGTCATCCATTGAACGAATCCCTGTAAACGGGACCTGAAAACCAACGACCTGACTCCAGACCTCCGGAGACAGTGCACTTTCCTTGATTTTTTCGGCGATGCGATCCATGGCGGGATCGTGACCTCCCCCAAAAGTAACGACTGCCACCGGAGGCTCGGAATCATGCAATACAGCACGCAGCTTGGAAATGAAGCTGACATCCTCTTCGGAAATGTACTGCAGGCCGTCAAGCAAAATTACGATTACCTTGGAGCGGACCTTCCGTGCAAGCTCCTCGAATCTAACGATGAGCCTGGCTTCCGTATCTTCAACTGCTTTTGACGGAATGTAAGAGTTTGTTAGCGCCAGTTGAAAATTCAAAACGACCCTTCGTTCATTGACCGTCGAATTTGGATTGAGCGCACAACAAACCACTGCGATTCTGTCGAAAGATTCCTCAAGCATTTCACGCAAGGATCTAAGCGTTTCTGTTACGCCATCGCCTGAATATGCCTTGAAATAGCAGCCTGAAATGTTGTTCTTCACGGCCATCCGTGCGTCACTGAAAAGTCGCTGAACCATTGGCGTCTGTATCGGGTATGCAGCGGAAGTGAGCGGATGTTCGAGCCAGTCACTATCACTCGGTGTGGTCAGCGGCAACGGCTGTTTTGCTGACGTCATCGGATGAACCGATGCCAACTCGGGCGTCTCGATTGCATCGTCCGAGCTTGTATCCTTTTGTGGTGCGGGATTCGAAGCTTTTTTCGCGGCAAGTGCCATTTGGTTCTCCAGTGACCGCTAGAAACGGGTGTTTGTCAAAAACGCCGCGCAATCTTTCGCAGGCGATTCAGAGGGTTGATATCGATCTTGATGCGTCGTTCGGGCTGTGCGAATGACGGAGCCTGCCGGTCATCTGGCTCCATCATGCTATCGTTCGAAGCATCTTCGGACAGATCGGCGACCTCCGGTGACTGCGCGGGAGTTGCGGCTCGAGCCGCCTTTTCCATCATTTCGACCATCCGCAAAACGTCGAGCGCGTCCCGGTTTTCCCGATTCGCAGGACTCTTTTTTGCTACCGCTGTTTTTTTCTCGAGCAAAACCTGCCCAGCCGATTTTTCGATTCCTGCAAACCAGCTTTCCTTGAAGAACTGGTTGATGATTTTCGCCAGACGGTGATGCATCGGAAAACGACGAGCCCTCCGGTTGGGTTCCAGAAAGCCTACGAAATCTGCCGGGTTTCCTTTGACTGTCGCAACCACCAGATTGTCGTTCCACCGGTGTCGACAAACGACTAGCGTCTGGCCTTTAAGGTCGTATCTGAGTCCCAGATTAGTATTGGTATACGTGCGATTGTCGAGGTTGATATAGCAGCGGGTTCCGTTGGACGAATCACCAACTACGTCGCATTCGATTACTTGCGCGAAGAAAGTCCAACCAGGCTCAGTTTCAGAATAAGGCAATGGTTGAGGAAACACGCCCAAAGATTCGTTTTCCAGCATCGCTTCGATAGCCTTGACGGCAGTCTGCCCATGAGTCGAGTGAGATACCTGCCGGGTGTTGATCTGCTCGGCGAAGGCCTCGAATGTTTCCAGGACATCATCTACTCGAATCTTCAACCTCTGCGCAGCTTTTGCCGGGTCCCCGCGCAATGGATCAATCGGGCTCTTGCCGTAGGTCGTCGGCAGTAGCAGATTGGTTTTCCGTTCGAATATGCCAAAAAACCTTTCCACGAGCGCTCTTGACCACCATTTCCCTGGCGCCCCAAGGGTAATCATGCATCCAACGCAATCCATAATGGTTCCCAACGCGCTGAGTGCGATGTTGTACGAGGCGTTGTCCAGCAACAGCTCAGAAAAGCCCGACCCGTACAACGCGTCAATCTGTCCGGCAAGTACCACCGCGCCGTTGGGCAAAAGCGAAGACACGGGGCCCTCTCTTTTTTCCGGAAAGACTGACGCTTGCACCAGATCGAGGACGTCGTCCGAGTTCGGTGATAGCGCGAATACGAACACATAGCCTGCAAGAGTCACCGGATACTCGGTGACAATCGCGCCAAGATGAAACCGTTCTACGACGCGTTCGAATTCGGCGCCATTCGGATCCCGGAAAACAAGCGTACAGGCGGTGTCGACTTCGTGAAAATCAAGTTGACGGACCGATAGCGGCCGGAAATTTTCAAACAGGCTGGGTACGTGGGTGCCGGCCTCCAGCTTCTTCGCAGCCTTCGGTCCAAAATGCGCCTTGATGTACTCGGCAGGATGCGTGAAAAGAAGTTTTTTGCGCCAACGACGTAGTGCTTCGTAGCCTCGGTCCCTCTGCGTGAATGGCCAATGTACAGTCCAGTCCATGCCCGCCGCCACAAGCTCTGTCTTGAGCGCCTCATGAAAAATCGCAAGAAGCTCATTGGTCGGAATCTTGTACTGCTGGTTATCCTCGTCCAGAAGCAACGCTTCGCTGAGCAACTTTTTCTCGACAGCCGGGAAGGCTTCAAGTGTTAGCTTGAGTAAACCTACTGCGTTGCCCGTTTTGTCGTGAGCTACGAACGGCGCTGTGCGCCTATACGACTCCAACCGGAAGCCTTCCTGGCACGCTAGGAAACCATGGATTGCTCCCGTCGATGGGTCGGGCGTCGTGCAGCGCTCTATATACCAGCGTACGCTCCGATCCTTAATGCCAGTCTCGGCAAGGATGGCGCTATAACTGCAGCCATCGAAGTACATCTGGATGGCCCGCTTGCGGTCGCCGTAACTGGTCGTCGCTGCGAGCGCTATCTCCTTGAGGGCGTCTGGCTTTGCCCACAAGGAGGTATCTCGCAAATGGCGCGGAACCTTGAGTCTCGATGACATGGGCCTCCAATGGCGATAACTGCGATAGAAGGGAGGAATTACATCCGGCGTTTCGCTAAGACGCATCATCTGACCGCACAAGGACCCAATTCTTCGCCGGCCCGAAGAAAAGAGCACGCGCCACCCAATTGGTGCCGTGTCCCCCGAAGATACTGTCATCACACCACGGAACACTAGAGCACCTTGGCCTTTCGAACAACAGACTGTTGTCGTTCATCGTCGTGATGACATCCATAAATAAGTAGCAGTCCTATTTTAATCGAACATACGTTCAAAAGATTGCCGTCGTCTTTGCTGCCGCTACGCCATTGCTCGAATTTCGTCATCTCTCGATGAACGACTCGGCCAAGTGAATGACCAGCAATTCTGTGCCCTGCCCTTAGCGTCAGGCCGAACCCGCTGAACAAAATCGCCCTAAGCGCCTAAGCCTCGTGACAGGAAAAAACTACGGCGCCGAAGCGCCACATGGCCGCACCTGGACTCGCGTCTGGCGCTGAGATCGATCATGAGAGTACTGGCGCCATGGAATCGTTTACCCAGCGCAGTTCGCTGATAAGGGAAAAAGGCCTGCGATCCAGGCCGTGAACAGTCTCCAGAGCGCCTGAGTGCAACAGGCGTGCAACAGTCCCCTGCATCCTGGCAATCGAAACCCCTCCCGCCGCCTGCAGATACCCAAGGGTTGTCGTTTCGCGAACGTTAAGAGCATCGTCTACGACGCGCCGTTCGTAGCGACAGTCGAATCTTTCACCAGGAACCCGATGAAGCATAGGGTTGAGGAAAACAGCGTTTTCCAGCTTTATTCTGTTCGCGATGCCATCGTTGTACGTAAATACACGGTGCGAATACCCGCTTTCCTCAGCCTCGCGTTCCCGCGCCGCGAGGCGCCGCTTGCCATTGAGCGATGTCGGCAGTTCTTGGATGCAAGTCGTTTTCACCCGTTCGCCGGTGTTAAGCCTGCTCTCGACTTGAGCCGATGCGTCAACGGCCGGATCGAGATTTGTTACAGGATGCTTGCCCTCGCCCATGCCAAACGCCACGACGGCCGGGTCCCATTCCTGAAGAATGAGAAAGCAGGCCAATAGGTCTCCGTACACGGCGTATCGCCTCGACTGCTCCGGATTGAGCGGCTCCTTCGCGAAATCTATGAGTCTTAAGGTCGCGACGCCTCTGCGTTTGGAAGTAGCTGCGTGATACGTGTTGACTCGTCTATCCATCCGCACCCAGAAGGGATTTTCTACAACCTTCGGCTGCTCCGGCATCTTCATCCTGTTTCTCCAGTACCAGATTGCAATGGTTGAGCCCTGTGCACGCGTGCGCTAACGGCCCGGCCGGCGACACCGCCTTGGACGAATGGCCCAGCAGCCCGGCCATCACGACCTCGCCGCCCCTGATCCGAGACACGTGCTTCACCACCTCCATCGAGGGTAAAATGGCCACATCTGGGTGTATCCAAACCCGGATAAACCCAAATATGGGTAATTTACCCTATTTTGGGTTGCTTCGGGACGTACATTAGCTCGCTTCGTGCTGCGCGTACAGTCGAAGCGTGAAAAAGAGGGGCAAATAGTACGGTTTCTCGCAAGGTACGCAGCGTGTCGAGTAGATTTTGCTCGCGAAAGAGGACTCGGAGGTTTTTATGTCGGCTAATGATGCTCTTGAGGGCGTCGACTTCGATTACGAATGCAGGAAGATGTTGAAGGACGAGCTGCACAGACACGGACTCACCTACCGTGGTCTGGCGGAATTGCTGCAGGGAGCGGGTATGGACGAAACGGAAAAATCAATTGCTCACAAGGCACTGCGAGGAACGTTTCGGATGAGCTTCTTCCTTCAGGTTTTGCGCGTGCTCGGCACGACCAAACTTGTCGTACAGGTCCCGATGTCGAAGAATGACATCGAGCGCAGTGTTACTTCGTTTCACGAAGCCTAATTTCATCTCTACTGCCGGCTTTTCAATTGTTCGCAAATCAGGCGAACGGGGATACTTTTATTCTGAATAGCGGCTGGATCCTCGCCAAGGCCTGTTACAGGTGGTCCACTGTGGCTCCGGTGCGCACCCGGGATTGGTAGCGAAGTCCGGCGCCTGGAATTGATAACAAGCCTGCAAGACATTTCAGCGCATGCAGTGCAGTTGGCCGATTGTCACGTCCTGGCTGGTCGGGTCGAGCTTGAAACGCTGCGTAAAGCGCGGCTCGGCGCCCGTGGGGTTGTAGTTGCGCGAGCCGTTTTTTGGTTGCAGGTGCCGACCAACTTCCGCGCTCCGATGTTTGCAGATCACAGCAAAGTATCGCCGTTTCGTTCACTACCTCTGGTAGCTGTATTTTCCTGCGACTTGGGTTCGGACTTCGCTCGCGTTTTCCTGGGGCTGCCGTCAGTAGATGAGGACCTTGACGCTGCCCTGCTCCCCTTCGCGGTTTTTTGTACGGAATGAAACACCAGAACGTTCTGCACAAATCGCACACCGCAGTTGCGGGCTGCCACCGCTGCAATCACAAACTGGACGAGGAAAACCCCGCCGGTCCATAGAGCAGCGGAGCCACTGTTCTGGATGAGATACAGCAAGAGTGCTGCGACCACAACAAGAAGCAACGACATTGCCGCGATGTCTCTGAACAGCAGATATGACTGGTGGCTGTCTCGCACCGCTACATCTTTCTCAGCCTGTTTCGACAGTCGATACCACAGAACATTTTGCTCGCGCTCGTCCGTTGGAAGACTTCCGACATTTTGCGTGAGCACAGCCATATCCACACGCGGGTCTGCTGGACCGTGCTGGGTGAACGCTCGCGAGCCAGGCAGTGGGTTACGCCACGCCCAGAACGCCAATCGCGCCTTGTTGTTCGCCGAGACTGTGTCGGCCTATACGGAGAAACAACCGTATCGGCACATGCAGCAGACTTACCCGCGTACTCCATCTCCGACTCAAAGACATGCACGCCCGTGCGCTGCAGGAGCAGGCACGCGCGGTGAACTTTCTCTGGAACTACTGCAACGAGTTGTCGATCAAGGTGTGGGAGCGGGAGCGGCGATTCCTCTCGGGATACGACTTCCATCCGTTCACGAAGGGCGCCGGCAAGGCCGGGCTTGGCCTTCATTCGGGCACTATCCAGGCGGTCGCGGAAGAATACGCCGCACGCAGAAAGCAGGCCCGGAAAGTGAAACTGCGCTGGCGGTCGTCGCATGGTGCACGTCGCTCGCTGGGCTGGATCCCGTTTAAAGGGAACGCAATCCGCTACCGCAACGGACAGTTGTTCATCGGCCAGATGGTCCTGTCGCTGTGGGACAGCTATGGTCTCGCAGACTATGAGATCGGCGCGGGCAATATCAGTGAGGACTCGCGTGGCAGGTGGTATATCAACCTCTGCGTGAAGCTGGGTGCGCAGCACGGCCCGCGTCGTAGCGAGGCAACGAAATCCGTCGGTATTGACCTCGGGTTGAAAGACTTCGCCTCCCTGAGCGACGGAAACGTGGTGGGTCCCGGGCGGCACTATCGTAAGCTAGAGGGTGAGCTTGCGAAGGCGCAACGCGCGAAGAAGAAGGCACGCGTGCGTGCGCTTCATGCAAAGATAAAGAATTCACGGAAAGACCAGCTGCACAAGCTTTCCACGGCGCTCGTCGAGGAGTACGGCGCCATCTTCATCGGCAACGTGAACGCTTCGGCGCTTGCGAGGACACGGATGGCAAAATCCGTGCTCGACGCAGGCTGGAGCCTGTTCCGGACCATGCTGCAATACAAGTGCGATTACGCCGGCGTGTGGTTCGATGAGATCGATGAAGCGTATTCAACCGTAACCTGTAGCTGCTGTAAAAGGCGCACAGGCCCCAGGGGCCTGGAAGGTTTGCGAATAAGAGAATGGGCCTGCCCTGAGTGTGGTGCGTATCATCATCGCGACATTAACTCGGCAGACAACATTCTCGCGGCGGGACGTCGCCGTCTGGCAGTAGGAATCCCCGTCCTTTCCGCGCCTGGCGCGGCAGCCGCAGGCTGAGGGCGGGGAGGACGTCAAATGAACTCTCGCTGCTTCGCGTCACCGGCGCTCTGCGCTCGCGAGCATTTCGAGGGTAACGTGCTAAGTGGCTCGACCAGGCGCTCGCTGTAGACACGTCGCCTCTTCGAACAAATTCGCGCAAACGCTCGGTATCTGCCCATTTCTGAGCAGATTCGCCAACCTGAATGCCTCTGCGTCTCCGCCACCATTGGTCGGCTCGGTTATCTCTTGCGGGCACGATAACCGGTCTGCATTACACAGGACGGTTGGGTTGGCGTCACATCCGCCAACCAGATGATTCATCCGCAAATTTCAGCGGCCACCGTTTATTAAATAAATCACTAATTTTATTTTAAACAGGAACTCGTATAAATATCTGGATATTTTAACAAACCCCTTGTTTTATACATTAATAGTAAATACGATTATCCAATTCCACCCTTTTGCAACCCACATTTCAAGCCCTTATGTTTAAAAATAAATCCCCCATAGACGGGGAAGCGATATCCACCTCATCCCTGTTTCGCGACACGTTCGTCTCGAGCTTCGTCGCTTTCATGAGCGACTGCGGCTTCACTGCTGAGGCCACGATGGCACCCAGCAACGTAATACTTGCTCTTCAGGCAACGTATCGCCCCGAGCGCGACTTCTGGCGCCAGCTCGATGCCTTGACAGTCCTCGACACACTCTCCAATTACGCATCGCGCTTCCAACAGGCAATCGAAGCGGAACAACATTCATCGCTCCGGACACTTGCAGACGAACTCGCCGGATTTATAGCGATGAATGCTTTTGACGAGGCGAATGCGGAGCGGCTATCGGCGCTTCCACCAGACGCTCGGCCACACGACGCCGAATCGGCGTATGAATGGATTTGCGCGCATCCTGACATCCTCGGGAACGAGGAGCATCTGCGATACGCGCAACGCGATGGAAGTCGATGCGGCGAAGCCGCATTGGCTCTTCTGGAAGCGGTTGAAGCGGCGGCGGCCGGGCTCAGTTGGGCAACTCTCGGCTCGGAGGTCGCGGAGATGGTCAGGGCTGCTGCCATCAGGCATCGACAAGCAAATGAGCGAGTGAGCAAGCCCGAACGTGACACGGCGTGCGTCTGACGACTCGACCTTCAAGGGAAAAAGGAAGACAACTCCATACCAATCTAGTTTTCATAAAGCGTGCGTGACCGCATCACTCACAGAAATATCCATTATTCAATAAATCGAATGCAAATAACACAAATCAAACAAAAGAAGCTGTCCCCTGATGACCTCGACCAGGAATTGATGGCTCTCATCAATGAGTATGTCGCAACGGTCGAGCACCCATCATCATTTTACGTTCTCGCCAAAGACGCACTGATGAACCAGGAACTGTTGCCGGGCGAATATTGCGTCATTGTGGCTCTGCCGGGGCACAAAGCTTCCGACTTTCCAGCCACCGCTGCCAGCAATAGCGCAATTGTCATCACGACCCGGAATGGTCGAATGGCGGCCCTTGAACTCCGCGATAAGACTATTGCACTGCCAGACCACGCGTTCAGGGCCTGGCAATTCGAAATCGGCACCCGAATCCTGGTCATCTATCAATTTACCGACGTGACAATTCTCGAAGATGTCCCGTTTACAGAGTCGCTCGCCACCGACCTATGGGCGTGTTCCATGTCTGCCCAGTCAAAGAGCCATCCGACATATGCCGATCTGTACGGTACATCTGCCGACCTTTCCGAGATAGGCCCAGTTCTTGTGCTAGATAATCGGGATATATACACGCAAGAGACATAAGACAACATCGATGCAGATTGATGGGCGTTTTTCATAGATTAAGCGCCATCATATATTCGCTATCCTAATTTTTACCTATCTTCATCTTTGACTGAATCGACGAACTCTCGCAGAAAAAAAGCACGCCAAACGCGCGTCTGTCTGAGAGCTAAAAACAGGTTCCTACATGACACATAAAGACTATTGGACTGCCACAAATGAATGAAGATGCACAGACTGTCGAAACAGGCACCGACGATAGCGTGGCTTACCGACATCACTACACCGAAGACGCGATGCGGGCCCTCGACGATTACTGCTCGGACTATCCATCGCGGGACTTGAAAGCCATCCTGGATGAGGCGGCTCGTCTCATTGACACTCATGACGACGGTACTAGCGAATACTACGCACAGCTGGAGCCGCAAACAGTCGGTCGATGGGTTCTTGGCTCCGCCTGGGATGCCCCGACGCAATATGACAACCGAAACGTTTCTCTGGCTCGAGAAATACTCACACATTACTGTGAAGTAATGCGTTGCGCCTCGGCCTACGCCAACCGCCGCTCGTATGACCCGGCTGTTCGCTTTCTGAACGACGAGGACGGGCTCGAAACGCTACTCCTCCCCGAGCGTCGAACTGCAATAGATAGCCTCCGATATCCTGGCCTACTCAGAGCGGCTCAATCGCTCATCGAAAGTAGGCGATACCGGGCGCGTTTGGGCAGACACGATAGCGCCCGCCAGGCACAACACTCGCGCATCTCCGACGCTGACTGGCCAGAACTATTTCAGCCAATCGAAACGCCGCTGGAGTTTGGAACCTACAACCGTATGTGGCGTGAAGCGCTGCCCGAGCGGGTTCGTGAACTGACCGAAGAGCAATTCGTACTCCTTATTCCGTGCGGAGCGCCCAGTGGTCAGGACACCGCCGAACTCACGCAGGATGCGACTCCTAAACTCATTCTGAACACCGACATCGCTGGGAAGCCGGCTGCATGCGAGGCATTCGCAGGTGGCGCGCTTCGCATCCCCTTCGTTGCGAACCGGAATCTGTTTGCGGAGCTACGCAGCCATCTTGCTGTGGTATTTGTGTTCGCCCAACATGCGCTTTTCGTGGAGTATCCATGGAATCAGATGACGCTAGGAAGAACGCGAATTAAAGAGGCGGAGTCGCTCGAACGGCGAGCACGCGAGAACCCCAACCTCATGTCGACCACGCTAGAGGGCATCTTGCCGTGCAGGTTTCAGGTCGACCGCATTGTGGGGCTTTTGAGTGGTAAGTCTACGCCTGCCTGGATGGACGACATCCCCTTTTGAATCGGGCGCACAAATCATGCATCCATGTGTCACGGATCGGCGTAATCGAGCCGGGGATGATCGGCATAATGAGGCCACTCAGAATGGCCCCGAAACGCGATTTCGAAGGGTCTCAAGA
>NZ_JBNDML010000032.1:0-64278 GCF_050436565.1 Paraburkholderia sp. GAS42 | reverse complement strand
CCCTCCGGCGACGTGCTTCCGCCCTCGGATTCCAGCTCCAGCCAAACGCGCCGATTCCCTGAGAACCGATCTTTTCTGCCGGGTTTCTTGAGAGAGTTGGCAGCAGGACGCGAGGTTCTCCCGTACTTATGACTGGACTGGCAATCGCCGCAGCTGAGATCCACTTTTGCCATTGCGAGGTGAAATCGAACTCGGGATCGAGCGCAAATGCCGCGTCGAGTGCTTCGTTGAGTGACTTGCCAAGCTGCATCGCAATGAAAGCCGCATGGGCGGCGGCAGACTGAACCAGTATCGTAGGTTGCCACAGTGGACGCACAACGAGCATCCCCGTAGGGACGTCCAGGCGCTCCGGAAAGACTCTGCCTGGCTGATGAGCAAGCCAGATGTCGGCGACCGCATAGCGGGAGGCGATCGCCGTGCATGCCGGATGCACGAAACCGCGCGTCGAGCAGGCGCTCATGACCGATATCGAGCCATTGTTGTGGTGTGAATGATGTGACGTCGGCGGCGAAGTGGGCGACGTGCAGCGACCATTCAAGCTGCGCTACATCAGCGAAATACCGGAAGCGCGGGTTCTGCTCTTAACGATCGATGAAGGTCGGCAATGCTTCGCCGAAGCGATTGAGGTCGCCGCTGTGCGACGGATGCGCACAAGCGTACGCATGCGACAGCCCCTCGAAATAGTCGCCGCCGACGAGCGCCAGCAACACGGGGTAGGCATTCGCAAGCGCCGCGCGCCAGTGGGCGCGTACGTTGCCACGGTAGAGCCCGATGCGCCGGCGTAAGTGGTCGCCGAAATCGGAACCGACAGCGATATGGGTCTGCGTCCCCGGCCACACACCCGCATTGACCTGTGCTGACCCCAATCCGGCTGTCGGCGGCACAGGCTTTACACGTTCGAGCAGTGGCCGTTCGTGTTCCGCGTCGAGGAGCGCGCTGGCGAAGGTTTGCTGGAGCAATTCAAGCTGCCTGGACATCATTCGTTTTCACCGGGGTGTCACCTGTTGTTCGGTGACAGGGCGCACCGATGCCTGCAGATTGCGTGCGAGCTGTGCTTCGTCGAGCAGCACGCTTAATGGTGGCATAGCAGTGTCCCATTCGATCATCGTCGGCACCTCGCCAAAGCGGCGCAGCGCGTATTCATAGAGCGTCCAGACGGCAGGCGCGACGCGTGAGCCATGATCATCGATGACAGCGACGTCGGTCACGCGGTGACCTGCCAGATGGATCTCGCCGACCATGCCGGGCGGCAATTCGTCCATCGCGGCAATCGCGTCTTCGCCGTGATTGCACTGGTTCACATACAGATTGTTGACATCGAGCAGCACGCCACATCCCGTGCGGCGCACCAGTTCTGCAAGGAACGCCGTCTCACCGTAGTCGTCGTCGAGGAACCGGACATATGTCGAAACGTTTTCAAGCAGGATCGGCCGGCCGATCACCTCCTGCACTTCGCTGACTCGTGCGCTGAGCTGATCCAGTGCGGCATCGGTCAGCGGCATCGGCAGCAGGTCGTTCAGATGACCGGCCGATGTCGCTCCCCAGCATAAATGCTCGGAGACGACTGCGGGCTTGATCCGCTCGACTCGACCGCCGGCACCATGGTGAGAAAGTCAGAGTAATACGCGTGACGCAATCCAATGCCGACTCCAGATAGCGCGCGGGAGGCAGGCGTCGTGGTGTTCATCGGTGCCATGACTTGAATTCGTAATGCATTGGGACGTGGCGAGTGTCAGCGTTCGACGGTGCCCCCCATCTTTTTGCAGGTTCCCTTCGGCACGTTCTTGAAATCGCCCTTATCGTTGTCGACTTTCGACTCGCCTGCGCAGCTGTGTACGCCGGTCTTGCTCGCGCAGTCGTTCTGGCCGGCCTTGGCGATACCGAAGCACCGCACATTGTCTTCTGCATGAGCGGCGTTGATGCCCGTCGTGACAACGCCAGCGAGCGCAACGGCAATCAGGGCTCGCCGGCTGAGATTCGATTTCATCTCGCGTCTCCAGGGTTAGGGCGGCATGGGGTTGCCGCAAGTTTCGTGGAGCCCCGCGCGCGGGTTGCTCAGGTATCCCTTCGCCGCAAGCGCTGAGCGGTTACAGCGTGGCTTGAGTCATTCTGCAGTCGTCTGGCCGAGCTCGCTGCAATTTTTTTGCAAGAGCATTCGAGCGCATCGCTGATCGAAAGGTTTGCGCGTGGGACCTGATCCTCGATCTGAGCCGATCTGTTCCCCGGTCGACCGAAGCAAACCAGGCGGTAGACCGCCTCCGCATGCTTGCCGCGACTCCCCATATGGATCAAGATCAAGTCGACTCATCAGGAATAAGCTATTCCCATGACAGACAACCCCGATCCCGACAAACTGAAAGGCCCCGGAGGCTTGACGTTTCGCCAGATCCACGATCAGGTGCAGAAGAGCGTCGAGCGCGACCGGGAAGCGCAGGCTACGCGCACGCCGCGGAGCCGGTGGCAGCGCTGGGTGCGCTACGTGTGGGGCCGCAGCGGGCGTCGCTAGCAGGCTTGAAGGACCGAGATGGCGGTTGCCAGACGACTTCTGGGGAGGTGAGCCGCATCGCCACCGCCCCCAGTTTTCCGCCGGGCAATCCGAAAATTTGAATGCCTGTAGGTCAGCAACGTGTCAGAAAGCTCGGCAGGCTGGCCGCGCTCGCATAGATGCGTGGTTCGACGAACTTACCGACCGCAAATCAACCGGAAATTCCTGCGCGCACCGCTAGACCTTCCGCCTGCATGTCCGCAACCTCTGAATTTTTTTTTAATTTCTACAGAATTACGTTTTCGGCAGGGCTGCTAGGCTGGCGGCCATCAAAGTGGAGAAATTGCACGCTCGCTTTTCCATTCGACCCTTACGAAACGGACCTGCCATGAAAATTTCGATCGCGATGGCCGCCTACAAGGGTGAACGCTTTCTGCGCGAGCAGCTGGACAGCATCGCTCGCCAGACCCTGCTTCCTTACGAACTCGTGATTACCGATGACAGTCCGGACAGCGGCACTGCCGATATCGCGTTCGAGTTCGCGCGCGGTGTGCCGTTTCCGGTGCGTGTCGTGCGCAACGAACAGCGGCTTGGCTTTCACGAGAATTTTTTCAAGGCGATCTCGCTGTGTGAAGGCGATTTCGTCGCGTTCTGCGATCAGGACGACATCTGGGCCGACAACAAGCTCGAACGCGTTGCCGAGGAGTTCGTGGACCCGGACGTGATGCTCGTGGTGCATGGCGTGAAAGTCGTCGACGGTGACCTGAACGTGCGCGACGACAACACGGCCAGCCACTGGTCGTACCGCGGCATCTACGATCCGCTGACGACGAACCCATGGTACGTGCTGTTCGGCATGTCGACGGTCGTGCGTCACTCGATCTACGACTACATCGACTGGCGCGACCGGCCGGAACATCCGATCGATCCGGGCTTTGCGATGTCGCACGATACATGGGCGTGGTTCGTGGCGACCTCGCTCGGCAAGATATCGGCGATCGACGACCCGCTCGTGCTCTACCGCCAGCACGGCGCCAACAGTTGCGGCGTGGCGCCCGATCGTGATGTCGGCGAAAAAGTCGAAATGACGAAGGCAGCGGGCGCAACGCATTACCGAAGAATGGCGACCGCTGCGTTCGGTCGCGCTGACAAGATGCTTCAGGTGTCGCGCACCGCGCCGTTGCCGGTGCGCAAGCGTGCGGCCGCCGCGGTGGACTACTATCGCGCGCTCGGCGAACGGTTGCGCCGTCGCGCCGATCTGTACTGCACGGCAACATCGACCGTCAGCCGCGCGGGAACGGTCGCTCGGCTGTTCGTATCCGGGGCGTACGGGTCGTTGAATCACGGTGGCCTCGGACGTCGCGCATTGCTGAAAGACGTGCACGCCACGGTGTTCCGGGTCAGCATCGAATGAGTTCGTGCTTCACGGCGCCTTTCACGGTTTGATCGCGCGAGATTGGGACCAGGACAGCCCGTTAATTTGATAGGCTTGATGGTTTCAACTCAGGCAAGGTGAAACCGTGATCCGTCATATCGTGATGTGGAAACTGAAGGAATCGGCCGAGGGCGCCAGTCGCGAGGAAAACGCGGTCAAACTCAAGCAGAAACTCGAAGGTTGCCGCGACATCGTGCCGGGCATCCTGCATCTGGAAGTCGGCATCGCGAAGCCGGGTCTCGAATCGACATATGACGTCGTGCTCATTTCCGATTTCGCCGACAAGGCCGCACTCGATGCCTATCAGGTCCATCCGACGCACGAAGCACTCAAGGGCTTCGTCGGCGCGGTGCGTGAAGCGCGTCAATGCGTCGATTTCGAACTGTGACGCGCCGCGATGACTGACGCGCACAAACCCGCCGGCAGCAAAGCGCACGCGCAATCCATGCCGATGGTCGAAAGCCCGTTCATCGACCATCTCGGCGCGAAGCTGATCTCGGCCGTGGATGGCGTCAGCGAGGTCGTGTTGCCGCTTCAACCGCAGTTGCTGAATACCTGGGACGTCGCGCACGGCGGCGTCACGATGACGCTCGCCGATGTCGCGCTGGCGATGGCCGCGCGCAGTGTCGCGGGTGATGGCGTTGGCGTCGTCACCGTCGAGATGAAGGTCAACTTCATGCAGCCGGGCCGCGGCGAATTGCGCGCCACCGGCCGCGTGCTGCACCGCTCCACGACGATGGCCTACTGCGAAGGCGAGATCCGCGATACCGAAGGTCACTTCGTCGCGAAAGCACTCGGCACGTTCAAGTACATGCGCCGTCTCGCGGTCGGTCGCGACGTGAAGCAGCAACGCCTGCGCAGCGATCCAACTGCAACGCCCGGCCCAAGCGACGGCTGACCAGGGCGCATCATCAAGCACAGGCGCGGTCAAACCCACATAACCATACCGGAGACAATCTCATGACCCAAGTCAATCGTCAGATCCTGCTCGCCTCGCGTCCACAAGGCGCCGCGAGCGCGGACAATTTCAGGCTCGTCGAAACGCCGCTGAAACCGCTCGCGGATGGCGAAGTCCGCGTGCGCAATCACTATCTGTCGCTCGATCCGTACATGCGCGGGCGCATGAACGAGAGCAAATCGTACGCACAACCGCAGCCGCTCGACGAAGTGATGATCGGCGGCACGGTGGGCGAAGTGGTGGAGTCGAAGAATCCGAAGTTTTCGGTGGGCGACAAGGTAGTCGGCATGTTCGGCTGGCAGGAGTTCGGGACGTCGGACGGCAAGGGTATCCAGAAGGTCGACACCACACATGTGCCGCTCTCCGCGTATCTCGGCCCGGTCGGGATGCCGGGCGTGACAGCCTGGTATGGCCTCAACAGGATCATTGCGCCGAAGGCCGGCGAGACGGTGGTCGTGAGCGCGGCGAGCGGGGCGGTCGGCAGTGTGGTCGGGCAACTGGCGAAGCTCGCGGGTTGCCGCGCGGTCGGCATTGCGGGCGGCGAGGAGAAGTGCCGCTATGTGGTCGAGACGCTGGGATTCGATGCGTGCGTCGATTACAAGGCCGGCAATCTGTACAAGGATCTGAAAGCGGTCACGCCTGACGGCGTCGACGGTTACTTCGAGAACGTCGGCGGCGAAGTGCTCGACGCGACGCTCGCGCGCATGAATGCGTTCGGGCGCATCGCGCTGTGCGGCATGATCGCCGGCTACGACGCACAGCCGTTGCCGCTCAAACAGCCGGCGCTGCTGCTTACGCAGCGCCTGCTCGTGCAGGGCTTTATCGTCAGCGAGCATATGGAAGTGTGGCCGGAAGCGCTCACACAACTCGGCACGCTCGTCGCGCAGAAAAAGCTGCAGTACCGCGAGAGCGTTGCACAGGGACTCGAGAGCGCGCCGGAAGCGTTTCTCGGCATGCTGAAGGGAAAGAACTTCGGTAAGCAGATCGTCAAGCTGATCTGACGGTGCGTCGAGGGCGGGCGCATCGTCGGATCTCCGGATCGCGGGGCGGTCCGCCAGAACGTCCACCACAACGCACACCCGCACGATAAAAAGAAAGGAGACACGATGTTCCAGTTCGACGGCAAGGTCGCCGTGATCACGGGCGCGGCGAGCGGGTTCGGCCGCGCGTTTGCGGAGAAGGGCGCGGCACTCGGCATGAAGCTCGTGCTTGCCGATGTCGATGAAAACGCGCTGACGCAAACGGTCGATGCACTGCGCGCCAGCGGCGCCGACGCGATCGGCGTACGCACCGATGTATCCGATCCCGCGCAGGTCGAAGCACTTGCGCTTGCGGCACTCGACGCGTTCGGCAAGGTCCACCTGCTGTTCAACAATGCGGGCGTCGGCGCCGGCGGCTTTCTGTGGGAGAGCAGCGCGAACGACTGGGCGTGGGTCTTCAACGTCAATGTGATGGGCGTGGCGCACGGCGTGCGCGTCTTCACGCCGATCATGCTGCGCCAGGACGAGCCGGCGCATATCGTCAACACGGCTTCGGTGGCGGGGCTGCTGTCGCCGCCTTCGATGGGCGTGTACAACGCGTCGAAGCACGCGGTTGTGTCGCTCACGGAGACGCTGTATCACGACCTCAAGCTCGTGGGCGGGCAGGTTGGATGCTCGCTGCTGTGTCCGGCGTTCGTGCCGACCGGCATCGCCGACGCGGAGCGTGCGCGTCCTGACACGCTGCGCAACGACGCCGCGCCGACGCGTTCGCAACTCGCCGCGGGCAAGCAGTTGCATCGCGCGGTGCAGTCGGGCAAACGCACGGCGGCCGATGTCGCCGATATGACGTTCGACGCGATCAAAGCCGGCCGCTTCTACGTCCTGACGCATCCGGGCATTCTCGACACCGTGCGGTTGCGTCACGAAGATATCGAGCAGCAGCGCAATCCGACCGATCCTCTGTCGCTGAAGCCGGAAGTGAAGACCGCGGATTGACCATCGAGGCGACAGGCGTTGAGTGGCGGCTTCGTGGCATCATACGGCGCTCATTCCCTGCGAGCGGCGCGTGCGCGTCGCATTGAAGTCCGATGCCGCTGAATCCCAAGATCGAGCAGATGCTCGAGATGGTCGCGAAGGCGAAGCGCCCCGCGTATCACGATCTCACGCCGCAACAGGCGCGCGCGTCCTATGAAAAGAGCGCGCCGATTCTCGAGATCGCGAGCGCGCCGATGTACGGCGTCGAAGAGGTCGCCGTCCCGGCTCGCGACGGCGCGTCGATTCGCGCGCGGCTCTACTATCCGGTCGAGCCGGGATGGGCCGAACTCGCGCCGGCGCTGGTTTATTTTCATGGCGGCGGCTTTACGGTCGGCAGCGTCGATACACACGACGCGCTGTGCCGGATGTTCGCGCGCGATGGGCAATGCGTCGTGTTGTCGGTCGATTACCGGCTCGCACCGGAGCATAAATTCCCGACCGCCGTGAACGACGCTTTCGATGCGCTCATGTGGCTGCACGCCAATGCGGCTGTATATGGCATCGATCCGGATCGCCTCGCCGTCGGTGGCGATAGCGCGGGCGGCACGCTTGCGACGGTCTGTGCAGTGCTGGCGCGCGATGCAGGTATCCGGCTCGCGCTGCAACTGCTGATCTATCCTGGCACGACCGGCCATCAGCAGACCGCTTCGCATGCGCGGCTTGCGGATGGTTTTCTGCTGTCGGGCGAGACGATCCAGTGGTTCTTCGAACAATACATTCGCGATGCAGCCGATCGTCATGACTGGCGTTTTGCGCCGCTCGATGGACATGCGGGAGATGAGCGTCCCGACGGCTCGCGTAGCGCGCCGGATTTTCACGGCGTGGCGCCAGCGTGGATCGCGACGGCTGAATACGATCCGCTCAGCGATGAGGGCGCGGCCTATGCGGACAAACTACGCGCGGCAGGTAACGTGGTCACGCTGAAATGCTACGCGGGCATGATCCACGAGTTCTTCAAGATGGGCGGGTTTGTGCCTGATGTGGCAGAGGCGCATGCCGATGCCGCTTCGGCGTTACGGCATGCGTTCGGAGTGGACTGATCCAGCGTCAGACGTCAGCGCGAGCGGAGGCGCGTCAGGTTGCGATGTCGAACGCTGCGATGTCGAACGTATAGGCGCGCTCGAAATCTCCCGGTCGCGTGACGCGATGCGAGCCGTTGTCGTCGCTGCGCTCGGTGATACTGACCTTCAACGCCTTCTCTTCCACGACCACCCGCAGTGCTGTCGTCCCACGTGTGCCGTACTCAGGCGTGTCGATAAACGCCGCTGAAAGCGCACGTTCACGTTCGAGGGGAATGCCTGTCGAAGGCAGTTCGTCGTCGCGGGCGAGACGCGGGTCGCGCATCATCCCGATCAACTGCGTGAGCGTCGGCGCCGCTTCGTTCTGCACTAACGCGGCCAGCTCAGCGCGCTTCTTCACGAGCTTCGGCCAGCGCGTATCGAGCACCGCGTTCGAAATGCCGTGCGTGCCGGCTTCGAGCAACACGGGTGCAGCGTCCGAACGGTTGCAATACCAGCCGAGTTCGCGTCGCGAGAAGTCGCCGATCAGCAGATTGAAGCCGTTATAGATATCGCCGGTTCGCGCGACCTGCTGCAGATAATCGAGCGGTGCCAGATTCTCATCGCGTTCGCCTGAAAGCCAGCCGCTGACCAGGGTGCCGCGCGTCGGCGCATCGGGCCGCATCTCATGCGGCGCGCGATAGTTGGTGAGCGCGGCGAATCGCCCGTCGCGCGTGACGCCGAGCCACGTGCCGCCGCCAACCAGATCGCGTCCCGCCAGCAGGCCGGGCGCGTCGGCCCACCAGTGCATCGGATCGGCGGTACGGCGAAGGAACTCGTCGCGATTCGCGGCGAGCGTGAACAGCGCGCCCGTCGACGCGTCCGGCCGCCAGTCAAAGACGATCAGGCACATGAGCGCGTCGCCTTCAGCCCCGTCAGGCGGGACGAACGGAGGTGGGCGGCCAACGCGTCAGATCTCGGTCGGCAGCGAATAGGGCAACGGCAGGAAGGTAAGTGCCGGGCCGTCGGCGGCGCCGAGATGCGCCGAGCCGCCTTCGAGCGCCGCGAGCTTGATCTCGACCAGCACATCGACGCCGCCTTCCGGCGCCGAGGCGGCGTTCACGACCATCCCGCACGGCTGGCCCGGATCGTCCGAATGGAACAGTTCGACGCCCGGCGCGACCGTCGCCAGCTCACCGGCCACGTTCGCGAGCGACGTACGACGCTTGATCGTGCCGCGATACTGGCTGCGCGCAACGACTTCCTGGCCCGGATAGCAGCCCTTGCGGAAATTGACGCCGCCGAGCACATCGAAATTGACCATCTGCGGCACGAACTGTTCGACGACCGGCTGCGTGATCCGCGGCTCGCCGGCGCGGATGTCGAGCCAGTCCCACACGGCCGGCGACACGCGCGCGAGCTTGCCTTCGAGCGCGGGCAGGCGCGCCTCGACTTCAGCCTTCGGGCCGACCCACAGATAGCGCAGCCGTCCGGCGGCGTCGGGCACGTGGATCAGCGAGCCCAGTTGCCCGTCGATTTTCACGTGAACGCCATCCGGAATCGCGTCGAACACGTGCGACAGCGCCGGGCGCACATCGCCGGCAAAGCCGATCACGGCGAGTTCCGCGGTGGCGTCGACAAGTTTCGCCTTCGCGCGCAGCACGAACATCGAGAGCCGCTTCTGCACGGCCGGCTGGATATCGCGCGAAATCAGCAGGCGCACGGCTTCGCCGCAGCGCCACGTCAGGAACGATGCGAGCAGGCGGCCCTTCGGCGAGCAATAGCCGGACAGGCGCGCGTTCGCGGCGTCGAGATGTTGCGTATCGTTGGTGAGCTGGCTGTGCAGGAACGTGGCAGCGTCGTCGCCGGTGGCGTCGATCACGCCGAACTGCGTGAGCGGCATGAACGCGCCGCGCGTGAGCACGGCATCGAAATCGGCCGCGTCAGGACGCGGAAACGAAACAGGTGCAGGGGAAGCGGCAGGCGCAACAGAAGCGGCGGAAGCCGTTACAGGCGTACCTGGCGCGGGGGCGAGCGGTGCATTCATGGATTCGCGGTCGAAGTCAATTCTGACTTTAGCTTAGGCAAGCAAGTATTATATGGGGTCCACCCCAGCCATGTTTCGCATGTCCCTTCTGAAGAAATGTCTCATCGCCGGCGTCATCCTCATTGCGCTGGTTGCAGCCGCAATCGCCGGCGGATATCACTGGGCCACCACACCGATCGATCTCAGCACGCCGCAGCTCGACGTCACGATCAAGCCACATAGCAGCCTGCGCAGCGTCACCGGCCAGCTGAACAGGGGCGGCGTGCCGGTCGAGCCTGAACTCTTCGTGCTGATGACGCGTGTGCTGGGTCTGCAGAGCCAGCTGAAATCGGGCAATTACGAGTTCAAGGCCGGCGTCACCCCGTACGAGGTGCTGCAAAAGATCGCGCGCGGCGACGTCAACGAATACGTCGCGACGATCATCGAAGGCTGGACGTTCCACCACATGCGCGCAGAAATCGACGCAAATCCGGCCCTGACGCACGACACCGCAGGCATGAGCGACGGCGACCTGCTGAAGGCAATCGGCGCACCTGAAGCCACCATTGGCAACGGCGAAGGTCTCTTTTTCCCCGACACGTACCTGTTCGACAAAAATGCGAGCGACCTCGAGGTGTACCGCCGCGCGTACCGTCTGATGAAGCTGCGGCTCGATGAGGCCTGGAGCACACGTTCAGCCGATCTGCCGTACAAGACGCCGTATGACGCATTGACGATGGCGTCGATCATCGAAAAGGAAACCGGCAAGGCGTCCGACCGGCCGATGGTGGCGGCGGTGTTCGCGAACCGGCTCAAGGTCGGCATGCCGTTGCAGACCGATCCGACGGTGATCTACGGCCTCGGCGAGAACTACGCCGGTCGCCTGAAGAAACGGGATTTGCAGACCGACACTCCTTACAATACCTACACGCGCATGGGCCTGCCGCCGACGCCGATCGCGCTGCCCGGTGTCGCGTCTTTGCAGGCCGCGATGAACCCGGCGCAAACTACGGCGCTGTACTTCGTGTCGCGCGGCGACGGCAGCAGCATCTTTTCTGACACGCTCGACGCCCACAACAAGGCCGTCGACAAATACATCCGGGGTCAATGATGGCGCGGGGCAAATTCATCACGTTCGAAGGCATCGACGGCGCCGGCAAGACGACGCACCTCGCCTGGTTTCGCGACCGGCTGGCGGAGAAGGTCGCCGCGAGCGGGCGCGCAGTCGTCATGACCCGCGAGCCGGGCGGCACGAAGCTCGGCGAGTCGCTGCGCGACATCCTGCTGCATCAGCCGATGGATCTCGAAACCGAGGCGCTCCTGATGTTCGCCGCGCGCCGCGAACATCTGGCCGAAGTGATCGAACCGACGCTCGCGCGCGGCGACTGGGTGCTGTCCGACCGTTTCACCGACGCGACTTTCGCCTATCAGGGCGGTGGCCGCGGCCTGCCGCGCGACAAGCTCGAAACGCTGGAACGCTGGGTGCAGGGCGGTTTCCAGCCGGATCTGACCGTCCTGTTCGATATTCCGGCCGACACTGCCAGCGAGCGCCGCAGCGCGGCGCGCGAGCCGGACCGTTTCGAAAGCGAATCGGATGCTTTTTTCAACCGCACGCGCGCCGAATACCTGCGTCGCGTAGAAGAAGCGCCATACCGTTTCGCCGTGATCGACTCCACGCAGAGCATCCCAAAAATTCAGATCCAGCTTGAAGAATTGATCGCAAGCCTTTGAATTTAAATATATATAACGTCGTATTATATTGAGTCAAAACGTCTCGCAGGCTGCATGAAGAATCGAATTCAACTGACTGAATCAAAAGACAAACCATGATCTATCCGTGGCAAACCGATGACTGGAACCGCCTGCAACAGCTGCGCGCGCACTGGCCGCATGCGCTGCTGCTTCACGGGCAAGGCGGCATCGGCAAGCTGCGCTTCGCGCAGCATCTGGCGCAAGGCCTGCTATGCGAAGCCCCGCTCGCGAATGGCGAGCCGTGTGGCACGTGCGTCGCGTGCAACTGGCTCACCCAGGGCAATCACCCGGACTACCGGATCGTGTTGCCCGAAGCGCTGGCTGCCGAATCTGGCTTCGCGGCTGCCGCTTCTGACGAGGCAAAGCCCGAAAAAGCCGACGCTGACGACGGCAAAAAGACCCGCACGCCCAGCAAGGAAATCAAGATCGAACAGGTGCGGGCGCTGCTGGACTTCGTGGGCGTCGGCTCGCATCGCGGCGGTGCGCGCGTGGTCGTGCTGTATCCGGCCGAGGCGCTGAACGTCGCCGCAGCCAATGCCTTGCTGAAGACGCTCGAAGAACCGCCCGCTGGCGTGGTGTTCCTGATGGTCTCGGCGCGCGTCGACCGCCTGCTGCCGACGATCATCAGCCGCTGCCGCCAGTGGCCCATGACCACGCCCGCGCCGGACATCGCGGCGGCATGGCTCGCCGGGCAGGGCGTCGACGATGCCCCCGCGCTGCTCGCCGAAGCCGGCGGCGCGCCGCTCACCGCGCTGGCGCTCGCAAGCGACGACAGCCGTGCGCTGCGCGACTGGACGCTCAAGCAACTGGCCGCGGGCCCGAACTGCGACGCCTTCGCGTGCGGCGAGACGCTGCAGAAGCTGCCCGTGCCGCTCGTGCTGGGCTGGCTGCAGCGCTGGCTGTACGATCTGCTGGCAGAGCGCACGGCAGGCGCGCCGCGCTATTTCCCGGCCGCCTCGGCGGCGCTCGCGCGGTGCGCCGGAGCGGTCGACGCGAACGCCTTCGCACGGTTTCAGCGGACTGTCACGCGGCAGCGCGCCGTTGAAAACCATCCGCTAAACGCGCGCCTCGTGTTCGAAGAACTCTTTCTTGGCTATCGCGATCTGTTTGCGTAGTCGTATTCACCCAGTCAATCAGACTGCTCTTCCCTCGATTCGAAGCCGCCAGAACCATGAGCCTTCAGTACCGCGACGCGACGCCCGACGATCTGCCCGCCATCGTCGCCATCTACAACTCGACCGTGCCGTCGCGCCAGGTCACGGCCGATCTGGAGCCGGTGAGTATCGAGAGCCGTCAGGCCTGGTTTCACGCGCACGGGCCGAACGCGCGGCCGCTTTGGGTGGTCGAGGAAGGCGGTCGCGTGATCGCGTGGCTGAGCTTTTCGGACTTCTACGGCCGTCCTGCCTATTCGCGCACCGCTGAGGTCAGTATTTATCTGGACGAAGCCGCCCGTGGCAAAGGCCTCGGCAAGCTGCTGCTGGCCGCCGCGCTGGAAGCCGCGCCGGCGCTGAAGATCGATACCTTGCTCGGCTTTGTGTTCGGCCACAATGAGCCCAGCATGCGGCTTTTCCACAGCTTTGGCTTCACCGACTGGGGCACGCTGCCGCGCGTCGCCGTGCTGGACGGCGTCGAGCGCGATCTCGTGATTCTCGGCCGCCGGCTCGATCACGCGGCCTGAGCGAAACCGCTTCAACGCCGCGTCAATCCGTCAAACCCGCAGGACACCACCATGTTTGTCGACTCGCACTGCCACATCAATTTCGAAGGACTCGCCGACCGCCTGCCGCAGGTGCTCGAGAACATGCGCTCGCATTCGGTGACGCACGCGCTGTGTGTCTCAGTCGATCTGGAGACGCTGCCTTCGGTGCTGGAGATCGCGCGTTCGTACGACAACGTCTACGCGTCGGTGGGCGTGCATCCGGATCACGAGGACATGCGCGAGCCGACCGTCGCCGAACTGGTCGAACTGGCGGCGCACCCAAAGGTGGTCGCGATCGGCGAGACGGGTCTCGACTATTACCGTCTCGAAGGGCGCTCGATCGCTGACATGGAATGGCAGCGCGAGCGTTTTCGCACGCACATCCGCGCCGCGCATGCGACGATGAAGCCGCTCATCATCCACACGCGCTCGTCGTGGGAAGACGCGCTGCGCATCATGGAAGAGGAGCGCGCGGGCGTGCCAGGTGGCGTGATGCACTGCTTCACGGAGTCGTGGCACGTGGCCGAAAAGGCGCTCGCGCAGAATTTTTACGTGTCGCTGTCGGGCATCGTCACGTTCAAGAGCGCAACCGAGGTCCAGGACGTGGCGCGCCGTGTGCCGCTCGATCGTCTGCTGATCGAAACCGACTCGCCGTACCTCGCGCCTGTGCCGTATCGCGGCAAGCCTAATGAACCTGCGTACGTAAGTTATGTCGGACGCTTCATCGCGCAGCAACGCGAGATGGCTGAAGCCGAACTCGCCGCCGCGACGACACAGAATTTTTTCCGTCTGTTCAGGATTCCCGAAACGGCATCCACATGACGCATAAAATACATACAGATCAAATGGATAGGGAAGTTTCCTAAAGTAATATATGAAAATGATTCCGACCCAGTCTTCGACGAAATTAAACCCGAGCGCGAATATCACGAACGTCGCAACAGCTCACCGCGCGCACGCCGCTGTGCGGCGCGGCGTGGCGCGCCTCGCGCTGGCGGGCGGCCTTGCCTGCGCGGCGCTTGTCGCGCTGCCGGTTCAGGCCGCCCCGGCCGATTCGATGATCAAGGCCGTCAAGTTCGACGACGTGAAGGAAGTGAACAAGTTGTTGTCGCAGGGCATGGACCCGAACATGACCGACGACCAGGGCATGCCGCTGCTGGTGCTCGCCGCACGTGAGAAGTCGGACCAGGTGGGTCAGGCGCTCGTCGACAATCCGAAGACCAACGTCGAAATTGTCGACAAGGCCGGCGAAAACGCGATGATGCTGGCCGCGCTGAACGGCGACATGGACTTCGTGAAGCTGCTGATCGCCAAGGGCGCCGAGGTCAACAAAAAGGGCTGGACGCCGCTGCACTACGCGGCCGCGAACGGCAATGACGACATCGTCACGTTGCTGCTCAAGTACTCGGCCTATATCGACGCCGGCTCGCCGAACGGCACCACGCCGCTGATGATGGCGGCGCGCGGCGGTCACGTCTCGACGGCCAGACTGCTGCTCGACGCCGGCGCAGACATCAACGTGAAGAACCAGATCGGTCTGAACGCGCTCGACTTCGCGAAGCAGTACAAGGAGCCGGACACCATCAAGGGATTGACGGCGCGCATGGAGCAGATGCAGAAGCAGCACCCCGCGAGCGCCCCAGCGGCGCAGTAAAACAGTGCAAAATAGCAGCCTTGGCGCGGCGGCCGGTGCCGCGCTGGTTCGAAGCGGCCAGCCACGACTGGATCGCTTGATGCTGCTCCTCAAACCGCTCACATAAAAGGGATACCATGCTGCGGGTTTTGATTTGCGCAAGCGCGCTGGCCGTACCATTGTCGGCAGCCGCATTCACGGGAGGCGACCTCAACAAGCTGTGCACGAAGACTGATGTGGCATCGCGAAGCGCGTGCGCGGCGTACATCGAAGGCGCGGCGGACGGCGTCTTCAACACCATCGATGCGATCGGCGGCACGACCGGCCCGCGCGTCGGCCAGTATTTCTGTTTACCGCAGGATGCCCGCTCGGCGCAGCTGACGGACGCCGTGCGCAAATACATCGCGGAAAATCCGATGGTCGCCGGCTATAACGCGAGCACCGCGATTTCGCTCGGGCTCGGCAAGGCGTTTCCCTGCAAGACAGGCGGCTGAGTTTTCGTTTGAGGTTCCGCCCGCGTCCCGAGTGACTGTCGCCTGAGCTCACGGGCCGCGCGCCTCATGCCTGACGGCGCCGCCCGCGACGTATGTCGAATCCGGCAGCTTTCCCCGCAACCCAACGCGGAAAATGCCACTCATGGTAACGATCGACAACCTGCGGGATCGTGCCGATGCACCGCTCGGTCGTTGGCCCGGCGCGCTGATCGTCATCGCGGTTGCTGCATTGCTGGCTTTCGCGATCTACTGGACCGGCACGCGCATCGTCTGGCGGATCGCGCGGCCGTATCCGGTCACAAGTGTCCTGCTTCGCCATATCGACAAACCGGCGCTCGGCGTGCTGATCGTGCTCGCGCTCGAGTTCACGTTCTGGCAGGCACCCGACACGCTCCGTTTCATCGTGACCGATACCGCCGACAATCTCCGGGCACGTCGATCGCAAGACGCCGGGTCAGACGAAGCCATAAAGTGGCTGCAACCGATCGGGCATCGAAGCGGTCGAAGTGAACTGGACCGGACAGACGGCGCGGTTTCGGGCGCCGCATGAACAGGGAGGACAGTACATATGGGCCGTTTGATCGTCGTATCGAATCGCGTGGCCACGCCGACTGAAACGAAGGGTTCGGCAGGCGGACTGGCTGTCGGCGTATTCGGCGCACTCAAGGACGCAGGCGGCGTGTGGTTCGGCTGGAGCGGCGACGTGGTGAGCGAAACCGTCGCCAATGCGGGCCCGACGCTCGAAACCGAGGGCGCGGTGACGTTCGCGACCGCTGGCCTCACGCGCAAGGATTACGACCAGTACTACCGCGGTTTTTCGAACGCGACACTGTGGCCGGTTTTCCACTATCGCAACGATCTCGCGCGCTACGAGCGCGAAGAATATGCGGGGTACCGGCGCGTCAATTCATGGCTCGCGCACAAGCTCATCAAGCTGCTTCAACCCGACGACATCATCTGGGTTCATGACTACCATCTGATTCCGTTCGCCGAAGCGTTGCGCTCCGAGGGCGTGACGAACCGCATCGGCTTCTTTCTGCACATTCCGTTTCCCTCGCCGCAGATCCTGCTCAACATTCCGCCGCACGAAGAGCTCGTGAAGTCGCTGTGCTGCTACGACCTGCTGGGTTTTCAGACCGACACCGACGAACTCGCGTTTCACGACTACATCACGCGCCATGCACGGGGCAGCGTGACCGATGGCAATCGCGTCGAAGCATTTGGCCGCAAGCTGCGCACGGGCGTGTACCGGATCGGCGTGTTCCCCGACGAAATCGCGGAGCAGGCGAAACGCTATGAAAGCCGTCAGCATGTGCTCGACCTGAAGCAGAGTCTCGAAGGACGCAAGCTCATCATGAGCGTCGACCGGCTCGATTATTCGAAGGGGCTTGTCGAACGCTTCAGGTCGTTCGAGCAGTTGCTGGAGCGCTCGCCCGAATGGCGCGGCAACGTCACGCTCGTGCAGATTGCACCGCCCACGCGTTCCGATGTCGCGACGTATCAGCAGATCCGCCAGGATCTCGAATACGAAGCAGGGCGCATCAACGGCCGCTATTCCGGGCTCGACTACACGCCGATCCGTTATCTGAACCAGCAGTACGACCGCTGGAAGCTGATGTCGCTGTTTCGCGAGTCGCAGGTCGGGTTCGTCACGCCGTTGCACGACGGCATGAATCTCGTCGCGAAGGAATACGTCGCTGCGCAGAACCCGGATGATCCAGGCGTGCTCGTGTTGTCGATGTTCGCAGGCGCAGCGGCTGAGCTGACGGGCGCGGTGATCGTCAATCCGCACGATTCGGTCGGCATGTGCGAGGCGTTGCAACGGGCGCTCGGCATGCCCCTGGATGAACGCAAGGGTCGTCATGAGATAAACATGGCCGCATTGCGCAAGAACGATCTCGGCGTCTGGCGCGATTCGTTCCTGCGCGATCTGCGCACTGTGCCGGCCAGCGAGGCCACGCGCAGGTCGAAGAAGTGATGCGCGGCTTGAACGCACAACGCGCATTGCCATGCTGACGGCGCTCGCCATCGCCGGTTACCGGTCGCTGCGCGAACTGATCGTGCCGCTCGGCAGATTGAATGTCGTCACCGGGCCGAATGGCAGCGGCAAGTCGAGTGTGTACCGCGCGCTGCGTCTGCTCGCGGTGACCGCACGCGGCGGCGTGATTCCATCGCTCGCACGCGAAGGCGGTCTGCAATCGACGCTCTGGGCCGGCCCTGAGCGCTTCTCACGCGCGATGCTCGCGGGCGAGCAGGCCGTGGAGGGCACGCGACGCAAGGAGCCGGTGAGCCTGCGGCTCGGCTTTGCTGGCGATGAGTTCGGCTACGCGATTGATCTCGGTCTGCCGATACCCGGTCAGACGCAGTTCTCGCTCGATCCGGTGATCAAGCGCGAATGCATCTGGGGAGGGCCGGTGTTGCGGCCGTCAGCGTTGCTGGTCGACCGTCATGGCGCGACGATCCGCACGCGTGATGACGACGGCGAATGGCAGACGCTGCCGCAGACGGTCGCGAGCTTCGACAGCATGATGACCGAATTCGCCGATCCGCGAAGCGCGCCAGAAATGCTCGCGGTGCGCGAGCAGATCCGCTCGTGGCGCTTCTACGACCATTTCCGTACCGACGTCGAATCGCCCGTGCGTTTGCCGCAGATCGGCACGCACACGCCGGTGCTCGGCGACGATGGCGCCGATCTCGCCGCCGCGTTGCAGACGATCCGCGAAATCGGCGACGCCGCCGCGCTGGATCGGTCCATCGACGATGCCTTTCCGGGCTCGCGCATCACGATCACGCATCACGACGGGCGCTTCGAAGTGACGATGCACCAGCAGGGCCTGTTGCGGCCGCTGAAGGGCGCGGAGCTCTCCGATGGCACGCTGCGTTATCTGCTGCTGGTCGCGGCGCTGTTGACGCCGCGTCCGCCGGCGTTGCTGGTGTTGAACGAACCGGAAACGAGCCTGCATCCCGACCTGCTGCCCGCGCTTGGCCGGTTGATCGCGCGTGCGTCGGCGCATTCGCAGGTGCTGGTGGTGTCGCACGCGGCGCGGTTGATTGCATCGCTGGAACGCGAAGCGGGGAGCCAGTCGATCGTGCTCGACAAGCAGCTCGGCGCGACCCGCATCGCCGGCGAAGACGACCTCGACCTGCCCGCGTGGAAGTGGCCGGCCCGCTGAGGGCGGCCTTCCTTCAGGGGCCAGGCGGCCGCCGGAGTGAATGTTTCGCGACTGTAACAGCGCCCAGCAATTGAAATACCAGCGGTTTTCAGGCGCGAAATGCCCAATAATCAGCCTGTTCACGCCAACGATTACATTGATTACATGGGTGCGCGCTGGCATACTCGGGCGCCGCCGACGTCCGCGGCTGCAGGTGCCCGGTTCGCTTTCGGCCCCGCTTTCCGGCCCGCCACCGGCCCGTTTCAGGAGACATTCATAATGAGAATTGCGCAGATCGCCCCCCTCACCGAATCGGTCCCGCCAAAGCTATATGGCGGCACTGAGCGCGTTGTGTCGTATATCACCGAGGCGCTCGTCGAACTCGGTCATGACGTCACGCTGTTTGCGAGCGGCGACTCGGTCACGAGCGCGAAGCTCGAAGCGGTATGGCCGCGCGCACTGCGCCTCGATCCGGGCATCCGCGATCGCATCGCACCGCACATGTTGCTGATGGAACTGGTTCGCCGTCAGGCCGACGAGTTCGACGTGCTCCATTTCCACATGGATTACTACTCGTTTTCGGTGTTCAAGCGCCAGGAAACGCCGTTCGTGACGACGATGCATGGTCGTCTCGATCTGCCCGAGCAGCAGCCGGTGTTCGACACGTTCAACACCGCGCCGGTGATCTCGATCTCGGACGCACAACGCGCGCCGCTGCCGCAGGCGAAGTGGCTGACCACCGTGTATCACGGTCTGCCGGAAAAGCTTTACACGCCACAACCGGTCGAACAGAAATACCTCGCGTTTCTCGGACGCATTTCGCCTGAAAAGCGTGTCGACACCGCGATCCGTATCGCCGGCCGCTGTGGCATGCAGATTCGCATCGCCGCGAAGGTCGATGCTGCCGACCGCGAGTATTTCGAGCGCGACATCAAGCCGTTGCTCGCGCAACCACATGTTGAATTCATCGGCGAAATCGCGGACGGAGAGAAAGCCAGCTTCCTGTCGGGCGCGCATGCGCTGCTGTTCCCGATCGACTGGCCGGAGCCGTTTGGTCTCGTGATGATCGAAGCGATGGCATGCGGCACGCCGGTCATCGCGTTCAATCGCGGCTCGGTGCCGGAAGTGCTGGACGACGGCGTATCGGGCTTTATCGTCGAGGACGAGATCGGCGCGGTGGCCGCGGTGAACCGTCTGCACAAGCTGCCGCGTGCTGGCGTGCGGCAACGCTTCGAAGAGCGCTTCACGTCGCACCGGATGGCGCAGCAGTATGTCGACGCGTACCAGTCAGTGATTCGTGCGCAGAAGCGGTCGCGCTTCAAGGTGATCGACACGTCGTCGAGTTCGTGACTGGACGTGTGATGTAGCAGATGCGCATGCCCCGGCGCATTGCCGGGGCATGGCACAGGCAGGTACAACTAGATCTTCAGCCGCGTCACCTTCGTACCGGCGATCGAAATGTCGCCCATCAATCCGGCATTGGTCATCACAAACACTTCGACGGGCGCCGTGGCGGTCGTTGTATCGATCGAGCCGTTCGCGCCGATTTTCACGAGCGCGACCGAAGCGTCGCCGCCTACCGACCAGCCATCCGAATTGCGGAATTTGTCGAGCGAATCCTGTGTCATGAACAGGAAGATGATTGACTTCGACTGGCCGCCGGCCGTCAGACCGAACGAACCCGAAACCGTGCTGTAGTAGCCCGCAGTTGCCCCGCCCACGCGCAGCGCGCCTTCACCATACTGGCCGCCGACAATGAAGCCCGCCTGGATCACAGAGGGGAACACCAGGATGCCGCGGGCCTTCGATACGAGCTCACGCGAACCCGGGACCGTGGAATAGAGGCGCGAAATGGTGCCGTCGACGCTGGCGTCGATCGCCTGCTTCTTCGACGCGCTGGTAGCAGCCGAATCCGGCTTGTCTCCTGTGGTGGTACAGCCCGTGAGTGCAAGGCTTCCGAAAGCGAGCGCGGCGGTAATCTTCAAAATGAAGTTTCGTCTTTGCATCGTTTTTCTCCCATCGTGGTTCCTGGATGCGACCTGATCGTGAGTCGGATTGCAACTTCAGTTATATCACACGGGGATCAAAAGAGCGCGCTGGTAGAATCGCGAAAACCCTTATGTGGCGGCGCTTTGCGGGCGATTATGAAAGTGGCGTTGTAAATATGACCGATCGTCGGCAGCGAAAAATCTATCCATCTGGACCACATCCGGCGCGATGCCGATCCCCACTTCAGGACCCGTCTGCCTTTTGTGAGGCACAGGGGAAGTTCAGCGGCTTCCGGTCATTTTTGCCGCTTTTCAGCGGATTGGTTGACGGCCAGCGACGATCGAAAAGTGTTGCCCGAAAGCCGCAATCCGGAACCGGACCCGGACGTCAATGGTTGGCGGTTCCCTTGACGGGTGGTTGAGGGCGGCGCAGCGCGCGCCGGATGCCGCCGATCACCGCGCCGATCACGAAGAGCGTGGCGGCCGGCACCACCCAGTAACCGACGAACGCGTGCCACAGGTAGCCTGCGAGCGTGCTCTTGCGCACGGCGTATTCGTCGATGGCTTCCTGCTGGCGTGGCGCGTTGGCGGCGAGCACGTCGGCGGGACAGCCGGCGGCGCGCGCGTCGTCGGGATTGCCGTGACAGTGCGCGGGGGCGCCGGCGGCACGTTGTGCATCGGTGAACTGCCAGGTCGTGAGTGCCGTGTTGAGGTCGACGGCGTTGTACGCCATCTCCTCGCGGATCTCGTTGACGGCGACGATCGCCACCGGCACCGCCCAGAAGACGATGACGACGAGCCAGCGCCTTAGCCAGCGGTTCTTGTGTCTCCCAACCATTCTTGCCTCCGTTCAATGCTCTTCGGCATCAACGACAAGATGGCGGCCCTGCTGCTTATGTTTGTGGGTACTGGGGCCGTCTCCGCAGTCATCATAGAAGAAAACGGCACACAGCGGCGAACACAGGTCAGAAGCGCGGGCGAACGGAAGACGAAGGAAGCGAAGCGAACGCGGAAAGCGGGGAGAAGAGAGCGGAGAGCAGGAGCTGCATGCCGCGCCGGATCGCCGTGCGCGGCATGCAGGTATAACGCGATGCTACGAAAAGCGACTACATGCTGACTGCTGAAGCGAGGCGCAACGCTCAACCCTTGTTGCTGAGGCAGTCCTTCATGAATGCCTTGCGGTCGTCGCCTTTCTTGCCGGTTGCCTGGGTGTTGCAGGCGGTCATCTTCTGCTGCTGGGTCATCGGAGCGGAAGCCGCGACCGGCGCGCTGGCCGACAGACAGCTCTTCATGAATGCCTTGCGATCATCGCCTTTCTTGTCGCCTGCCTGCTTGTTGCAGGCGGTCATCTTCGACTGCTGGCTGTTGTCGGCGAAAGCGAGGGGCGAGGCGAGCATGCCGCCAAGGACGAGCGCAGCGATAGCGGACTGGATCTTCATGGGACACTCCATCGTTGTTGAACGTTGTTGGTGGTCGTGCGAGCGGGCATCGAAAGATCCATGGCCCATCACTGACACCATTATGGCAAAGCTGTCCGTCAAAACGGATAAAACCATAATCTGGTTGACAGCCCGGCCGTAAGGTTCTTCCCTGACATCACGCGATGCGGCGCCTGTCAGGCAACACCACGGCGGCATCGCGCGATGCCTTACCATCGACACATCCCCAGGCAAACATGGAGGCTGGACCATGCACTATCTGTTGATGTACGACGTATCGGCGGACTATCTCGCGCGGCGCGGCGACTACCGCGCGGAACATCTGAAGTACGCGTGGGCCGCGGTAGAACGCGGCGAACTGCTGCTCGCGGGCGCGCTCGCCGATCCTGTCGACGGCGCCATCCTGCTGTTCGAAGCGGACTCACCCGCGATTGCCGAAGCATTCGCCACATCGGATCCTTATGTGCGGGCCGGGCTGGTTACACACTGGCGCGTGCGGCAATGGACAACGGTCGTCGGAGAACATGCGACGACACCTGTGCGTTAGACGCATTTGCGTGCGGATGCAACGAATCATTGCGCATCATCGTCGATTTTTGACGCTGCAATTCACGACAGTTCAGTGACGACAGCGGGCTAAACAACGCAGCAAAAAGGACAAGATTGTTTCCATCCGTAACACTTGTCTCGTGCATATTCATGCAAACCCTGGTGATGGTATGCTTTGTGCACAAATTCTCCGATGCACGAGTGAGACCACGTTTTGTGCGTCGCTAACGGGATTCTCCGCACTAAGGCTGTGCGGTTTCCCCTAAACGCCCCAAAAACGTATAAGCATATTGTGCAACCGGGGGCATGACACAGGTCGCGAAACAAGAAATCTGTGCTTGTCCAAAGCCGCAGCTGGCCGTGCTGCGTGGAGAAACGCATGTTTTTCGATGAGCTAAACAATGACGAATGGGCGCTACTTTCTGCGCTCGTTTCCGATGAACCGGCTGTCCGTCTTAACCGACGCGGCCGTCCTCGCGCCGAACCGCGCATCGTTGCAAACGCGGTGCTGTGGATCCTGACCACCGGCGAACCGTGGTCCAAACTTCCTGGCCGTTATCCCTCGGGGCCGACATGCCGTCGCCGCTTCGAAGAGTGGCAGTTGAACGGCACGCTGGCCGAGATGATCGAGCGTCTGTCGCAGACCGGTCGCCGGTTCGCGTACATTCCGGAACCTTCGATGCCCGTTGCGCCGCAACGCGTAGCGGACACTGTCGCCACGCCTTCGGCGCGCGACGATGAAGGCGTGCGCGGTGTGTTCTGGAAGAGCCCCGAATCGTGGCAGGCACCGCATGATGTCACGCACGACCCGCGTCCCGTCGATCCATTCGCCGAGATCACCCGGCAACTGTCGGGTCCGGTCGACGACGTACCGGCGAGCGCCCAAAAAACGGCGGCCGTCCAGCATGGTGAGGCGTTGGCCCATTATGGGCTGGCCTCGCAGGACGACGATGGCAGTCGCGGCGCGCTGTGGATGGGGCTCTCGTCGCAAGGGACGCAGTTCGCGGACCGGCGTGGCTACGTCATCTACGTGATGGCGCAGGCGGTGCAGAGCGACATGTACCGTGCATGGGCGGAGATCATGAAGGACGGCAAACGCGTCGAGCGTTCCGGCCTCGTCGGGCCGCGCTTCGAGACACCTGAAGCCGCGGAGCAGTACGCGCTCGACTGGGCGCAGCAATGGATCGACCGTGACGAACGCACGCTGGTCGCGGCCGCGCACGATGCTGCGCTGCATGCCGGGTCGCTGCGTCCTGTGTCGCGACCGATGCCTGCACCGCGTCCTGCCCACGCTTCTGTGCCTGCGCCTGTGCCTGCTTTGGCAACCGCTTCAGCACCTTCGCTTGCACCGACCGCTTCGCAACCTGTGACAGTCAGTCCGGCGAGTGTGCACGCCGCCGCGCAAGCGGGTGTGAACGCGCGCCGGATGCCGCTTCGCCGTTATCCGGAAGGCGCGTCCGATAGCACTACCGATCGCGACCGTTTCGCATCGACCACCGAATTCATCTTCCACGCGGGATGAACGCAGGAGACACCCGCGGCCGGTAGCTTGACCGACCCACGGGCTGACAACACACATCACTGTCACTTCACTGACGTCCGTAGGTGTCGTCGAAGCGCACGATGTCGTCTTCGCCGAGATACGAACCGGACTGTACTTCGATGATCTCGAGCGGCATCTTGCCGGGATTCTCGAGGCGGTGGGTGACACCCAACGGGATATAGGCTGACTCGTTTTCGGACACGATGAACCGCTCTTCACCCCGCGTGACGAGCGCGGTGCCGCGAACGACGATCCAGTGTTCCGCGCGGTGATGATGCATCTGCAGCGACAGGCGCGCGCCCGGTTTCACCACGATGCGTTTCACCTGGAAGCGTTCGCCCGTGTCGACCGAATCGTAGTAGCCCCACGGACGGTGAACCTTGCGATGGTTCGCGGCCTCAGGGCCGTTTTCGGTGCGAATGCGGCCGACGACCTTCTTCACATCCTGCACACGCGAGCGATCCGCGACGAGGATCGCATCCGCCGTTTCCACGACGACGAGATCCTGCGTGCCGACGCACGCGATCAACCGGCCTTCCGAATGCGCGAACGTCGATGCCGCGCCTTCGAACATCACGTGACCCCGTCCGACGTTATCGTCGGCATCTTTCGGCAGGATCTGCCAGATCGCATCCCATGAACCGACATCCGACCAGCCCGCGTCGAGCGGCACGACGATACCCGCGCACACCGATTCGTCGGTGTTGAGTCTTTCCATGACCGCGTAGTCGATCGAATTCGACGGCGATGCGCAAAACGCTTCGCGTTGCAGACGGAAAAAGTCGCCGTCAGTCTTGCCGCCCGCGAAGGCCTGCGCGCACGCCGAATAAATCGCCGGCTGGAAGTGCTTGATCGCGCGGACCCACGTCGATGCGCGCATGATGAAGATGCCGCTGTTCCACCAGTACTCGCCGGAACTCACGTAGCGTTGCGCCAGTTCGAGATGCGGCTTTTCAACGAAGCGGTCGAGCCGCCGCGCATCCGACGTCCCGGCGTCCGGCGCGGGTTCGCCGATGCGGATATAGCCGTAGCCCGTTTCCGCGCGCGTCGGCACGATGCCCATCGTCACGATGTGACCCAGCGCGGCCTGCTGCACACCAGCGCTCACGCTCGCGTGAAAGCGCGCGACGTCCGCCACCGCATGGTCGGCGGGCATGACAACCATCAAGCCATCCTGATCATCGGCAATGATCGACAGCGCGGCGATTGTCAGCGCCGGCGCGGTATCGCGGCCAGCCGGTTCGAGGATCAGCCTGGCCGCCTTGCCGCTCACGCGCAACTGTTCCGCGGTCGTGAAGCGATGCTCCTCGTTGCTGACCACGACCAGCTGGTCCGCAACGGGGTAGCCCGCATCGAGCGCATCGAGACGGCGCGTGGTGGACTGCAGCAGCGATTCGTCGCCAAGCAGGTCGATCAGCTGCTTGGGATGCTGCTCGCGCGACATCGGCCACAACCGGGTGCCGGACCCGCCGGCCAGAATCACGGGATGAACTTTAAGCTTCACGGTGGCGGCGATTGAAGACCGAATGTCGACGTCGGGCGCTGCGATATGCGCTGTCATGCGAGTGCTCCTCAAGGCTGGATCAATGCGTCGATTTGTATCACGACGTAAAGTGCCAATAAAAGATGCACTAAATTCCTGTTGCTGAAAATGTAATTGCGAAATTAATAAGCGGATATTTTTATGTGGCTGAATTATTTATCAGGAAAGATAAAAGTGGAAAAAAATTGACGCAAAAAGAGGCGCGAATTTTTTATCGAACAAAGTGAGGTGAAGGAGGGTTGGACGACGTGCTCACGCCATGACCACCCGCAGCCAGAGGATACGTCCATTTTGCCTGTTTCATGGGCAAAAATGAATATTTCAGGCAATAATTACTGATCAAAAATCCGGAAAATTGGGTAACAATTACCGATACAATTTGAGATTTTTTGCTGCCTTGCAACCTGAATTTTAATATCGCTTTATTCATACCTGTACGAGGGTATTCACTCATTCAGACCAGATATTTCGCTTCGACAGGTCAATAGCCGGGATTCGCTGCAATTCGCAATGGGCGAGTGTTCAGGCTGAATGGCACGACTGCCTGTCCATACCGCCGCTCGCGCGGTGCGAAGTACGAAGTGCAATCAAACACGGACGGAATTTGACTGACGAACTGAGGCGCGACTCATGCTGAGCGTTCTATCCAGGATTATCGACATCGCGATGGTGGGCTTAGGCGCACTCATCGCGGCTGCCGTGCACAACGGAACGTTTGTGTGGCTGAACGACATGGAGAGCATCTCGCTCCTGTTCAACTGCCTGCTCATGGTCCTGTTCTTTCCTGCGCTCGGCATCTACCAGTCGTGGCGCGGCAAGCCGGTGTACGACCTGCTGTGGCGCGTGTCGGGCGCGTGGCTGATCGTCGAGGGCACCGGCATCCTGATGAGCTTCAGCCTGCACCGCTCGGACCTGCTGTCGCGACTGTGGCTCGTGTACTGGGCCATTGCGACGATCGTGCTGCTGATGGTGACCAAGGCGCTGGTGCACGGCGTGCTGAAAGGGCTGCGTCGCGAAGGCTACAACCAGAAGGCGGTGGCGATCGTCGGCGGCGCGCTGTATGGAAGCTTCCTGATCGAACAGATGCGCAGCCGGCCTGAAGCCGGCTTCAGCCCGGTGATCGTGTTCGATGAACCGGGTGGCCGGCGTGAGAGCGACCGTCACGAAGCGCCGGCGGTTGCGGCGGACCTGCCGGTCGAACTCGAAGGCATTCCAGTCGAACGCGATTTCGACCGCATGGTGCGTGTGGTGCGAAAACGCGGCATTCGCGAGCTGTGGCTTGCACTACCGATGTCGCACGAACGCACGATTCACCGCTTCGTGATGGAGTTTCGCAATGAGTTCGTGAACATCCGCTTCATCCCGGATGTGCGCAGTTTGAGCCTCTTCAATCAGCCGGTGGTCGATCTGCTGGGCGTGCCGGCGATCAACCTGGCTGCTTCGCCGATTACCGATGTGCGCGTGCTGCCGAAGTTCGTGTTCGACCGCATGTTCGCTCTCGCCGCACTCGCTGCGCTGTCGCCGCTGATGCTGGTGATCGCCGCGATGGTGAAGCTGTCGTCGCCGGGGCCGGTGTTCTTCCGGCAGAAGCGAAAGGGCATCGACGGGCAGCAGTTCGAGATCTACAAGTTCCGCTCGATGAAGGTGCATGCGGAGACCACAGGCAAGGTCACGCAGGCGACGCGCGGCGATCCGCGCATCACGGCGGTCGGTGCGTTCCTGCGCAAGACGAGTCTCGATGAACTGCCGCAGTTCATCAACGTGCTAAAGGGCGAGATGTCGGTGGTCGGTCCCCGTCCGCATGCGCTGGAACACGATGACATCTACAAGGATCTGGTGAAGGGCTATATGCACCGTTATCGCATCAAGCCGGGCATCACCGGCTGGGCGCAGATCAACGGTTACCGGGGCGAGACGGACCGCATCGAAAAGATGATGGGGCGCGTGAAGCTCGACCTGTACTACATGCAGCACTGGACCTTCTGGCTCGACATCAAGATCGTCGTCCTGACGCTCTACAAAGGTTTTGCCGGCCGCAACGCTTATTGAGCGCGCCGCAGCGCGGGGCAGGACAGCGAAGCACGGCGCATGCGTTTTCCGTTTCTGGAATGTTCAAATTTTCGAGGTGTAACAGATGAACCTGACGATCATTGGTACCGGCTATGTAGGGCTCGTGACGGGCGCGTGTCTCGCCGACATCGGCAACGACGTGTTCTGCCTCGATCTGGATCAACGCAAGATCGACGTGCTCAACAATGGCGGCGTGCCGATTCATGAGCCGGGCCTGCAGGAAGTCATCGCGCGTAACCGCAAGGCTGGCCGCCTGAAGTTTTCGACCGACATCGAAGCAGCGGTCGCGCATGGCGACGTGCAGTTCATTGCCGTGGGCACGCCTTCGGACGAGGACGGCTCCGCCGATCTGCAATATGTGCTCGCGGCTGCGCGCAACATCGGCCGTCATATGAACGCCTTCAAGGTGATCGTCGACAAGTCGACGGTGCCGGTCGGCACCGCGCTGCGCGTGCGCGAAGTGATCGCCGAAGAACTCGCTGCGCGCGGCGAAAAGCACATGTTTTCTGTCGTGTCGAATCCCGAGTTCCTGAAGGAAGGCGCAGCCGTCGAAGACTTCACGCGGCCCGACCGCATCGTGCTCGGCTGCGACGAGGACGTGCCCGGCGAAAAGGCACGCGACGTGATGAAGCGCGTCTATGCGCCGTTCAACCGCAACCGCGAACGCACGCTGTACATGGACGTGCGCTCGGCCGAATTCACGAAGTACGCGGCCAACGCGATGCTCGCGACGCGCATCTCGTTCATGAACGAACTCGCCAATCTGGCGGATCGCGTCGGCGCCGATATCGAAGCAGTACGCCGCGGAATCGGTTCCGATCCGCGCATCGGCTATGACTTCCTGTACGCCGGTTGCGGTTACGGCGGCTCGTGCTTCCCGAAGGACGTGCAGGCGCTCATCCGCACGGCGGACGAACACAGCACGGACCTGCGCATCCTGAATGCCGTCGAAGCCGTCAACGACGACCAGAAGAAGATCCTCGCGCACAAGATCGTGACGCGTCTCGGCAGCGATCTGACGGGCCGCACGTTCGGCGTCTGGGGGCTTGCGTTCAAGCCGAATACCGACGACATGCGCGAAGCCCCGAGCCGTCGCCTGATCGCCGCGTTGCTCGCGCATGGCGCGCGGGTGAAAGCTTACGACCCGGTCTCGATCGACGAAGCGAAGCGCGTGTTCGCGCTCGATCTGCAGCACGCGCCGCAGCAGCTCGCGCGTCTCGAATTCGCGAACGAGGAAATGGACGTGGCAGAGGGCGCCGATGCGCTCGTGATTCTCACCGAGTGGAAGGTCTTCAAGAGCCCCGATTTCGAGAGCCTCAAGGCATTGCTGAAGACGCCGCTCATTTTCGACGGCCGCAATCTGTACGAACCGGAATCGATGCAGGAACTCGGCATCGAATATCACGCGATCGGCCGTCAGCATGCGCTGGCCGATGCGTCGTCACACGTGGCCGCACCGGCACGCGTGACGCACGCAGCAAGCGAAGCAGCGGCTCGCTGAACCGCGCGCCACGCAAACCAGGGATCCGATCCATGTTCGCTAATGTCCTCATCGTCTGCTACGCCAACGTGTGCCGCTCGCCGGCCGCGGAGATGCTGTTCAAGGCGCGCGCGCTGCCCCGTCTGGGCGCGCGCATCGCCTTCCAGTCGGCCGGCATTCGCGCGTTCGAAGGCGACGGCATGGATCCCGTCATGCGACGCCTGCTCGCCGAGGGCGGCGTCGCTACCAGCGGACATCGGGCGCGACGCCTGAACTGCCGCCTCGTGCGTGACGCGGACCTGGTGCTTGTCACCGAGCGCGCGCAGGTGAAGGAGGTCGAAGCACTCGATCCGACTTCGCGCGGCAAGGTCTATCCGCTTGGCAAATGGGAGGACTCCGATGTCGCCGATCCGCATGGCGGACACGAAGCCGGCTATCGGGCAAGTCTCGTGCTCATCGAACACCTGGTCATGGGATGGCTGAAAAAAATATGCTGATGCGAAATACCACACTCTCTGTGCTGCTGACGGCCTTTCTGTCGGCCTGTGCGACAGCGCCGGGGAATTACCTCGACACGTCGCGGCTGAAGGAAGACCAGCAAAGTGCGCCCGCTGAAGACTATCCGGTGCATCTGATCAACGCGCAGGTCGTGATGGATCAGGCGAAGGCCGCGGCCGTGCCGCAGGTTCTGCCGGAGTCGCGCATTGCCGATCCGTCGCAATGGGTCTACCGGATCGCGCCGCAGGACATCCTCGGCGTGACGGTCTGGGATCACCCAGAACTGACGACGCCGAACGGCAGCACGCTCTCCGCCGGCGGCAACACCACGCAATCGGTGGGCGCCGTGCTTCAGCAGCCGTACACGACGGCGCTGCCGGGTCAGGCCGATCCGTACGGCCAGACGGTGGCCTCTGACGGCACGATCTATTTCCCGTTCATCGGCCGCATCCGTGCAGCCGGCAAGACGGTGGGCGAACTGCGCGACCAGATTACCTCAGGCCTCGTGCGCTATATCAAGAATCCGCAGGTGGACGTGCGCATCCTGTCGTATCGCAGCCAGAAGGTGCAGGTGACGGGCCAGGTGAAAACGCCGGGACCGCTCGCGATCAGCGATGTGCCGCTGTCGCTCGTCGACGCGATCACACGCTCGGGCGGCATGACCGGTGACGCCGATCTGCAGCGCGTGCGCCTCACGCGCAACAAGCAGCTGTACGTGCTCGACGCGAACCGCATGCTCGATAACGGCGACACCACGCAGAACGTGATGCTGCAGAACGGCGACATCATCAACGTGCCGGACCGTATCGACAGCCGCGTGTTCGTGATGGGCGAGGTCAAGGCACCGGTCCAGCTGACGATGATCAAGGGCCGTCTGACGATCGCCGATGCGCTCACGCAGGCTGGCGGCATTCTCGACACCGATGCGAACCCGCGCCAGATCTATGTGATGCGCGGCATGCAAAGCAAACCGACGACGCCCGATGTGTATCGCCTCGACATGACGCAGCCGAACGCCATCATGCTGTCGACGCAATTCCAGTTGCAACCGATGGATGTGGTCTACGTGGGCACTGCCGCGTCGACAACGTTCAACCGTGTGCTGCAGCAGGTGCTGCCGACCGTCCAGACCCTGTTCTATCTGAAGCAGCTGACGCGCTAGTCGCTTGACCCGCCGGAAGGCCCACGCGGCCCGCACAACGCATCGTTGCGGACCCCGTGGACCTGAGGTGAACCAACCAGGATCGAACTGTGAGCACTCACGCAAACACGCATCTGGCCGGCCCGGCCAGGACCGAAGAAGAGGACGTCGTCCTCGGTCAACTGGTGCAGGTGATCATCGACGACATCTGGTGGCTGATTGCCATTGCGCTGTCGATCGTCGCGGTCGCTGCGTTCTACTGTTACGTCGCGAAGCCGGTGTATTCGGCCGATGCGCACGTGCGCGTCGAGCAGTCCGACAACACGTCGCAGGCGCTCACGCAGACGCAGACCGGCGCGAACATTTCGTCCGGCCAGACGTCGCTACCCACCGACGCCGAGATCGAGATGATCAAGAGCCGCGGGGTGGTGACGCCGGTGGTTCAGCAACTGAAGCTGAACTTCAGCGTCGCGCCGAAGATGCTCCCGGTGATCGGCAGCCTCGCCGCGCGTCTTGCGACGCCGGGCGAACCGGCGCGTCCGTGGCCGGGTCTCGACCGCTTCAGCGGCTACGCGTGGGGCGGTGAAATCGCCGACGTCGATTACGTTGAAGTGCCGCCCGCGCTCGAAGGTCAGAAGATGATCATGACCGCGCTGGCCAACGACCAGTTCGAACTGCAGGCGCCGAACGGTTCGGTGCTGCTGCACGGTCGGGCAGGGCAGCCGGCGCAGGGCAGCGGCGTGTCGATTCTCGTCAACAGGCTCGTAGCGCGTCCGGGCACGCAGTTCAACGTGATGCGCGCGAACGACCTCGATGCGATCGCGTCGTTCCAGTCGGCGATTCAGGTGTCCGAGCAGGGCAAGGGCACGGGCGTCATCCAGATTTCGCTGGAAAACCAGGATCCGCAACGCGCCGCGGAAATCGCCAATGCGGTCGCGCAGTCATATCTGCGCACGCACATCGCGAGCAAGCAGGCCGACGCGAGCAAGATGCTCGACTTCCTGAAGAGCGAAGAGCCGCGCCTGAAGGGCGATCTTGAACGCGCCGAAGCCGCGCTCACCGCGTATCAAAGCAAGTCCGGCTCCATCAACGCGAGCGATGAAGCGAAGGTGTACCTGCAAGGCAGTGTGGAGTACGAATCGCAGATCTCCGCGCTGCGTATCCAGGTGGCAGCGCTCGAACAACGCTTTGGCAACGACCATCCGATGCTGATCGCCGCGCGTCAGCAGCTCGCTGAACTGCAGGCGCAACGCGAAAAATACGCCGACCGCTTCCGCAATCTGCCGGCGACGGAAGTGAAGGCCGTGCAGCTGCAACGCGACGCGAAGGTGGCCGAAGACATCTACGTGCTGCTGCTGAATCGCGTGCAGGAACTGTCGGTGCAGAAGGCGGGCACGGGCGGTAACGTGCATATCGTCGATGTGGCGCTGCGTCCGGGTGCGCCGGTCAAGCCGAAGAAGGTGCTGATCCTGTCGGCCGCCGTGATTCTGGGCCTGATCGTGGGCACCGGTTTCGTGTTCCTGCGTCGCAACATGTTCAAGGGCATCGATGATCCGGAGCACATCGAGCGCATGTTCCGCCTGCCGGTGTATGGCCTCGTGCCGATGAGCCCGGAGCAGGCCGTGCTGGAAAACAGCTTCGAGCGCGGCGGCAATCGTCTTCGCAAGGTGCTGGCGGCCGCGCGCCCGAAGGATGCGACCGTCGAAAGCATGCGCAGCCTGCGCACGTCGATGCAGTTCACGATGATGGATGCGCGCAACCGCATCGTCGTGCTGACCGGCCCGATGCCGGGCGTCGGCAAGAGCTTCCTGACGGTGAATCTCGCCACGCTGCTCGCGCATTCTGGCAAGCGTGTGCTGATGATCGACGGCGACATGCGTCGCGGCTCGCTGGAGCGTTATCTCGGCGGCACGCAGGATATCGGCCTGTCTGAGCTGCTGAGCGGCCAGATCTCCCTCGAGGAAGCGATCCGTCACACGGAAACTGAAAACCTCAGCTTCATCTCGTGCGGCCGTCGTCCGCCGAATCCGTCGGAACTGCTGATGTCGCCGCGTCTGCAGACGTACCTTGAAGCGCTTGCAAAGCGCTACGACGTGATCCTGATCGACACGCCGCCGGTGCTTGCGGTGACCGACGCGTCGATTGTCGCGGTGCACGCGGGCGCGACGTTCCTTGTGCTGCGTTCGGGCATGCACAGCGAGCCGGAAATCAACGATGCGCTCAAGCGTCTGCATAACGCGGGCGTGACGGTGCAGGGTGCGATTTTCAACGCGATGCCAGCGGGGGCGCGCGGCAACTATTCGCGTGGTTATGCAGCGGTGCAGGAATACCTGAGCGCGTAAGCGCCCGAAAGGACCCATCATGAAACTATCCGTTCTGGTTCCGACGTTTCGCCGTCCCGCCGATCTCGCACGCTGCCTCTCCGCGCTCCAGCGCCAGCAGCGCGCGCCGGACGAAGTGATCGTCGTTGTGCGCCCCGACGACAGGGAGACGCTTGCGTGTCTGCACGATCCCGCCGTGAAGGGCACGCTGCCGCTGCGTATTGCGATCGTCGAGGTACCGGGACAGGTCGCGGCACTCAATCGCGGCCTCGACGTGGCGAAGGGCGATGTCATCGCCATCACCGATGACGACGCCGCGCCTCGACCCGACTGGGCACAGCGTATCGCCAGCGCATTTGAAAGCGATCTGCTGCTGGGGGCGCTGGGTGGCCGCGACTGGGTACACGAGAAGGGCGGCATTCTCGACGGCGCACGACCGCTCGTCGGCAAGCTGCGCGCGTCGGGCAAGATCATCGGCAATCACCATCTGGGCGTCGGCGGTGCACGTGAAGTCGATATGCTGAAGGGCGCCAACATGAGCTACCGGCGCGAAGCGATCCGTACGATCCGCTTCGATCCGCGCCTGCGTGGCGCGGGCGCCCAGGTTCACAACGACATGGCGTTCAGCATGAGCGTGAAGCATGCGGGCTGGAAGCTCGTCTACGACCCGCAGGTCGCCGTCGATCATTTTCCCGCTGAACGTTTCGATGACGACCGTCGTGATGCGCAGACGATGCAGGCGGTACGCAACGCCGCCTACAACCTGCATCTGATCCTGCGTGATCATCTGCCGCCGTTGCGTCGTGAGGCGGCATGGTGGTGGTACACGCTGGTCGGTACGCGCGTGTATCCGGGCATGGCGCACGCGGTGCTCGCGCTCGCGTCGAAGCGCGGCCGCGCGACGCTGTCGCGCTGGCGTGCTGTTCGTACCGGCGCGCATGAAGCGCGACGCGCGGCTTCGTGATCGTGATGCGCACCTGTTGCGTTCCGGTGCATCGATGCGTGCTTCGAATCGATGCCGTCCATAACAAGCCCGGAGTCCCTGCATGAGTGTGACCAACGTCCACGTCCATCTGTTTTACGGTGCCGATCCGCGTTTCTACCGCAAGGGCGAGAATATCGGCTGCCTGTACGGCTATCACCATGCCGAATCGGATGAGTTTGCGCTGAGCTACTCGCAGGACGCGCGTGAGGGTCTGCCGATACGCCTGCTGCGTCGTGGGCTGAAGGCGATGCTCGGCTTCGATTTCATTCACACGCTGCGCAATCGGGATGAAATCCTGCGCTCGGACGTGGTGTGGACGCACACGGAACACGAATATCTGTCGGTGGCGCTGTTGCTGCTGCTGAATCGCCGGAAGAGCCGCCAGCCGCTGCTGCTCGCGCAAAGCGTGTGGCTGCTCGATAAATGGCCCGACTTCGGTGTACTGCGCCGCTGGGCGTATCGCAAGCTGGTTGCGCGCGCCGATGTGCTGACGACGCTTGCTTCCGAAAACGCCGCGCTGTGCCGCCGTTATCTCGGCCGCGACGCGGTGCACGTCTACTACGGGCTGAATACGCGCGATTTTCCGGTGCAGGAGCCGACTGCATGGCAGCCGCATACGCCGGTGCGTATCGCCGCGATCGGCAACGATCGGGATCGCGACTGGGTGAGCCTCATCAACGCCTATGGCAACGATCCGCGCTACACGGTGCGGCTCGCAACCCGTCGGCGTATTCCGGCGTCGCTCCGGGCATCGAATGTCGATATCGCGCCGGCGGCTGGCCTTAAGAAGCAGCGCGAGCTGTACGACTGGGCCGATGTGATCGTCGTCCCGCTGCGGCCGAATGCGCACGCATCGGGCATCACCGTGATGCTCGAAGCCGCTGCGGTCGGCAAGCCGATGATCGTCACCGATGTCGGCGCGCTAAAGGACTATTTCGCCGACGGTCAGGCGGCTTATGTGCCGCCGTTCGATCCGGAAGCGCTGCGACAGGCTGTCGATCGCCTTGTCGCTTCGCCTGACGATGCATTGCGTCAGGCGCAGGCCGCCGCCCGTCAGTTGATCGCGCGCAAGCTCACCACCGAACAGTTCGCGCAGCAACACGTGCGTATCACACGCGAGTTGATGGGCCGGCGCGCTTCGCCGCGCGGCCGGTCAGTGGACGAAGCGCGGCGCCGGGCCGGCGGTAGCGGCGCTAGCGGGCAGTCCGCGCAGCCGCAGTCGCGGCATCAAGCCGGCAGGGGGCAATAACGATGGCCGTCGCACGCGTCGAGGTCGACCGTTCATCGCGCTTGCCAGGCGGCGAGCGCAAGGCGTGGCTGCCGCAGGCACTGCTGTGGCTCGTCACGGCCATGATGATCGGTGCGCATCAGGGCACCGTGCTGACGCTCGCATTTCCCGTGCTCGCGATTCTCACGGGCTTCTGGCTGTATTTCAAAAGCCCCGCGCAGTACGTCGGCTTCATGTGGTGGCTGTGGTTTCTGAGCCCCGAAGTGCGGCGTCTCGCCGACTGGTCGAAAGGCTCGTTCACGCCGACGAGTCTGATCCAGGTCGCACCACTGGCCGTCACGATGATCAGCGCGCTGTCGCTGCTGCGCTATTACCCGGTGCTCGCGCAACGACGCGGCCTGCCGGTGCTGCTGATCCTCGCTGGCCTCGCGTACGCGTTTCTCGTCGGTGTCGTATCGAGCGGACCGCTGGCCGCGCTGTACGACCTCGCGAACTGGCTCTATCCGGTCCTGATCGGCTTTCACATCATGGCGCACACGCGCCAGTACCCCGAGTATCGCGACGTAATCGTCAATACGTTCATCTGGGGCATGCTCGCGATGGGCGCGTATGGCCTCGTGCAATTCTTCATCATGCCGCCGTGGGACGCCATGTGGATGCTCGGCTCGCAGATGAACTCGCAGGGCGATGCCGTGCCGCTCGGCGTGCGTGTGTTCAGTACGATGAATTCGTCCGGGCCGTTTGCGCTCGCAATGATGGGCGCAATGGTGTTCGTGATGGCCGCGCAGCATCGCGTGCGCTGGATCGCGGGCGCGCTGGGTTTTCTCGCCTTCGCGCTAAGCCTCGTACGTTCGACGTGGGGCGGCTGGGTCGTCGCGCTTCTGATCCAGCTCGTCAAGTCCAGCAACCGCGTGCGCGTGCGGATCATCGCGACCGCCTTGCTGCTCGCGGGCCTGTGCGTGCCGCTCCTTGCAGTCGGTCCGGTCGCCGAGCGTATGCAGACGCGTCTGCAAACCCTCGTCAACCTCAACGACGACACGAGCTATGCCGCGCGTAACCAGTTCTATGCAACGTTCGCAAAGACCGCGTTCACCGATGTGCAGGGCGAGGGCCTCGGCGCGACGGGCACGTCGACCAAGCTGTCGAGCGACAGCGGCGGCGAACTGGGCAAATACGGCAACTTCGACAGCGGCGTGATGAACATTCCGTTCGTGCTCGGCTGGCCCGGCACGCTGCTCTACATGTCCGGCATCCTGTGGCTGCTGATGCGCGCGGTGCTGGCGTCGTTCGCGCTGCGCGACGACAAGTTCGTGGGTGCGTGTCTCAGCCTCGGTCTCGCATGTTTCTCGATGCTGGTCTTCACCAACTCGCTCGTGGGCACGGGCGGTCTGCTGCTGTTCATGAGCTTCTTCTCGATCCTGTCCGCGGCGCACTGGCAAAAGCTGAACCGCAGACGGAATCTCATTCTCCATGGAGGGCACTGATTGAGAGTCGCCATTGTCACGCACGTCGTGCGTCATAACGACGGCCAGGGACGCGTCAACCATGAAATTGCGCGTGCAGCCCTGGAAGAAAATATTGCGGTGACCCTCATTGCTTCGCACGTCGCGCCAGAACTCCTGGCGCATCCGGATGTGCGCTGGATCCCGATACGGATCGGCAAATGGTGGCCCTCCAACCTGATCCGCCAGCAGGTGTTCGCGCTGAAAAGCGCATGGTGGCTGCGCCGGCATCGTCATGAGTACGACGTCCTGCATGTGAACGGCTTTATCTCGTGGGTCGCCGCCGACGTCAACACTGCGCACTTCGTGCACAGCGGCTGGTTCGGCAGCAAGTACTACCCGTTCGGACTCGCGAAGGGCGTATGGTCCGCGTATCAGTTTCTCTATACCGGCCTGAATGCGCAGCTCGAACGCTGGGCCTACCGGCGCTCGCGCGTGATCACGGCCGTGTCGCAAAAGGTCGCTGACGAAATCCGCGCGATCGGGCTGACGCCGCGCAACCGCGTCGATGTGATTTACAACGGCGTCGATACGCAGGGCTTTGCGGCCGCCGGGGGCGATCGCACGCGATTCAATCTGCCTGCCGACGCGTTCCTGCTGCTCTTCGTCGGCGATCTGCGCACACCGCGCAAGAATCTCGGCACGGTGTTGAAGGCATTGCGTGAATTGCCCGAGCACGTGCACATCGCGGTCGCCGGTTATCTGCCGGGCAGTCCGTATCCGGAACAGGCGCGTTCGCTCGGCGTCGGCGATCGTGTGCATTTTCTGGGGCTCGTCAAAGAGATGCCGGTGTTGATGCATTCGGTCGACGCCTTCGTGTTTCCGTCGCGCTACGAAGCGATGAGCCTCTCGCTGCTCGAAGCGATGGCCGCGGGCCTGCCGGTCGTCACGGCGCGCACGGCGGGTGGCGCGGAGATCATCACGCCGGAGTGCGGCATCGTGCTCGAGGATCCGGATGATCCGCATGCGCTGGCCGGTGCGATTTCGCGTCTTGCAGCCTCGGACCCGGTACGTCGTGCGATGGGTATTGCCGCCAGTGAACTTGCGACCGGCTTCGGCTGGGCACGCATGGCAAGGCAATACATCGACCTCTATCGGCAACTGGCAGGCCGGCGCGACGATCCGCGCAAGGCGCGCGGCGGAGAAGCCGATGCACTCGGGGCCAGCGTGCTGGCGCGCAGGGAGACGGCCGAATGAACGCCACTCAACGCGCTGCGTTAGTCACAGCGAATCGTTGCAGTCACAACCACAGGGAACAGCCATGACAACCCGTTCAATCAAATCGCTGCAAATCGGCATGCACTGGTTCCCCGAGCGCGCCGGCGGACTCGATCGCATGTATTACTCGCTCGTCGGCGCGCTGCCGGGCGCGGGCGTCGCGGTACGCGGCGTCGTCGCCGGCTCGCCGCGCGTGGCAGAAGACACCGACGGTGCGATCCGCGGTTTCGGCTCCGCGGCGCAGTCGCTGCCGCGACGCCTCATGGCCGCTCGGCGCGCACTGCGTGATGCGATTGATATCGAGCGGCCGGATGTGATCTCGTCACATTTCGCGCTGTACACATTTCCGGGTCTCGACGTGACGCGCGGGATTCCGCAGGTCTCGCATTTTCAGGGACCGTGGGCCGATGAAAGCCACGTCGAAGGCGCCGATTCGCTGGGTCAGCGTGCGAAGCGTTATCTGGAGCAGGCCGTCTATTCGCGTTCGTCGCGACTGATCGTGCTGTCGGATGCATTCGGCCAGATCCTGACGTCGCGCTACGGGATTCCGCCGGAGCGCATCCGCGTCGTGCCGGGTTGCGTCAACGTCGAGCAGTTCAATCTGCCGATCTCGCCGACGGAAGCGCGTCTCAAGCTTCAGTTGCCGCTTGGACGGCCCATCGTACTGGCGGTGCGGCGTCTGGTGCGCCGCATGGGCCTGGAGGATCTGGTCGATGCGGTGAAGCTGCTCAAGCGCCAGCAACCGGATGTGCTGCTGCTGATCGCGGGCAAGGGAAGACTCGAAGGGGAACTGCAGGCGCGCATCGACGAGGCGGGTCTCGCGGACAACGTGAAGCTGCTTGGTTTCGTGCCCGACCAGCATCTCGCCGCGCTCTATCGTGCCGCGACGATCAGCGTTGTGCCGACGGTGGCGCTCGAAGGCTTCGGGCTGATCACGGTGGAGTCGCTCGCATCGGGCACGCCGGTGCTTGTTACGCCAGTGGGCGGATTGCCCGAAGCCGTCGCCGGGCTGTCACAGGATCTGGTGCTCCCAACGACGGGCGCCGCGGCGATCGCCGACGGTCTCGCGGCCGCGCTCGATGGCTCGCTGAAACTCCCGGACGCCGACGCGTGCCGTGCGTATGCGCGTGCGAATTTCGACAATGCGGTGATCGCGAAACGTGTTGCGTCGGTGTATGACGAAGCGATCGCGGCGGGCGGTGTTCATTAAATCGCATCGGCGGTAGTTAAAAAAAACGCGACCGCAAGGTCGCGCTTTTTTGCAGCACAGCTCCATTAGAAAGTCTGATGATGCGCGTTACGCGTGAGATCGGCGGCTACCATCATCTGACACAGCTGTTCGAGCGTTGTCTCCGGTTTCCAGCCGAGCTTTTCGCGCGCCTTGTCCGCGCAACCAATCAGCAGTTCCACTTCGGCCGGACGATAGAACTTCGGGTTCACACGCACGAGCGTCTTGCCGGTCGCAACATCGACGCCGGTTTCCTGCTCGGCCCTGCCGGACCATTCGAGCTGATAGCCCGCCGCGGCGAACGCCATGCGTACGAAATCGCGCACGGTTTCGGTACGGTTGGTGGCCAGCACGAAGGTGTCGGGCTCGTCGGCCTGCAGCATGCGCCACATGCCTTCCACATATTCAAGTGCGAAGCCCCAGTCGCGCTTTGCGTCCATGTTGCCGAGTTCGAGCGCGTCCTGCTTGCCGAGCTTGATCTTGGCGACGGTGTCCGTGATCTTGCGCGTGACGAATTCGCGGCCACGTAGCGGCGATTCGTGATTGAACAGGATGCCGCTGCTCGCAAAGAGACCGTACGATTCGCGATAGTTGATCGTCGACCAGTGCGCAAACAGCTTGGCGACGCCATATGGGCTGCGCGGATAGAACGGCGTGTCTTCGCGCTGCGGAACGGCCTGTACCTTGCCGAACATTTCGGATGTCGACGCCTGGTAATAACGCGTCTTCGGATTCACGATGCGGATGCCTTCGAGCAGGTTCAGCGCGCCGACGCCGGTCACCTCCGCGGTCGTAATGGGCTGGTCGAACGAGACGCCGACGAAACTCTGTGCGGCGAGGTTGTACACCTCGTCGGCCTGTGTGGCGGTGAGCAGGCGCAGCGTCGAACCGAGATCAGTCAGATCGTGTTCGACGAGCGAAAGATTCGGGTGGTCGAGCACGCCAAGTTCTTCCATGCGCCAGAAGTTGACGGAACTCGTGCGCCGGTAAGTGCCGGTGACGTGATAGCCCTTGTTGAGGAGCAGTTTCGTCAGATATGCGCCGTCCTGTCCGGACACGCCCGTGATGATCGCCTTGCGTGGTGTGCTCATGGAATATCCTTCAGGGTAGTGTGATTCATTGATGGGAAACGTGAACGGCTTTGCCGCCGTCGAGGATCTGTCGCACCAGCGGATCGACGACGTTGAAATCCTGTCCTGCCTTGATCCGGTAAAGCTCCGGCTTCGGATGCGCGCCATCGGACATCATCGCTTTCCAGTCCGGCAGCGCGGAAATGTAGGCGAACTGGTCGACAAGCGGCACGTGCTGTTCCGTGGCGATACGGCGCGTCATCGACGCCATCGCTGCGAGTTTTGCGTTGAGGCGTCCGTCAGGCATCGGGTTCGCTGTTTCCAGCACCGGCAGTTTGCCGAGCGCAAGCGCGGTGACGACAAGGTCGGTTTCAGCGTCGTAAAACTGCTCGGGCGTCTGGCCGTGCATCACTTCGTTGATGCCGTAGTTGATCGTCACGATCTGCGCCGACGACGCGGCAAGCCGCGTTTTCCACGGGATGCCGTGGCCGCGCTCGGTGCCATCGCGCAACTGCGACGCCGTCGTGCCGCCGACGCCAAAATTGGTCACCGAGACGCGCCAGCCATGTGCCGACTGCAACGCGTCCTGCAGATACGTAACCGCGTTCTGCACACGCGGACCGCAATGGCCCTCGCTGCACGAAATGCCTAGCGTGGTCGAATCGCCGTAGGCTTCGATCAACACTTCCCGCTGCGTGGCCCAGGCGGGCTGCGCGCCGGAAAGCGCGATGAGCGTCGTCAGGAGCAGGGCGCCGACGATGGCGCGCGGAGACTGGGTGTTTTGCTTCATGGGTGCTTCATGGTCAGGTCCGCGATTGCGCGGAGTCGTTGCGGGACGCGATTGACCGCGCCACTGCACGACGTGACGACGAACCGTGAACCAGGCGTCGTTCGAAGGCGAACCATGTAAGCGTCGCATAGGCGAGGGTGATCGCGAGTGCGAGCGCCGCGGTGACATAGCGATTCAGTTCAAGCGGCCACAGCATGTAGAGCACGGTCAGATGAACCAGATAGATCGTGTAGCTGATGGTGCCGATGTAGACGAGCGCGGGATGTGACAGAACCCGCTTCACGATGCCCTTTGACTGCAGCGCGATCACGAGTGCCGACGTGCACAGCACGAGCGAGATACTGTAGAGCCCGGCATTCGACAGCGGCGTATTCGCCGCGCGAAAGCGCGGAAAGTGCAGATGCAGCCAGCCCAGCACGACAAGCGCTGCAAACAGCGCGAAGACGGCCGGCAGCCTGAACGGTTCGAGCGCGTTGCGATCGCGTCGCACGGCCACGGCGAGCAGTGCGCCGGCCGACAGCAGATCCATGCGGAACGGCGTGAGATAGTAGATCGGCCAGAACGTGTCGAACCACGGCGTGGCGACCGCACGCAGCAACGGCACAAGCACGATCAGGGCCGCGGCGACGATCGCCAGCGCGCGCTGCGGCAGCAGCAGGACGACAAACGGCCACACGATGTAAAACTGCTCTTCGACGGCAAGCGACCACAGCACATTCAGGCTGTCATGTCCGCTTTGCCCGAGCGCGTCGCCGATGTTCGTCGCGAACAGTGCGTACCACTGCCAGTGCCGGGCCCAGCCGAGCCCGAAAGCGAGCGACGACACAAGCATCAGCAGCAGATAAGGCGGCAGGATGCGACGTATACGCCGTGCGTAGAAATAGCTGAAATACGACTGCTGGCGCGCCTTGCGTTCGAGCAGGATGCCCGTAATCAGAAAGCCGCTGAGCACGAAGAAAAGATCGACGCCCATCCACAGCGGCGCCTTGAGCGCATGCTGGGCGAAGACAGCGAGAACGGCGAGCGCACGCAGCCCGTCGAGCTGGACAATGCGGTGGGTATGGGAGGGCGAGACTGGCTGTACGCTTGCTGTCATGGACCGTCCGGAAAGGTGCGTTGTAAGCCGCGTGCACGAATACATCCTGGCGCCGTTCAGTGGCGCGAATCCATCCTGTGGGCAACGGGGAGTGCCGTTCATTCTAGGGAAAATAAACTGATGAAAAAACGAAAGCAGGATAGATAAACAGAAACAATAGAATCAGAATGTAATCGAACAGATCGGACGCGAGGTTGGCATGCGCTTCAGCCCATCTCATTCGCGTCGGCGTAATCGGAATGGCGGCGGAATGGCGGAGAGTCAAACGTGAAAAGCGGGTTATCCAGCGCGGAACGTTCAATGAGCGCCCTGTCGGGTTTTATTCGTACGCGTTCTTTCAGCAACGCTGACATCAAAGGATTTTCTTTGAATATTTTTGAATTATTTTCGAATTTCGTCGGCGTGAATTTCCCGCGTAAGGTAGGCCGGTGTTTTCGACCTGCATCGATCGCGCGCGAAGTGCGCCGCGAACGGGCACTGTCTGGAGGATTGTCGTTGCCGCGTTCGCTGTTTGCCCCGCTTTTTACCGGATTCGTGACGAAGCGCGCAGGTGCGTTGTTCTGTGCGGTGTTTCTGGCGTCGTGCCCGTTGTATGCCGAAAACGTGCTGAACGTGAAAACGTCGTGGATCGGCAACACGTTCGGATTCGGCGATGGCACGTGGACGCAGATCGACATTGCCGCGATCGCTGTTTCGCCCGACGGCAAGGTCTACACGAACACGATCTGGGACGAAAGCGGCGCCGAAGCGAGCATCTACCAGAACGGCAAGGTGCTCGGCGTCGCCAGTGACACGCATGGCTGGGGCAACCTGGGCGGCACAGCTGTCGCGATCAATCGCAAGTACGAATTTCTGGCGGTTTCAGTCGGAAACGAGGGCGGCCATCTGGTTTCGCCCGGCGTCTGGCCGGAGAAGGGCAAGCAGTGGTACGGCGTGTCGCGTCGCGAGATCGCCGATCCGAAACGCAGCTCGCCGTTTCAGAGCGGCGCGAATGTATCGCTGGCGCTGGATCCGCGTGCGCGGCTCGCTGCCAGTTTTCTGCTGGTGAACGAAGTCCCGTCGGATACGAAGGCCGAAATCGACGGGCTCGCCGCGAGCGACACGACGTTATACGTGTCGAACACGGCACGCGATCGCATCGAGGTCTACGACGCCGAATCGATGATGCAGAAGACGACGTGGAGCGTGCGTGAGCCGGGCCGTATCGCCCTCGCGCCGGACGGTTCGCTCTGGGTATTGACCGGTCCGCGCGGTGACCGCACAAGGCGCCTGGCGCATTACACGGCGGACGGCCAGCGGTTGAACGACGAACTACCGCTGCCAGACGATACCGTGGTGGCGGACGTCGCGGTCGATGCACAGGGCCGCGTTGTTGTTGCGGATAACGGACCGCGCCAGCAGGTGCTGTTTTTCAGCAGGACGAATGGCCGCTATACAGCGAGCGGCACGCTTGGCGAACGTGGCGGGATTTTTTCGGGCGTTCCGGGAAAGCCGGGGCCGCAGCGCTTTAACGGCCTGACCGGTGTGGGTGTCGACGCGCGCGGCAACGTCTACGTATCCACCAATGGCGTCGGGCCGACGCGCAAGGTCATCGGCGCGAATCTTGGCGCGACGCTCGAAAGCTACGCGCCGGATGGGCGCCAGGTGTGGCAGGTGCAGGGGCTGCTGTTCGTCGACGGCGCATGGATCGATCCGTCGCGGCCCAACAGCGTTTATACCGGCAACAAACGGTTTGAGCTCGATCTGTCGAAACCGTCGGGTCAGGACTGGAAATATGCGGGTTTTCTGTCGAACCGCTTCAAGTATCCGGAAGACCCGGTATTCACGGTGAGCGAATGGCCAGGCATGCCGATCGCCCGCAAGCTCAAGGGGCACACGTTCCTGTTTCTCACCGACATGTACGCGGATCACGTGAAGATCTATCGCTTCGACGCGGCGCGTGATGGCGAGACCGCGATCCCTTCGGGCTTCATCGCGGGGAGCGCGAAAGCGGTCGAGCATGTGCCGAATGCGCCGCCGGGCGGCGACTGGATCTGGCGGGACGCGAACGGCAACGGCCGCTTTGACGCGAGTGAGTTTTCGCCGAACACGAGTGGCGCGAAGCTGCCGGGCGGCTGGGGCTGGTGGGTCGATTCGGCCGGCGATATCTGGCGCGCACGCGACACGAAGGGCATTTTCCGCCTGCATTTTGGCGGACTGGATTCGAACGGTAACCCGATCTACGCATGGTCGAACATGACGACGTATCCGGTTCCGGCGCCGTTCACCGAACTGCGTCGCGCGATTTACGACCCGGCGGGCGACACGATGTACGCGACGGGCTATACGGCGGACCTGGGAGTCGATCGCGCGTTCTGGAAGGAAGCGGGACGCGTGCTGGTGCGCTACGACAAATGGTCGTCGGGCAAGCCGGTGCAGCGCTACGCCGTCACGCTGCCATGGGAAACGAAGGCGCGGCCGGTTTCGACGATCGTCGGCCTCACGGTCGAAGGACAGTACGTATTCGCGGTCGAGCCGTTCGCGGCCGTGCATGTGTACGACAAGGATTCCGGTCAGGAAGTGGGCGTCATCCGGCCAGGCCCGGAAGTGGGCCGTGCCTCGGGCTGGGTCGACGTGCCGAACGGCATCAGCGCATCCCGTCGCAGCGACGGCGAATACCTCGTGTTCGTCGAAGAAGACGCGCGCGGCAAGGTATTGATGTACCGCTGGAAGCCAAGCTGATCCAGAAGCGTTTTGAAGCCTTTTTTAAGGCGCTTTCTACGCCCCACATCGAATTATTTTCCTGGCGTTTAACAACGCCAGTGCCCATTTTTTACGTGCTTTACTCGAAGCATCTCCTATCGCGCCAGCGGCGGGCGCAATACTGACTCAAAGGCATCTGATGGAAAAAGGCATCCTCAAGAACGTAGCGATCAACTTTTGCGGGCTCGTGCTGCCGACGTTCGTTTCGCTCGTGACGGTGCCAGCCTACATCAGGGCGCTTGGCGTGGAACGCTACGGCGTGATCAGCCTCGTATGGACGCTGATCGGCTACTTCGGCATTCTTGATCTCGGCATGAGCATGGCCGCGCAGAATCACATCTCGAAGGCGCGTGCTTCGAACGATGAGGAAGAGTGTGCCCGCGTGTTCTGGAGCGCGTTCTGGCTCAATCTCGGCACCGGCATCATCGGTGGCCTCGTGATCTACTTCGGCGCGTTTATCTACACCGCGTATTTCACGCGCGTGTCGCCAGCGATGCAGCACGAGGTCTATATGGCGCTGCCGTGGCTCGCCGTCGCGATTCCCATTGCAAACGTCTCGTGGGTGTTCGCCGGTGCGATTAACGGCGCCGAGCGTTTCGGTATCTACAACACCAATCAGACGATCGGCACGTTCCTGTTCCAGTTGCTGCCGCTTGCGATGGCCTGGCTGATCGCCCCAAACCTGCAGACCGTGCTGGCCGCAGCGGTGGTCGCCCGACTCCTTGCTGCGCTGCTGCTCGGTCGTTCGACGTTCAAGGTGCTCAACATCCGCTGCATCATGCCGCCGCAGTTCAAGGTCGCGAAGGGGCTGTTCAATTTCGGCGGCTGGATGCTCGTGACCAGCATGACCAACATGGTCTCCGATTCGCTTGACCGCATGATGCTCGGCACCGCGATGGGCGCGCGTTTCGTCACGTACTACACGGTGCCGCAAAACCTCGTGTACCGGCTCAATATCGTTTCGACCGCCTTTGTGCGCACGCTGTTTCCGCGCCTGTCGGCAGTCCGGCGGGATCACGCGGACGTGCTTGCGCAGCAGGCGCTCGAGTTTCTCAATGCCGTCTTCACGCCGGTTGCGATCGTCGCGATTTTCGCGCTCGAACCATTTCTGCACCTGTGGGTGGGCCCCGAAGTCGCGCGTGAGGCCGCGCCCGTGGGCCGCATTCTCGTGCTCAGCATCTGGCTCATCGGGCAGGCGAATGTCACACGCGTGCTGATCCAGTCGCAGGTGAATCCGGCTGCGGCGGCGAAGATTGCGCTCGTCGAACTGCCGCTGTTCGCAGGCGGCCTGTGGTTCGGCATCGCACATTTCGGATTGACGGGCGCGGCAGTGGTGGTCGCCGGACGGGCGCTGTTCGATTACGCCGCGCTGCTGTGGCTCTCGGCGATCCGCGCGCGGCCGATCTGGCTCGACATGCTCCCGCATCTCGTGTTTCTGATGGGCAGCCTGTATCTGGCCGCCTTCCTTTCCAGTTTTACGGTGGCACTCGCCGCGGGCGCACTGGTGGTGTTCGCGAATACTGGCTGGTCGCTCACGATGACGCCTGCCGTGCGCGGGCTTGCCCGCTCGCTGCTGTTGCGACTGAACATGAGGAAAAGCGCATGAATCACGACGTCCTTGACGAACCCGTCCTGCGCACGAAACCCGACGCGCCGACGGCGCGTCTGCCAGACGCGCTGCTGCCGGTCACGCCGCGTCCGGATGTGCCGGCGCGTCGTTTGCCGCCTTCAGGCAAGCCCGTCCGTGTTGCGATCGTGCATGACTGGCTCGTGACCTATGCCGGCGCCGAGCGCGTGCTCGAGCAGATCATTGCGTGCTTTCCGGATGCGGATCTGTTTAGCCTCGTCGACTTTCTCGACGACCGCTCGTTCATTCGCAACAAGCCTGTTACCACGTCGTTTATCCAGAACCTGCCGTTCGCGCGCAAGAAGTATCGCGCGTGGCTGCCGCTGATGCCGCTCGCGATCGAGCAGCTCGACGTGTCCGCCTACGATGTCGTGATTTCCAGCAGCCACGCTGTTGCGAAGGGTGTGCTGACCGGGCCCGATCAGGTGCACATCAGCTATGTGCATTCGCCGATCCGCTATGCGTGGGATCTGCAGCATCAATACCTGAAGCAGTCGAATCTGATCAATGGTCCGCGTTCCGCGATCGCGCGGCTGATTCTTCACTACATGCGCAACTGGGATATCCGCACGTCGAATTCGGTGGATGAATTCGTCGCCAATTCGGCCTTCATCGCGCGGCGGATAAAAAAGGTTTACCAGCGCGATGCACAGGTGATCTTTCCGCCCGTCGACGTCGACGCGTTTTCTGTCAACGAGCATAAGGAAGATTTCTATCTGACGGCTTCGCGGATGGTGCCGTACAAGAAGATCGATCTGATTGTCGAGGCGTTTGCAAAGATGCCTGAACGACGTCTTGTTGTTATCGGCGACGGCCCGGACATGCAGAAGATCCGCGCAAAGGCGACGCCGAACGTCGAGATCCTGGGCTACCAGCCGTTCGCGGTGCTGCACGACCAGATGCGTCGCGCGAAGGCGTTCGTGTTTGCCGCCGAAGAGGACTTCGGCATCTCGGTAGTCGAAGCACAGGCCTGCGGTACGCCGGTGATTGCGTATGGCAAGGGCGGGGCGCTCGAAACCGTACGCGACATCTACGACGCGCGGCCCACGGGTATGTTCTTCGACGAACAGACGACGGACTCGATCATCGCAGCCGTCGAGAGCTTTGACGGAAACATCGCGCGCTTTTCGCCTGCGGATTGTCGCGCGAATGCAGAGCAGTTTTCTGCGAAGTACTTCCGTGAACGTTTCTTCGAGCACGTCAAGGAAAAGGTGCCGGCGCTGCGCAACGCTACATTGCCTGCGTATGGTTCGACGCCGCCATCCGGCGGTTCGGCTGAAGCTGGAAGCATCGGCGTGCTGGCGATCGATCAAAGCGGCGTGCTGGGCGGCGCCGAGCTGTCGCTGCTCGAAGTCGTCAAGACACTGCGTGCACGCATCCAGGTCACCCTGTTCGACGACGGACCGTTTCGCGCCGCGCTCGATGAAGCGGGCGTCGCGGTCGACGTGCTGGACGCCGGCGCGTTGCGTCATGTGCGCAAGCAGGGTGGCAAGCTGCCGAAAGGATCGGCGTTGACGGGACTGGCGTCGCTCGTGCGCGCGGTGGCCGCACGTGCGCGTGACGCGGATGTGATCTACGCGAACACACAGCGCGCGATGGTGATCGGCGCCGTCGCGGGCAGAATCGCGCGCAGGCCGGTGGTCTGGCATCTGCGCGATATCGTCAGCGCGCAGCACTTTGGCCGCAAGCAGCTGGCCATCATCAAGTGGTGCGCAAAATTCGGACTGTCGCATGTAGTCGCGAATTCTGCTGCTTCGGCGCAGGCGTTTTCTGATTTGACCGACTTCGACAGCAAGCGGATCGATGTCGTGTTCAACGGCATTTCCGCGGCGCCGTTCGACGCGTTGCGCGGCGTTCCGCAACGCACGTTGCGCACGCGCCTCAGTTTGCCGCAGGATGCATTTCTCGTCGGCTCGTTCAGCCGCCTCGCGCACTGGAAAGGCCAGCATGTCCTGCTCGAAGCGATGGTGCTGAACCCGCGCATGCATGCGGTGTTCGTCGGTGCGGCGCTGTTCGGTGAAGACGATTACGAAGCCAGCCTGCGCGCCTTTGTCGACGCGCACGGTCTTGGCGAGCGCGTGCATTTTCTCGGATTCCAGCATGACGTGGCGGCCTGCATGTGCGCGGTGGATGTCGTCGCGCATACGTCGATCACGCCAGAGCCGTTTGGACGTGTGATCGTCGAAGGCATGCTGGCACTGCGTCCGGTCGTTGCAGCGCGTGCGGGTGGCGTGCTCGAAATCGTCGAGGATGGCGTCGACGGTTTGTTGTGTGAACCCGGCGACGCACAGGCGCTCGCCATCACGCTCGCGAAACTGCAGGAAGACGTGGCGTTGCGTGAACTGATCGTAGCGAATGGTCATCGGACGGCGGTGCAGCGCTTCGGCACGGCGAGCTATGTCGCAGGCGTCGAGCGCATTCTGAAGGACGTGGCGGGGAAGGCAGGCAAGGCAGGAAAGCTGAAGAAGGCGGCCGTGGCATAACACGGCCATATCGCTATTACCGGCCGCGGCATTCGCAGCCGGTAACGACGAGAGACAACAGGCGGCGCCCGCTCAGACTCGAGCGCGCGCCGCTTTTACCTTGGGCTTGAGGCTCGCTGACCATTTCATCGCAGGCAGTTCGACCAGACGGTAGAACACCCACGCAAAAGGAATGGCGAGCAGCAGGAATGCGAACGACGGCCAGATCGCGACCTGAAGCGTCGAGTGAAACACCAGTGCGGACAGCAGCACGAACAGCGGCAGATGGACGACGTAAAGCGAGAAGCTGAAATCGCCGAGACGCGACAGCAGCGCGAAGCGCGGCGCGTTAGAAGCGGGACGATCGAGCGCTTTCAGCAGATAGCATGCGAAACCGATCGCCCAAAACTGGAACGCGGCGTATTGCCCGAAGTGAAACGCGACAAAGCCGGCAAGGATGAATGCCGCCGCAGCTGCATAAAGCCATGGTGATAGCGGGCGGGTGCGAGCGCCGGCGTGCACTTTCGCTTCGGCAATCCAGGCGCCGAGTGTCCATGAAAGCCAGTACGAGGTGAAGAACTGTATGTCATGTCGTTCGAGCACGAGCGCCGACACCACGTTGATCGCCGCGATGATCGCCACGACCCACGGCATGCCTGTCCGACGGCGCAATGCAAAAAGCAGAGGATAGACGGCGTAGAACTGCACTTCGAGCGCGAGCGTCCAGAGCGCACCGTTCGATCCGTACGTTCTGCCCGCAACGCCTTGCAGCGAAAACAGGTTCACCAGAAACACATGCAGGCCGATGTCTTTCAGCTTGTGACTGACAGGCGGCAGCTGATAGCTGATTGAATCGAGCGCGAAGGTCAGCAGCAGGGCGGCCAGCAACACCGGGTAGATGCGCGCGAACCGGCGTGCCCAGAAGTTCACCGCGTCGAGCCTGTACGCCGGATTGGCAGCGAGACGCAATGCGCCGCCGCGATGGATGCAGTAACCGCTGATGACAAAGAAAATCGGCACGCCCGCCGAGCCCCACGCGATCGGGAACGTCAGATACGACACGATCGTGTTGAAGTCGAGCACCTTGCCTGCTGTGCGGTGGAAGGTCTCCATGCCGACCCACGTGACCTGACGGCAGTGGAAATAGGCAACGAGCAGGGCGGCGAAACCCCGCATCGCATCGACGATGTGTTCTTTGGCGGCGCTTTCCGCGTGCGTGCCGCTGCGGGGTGAAGCCGTGAATGGCAGCGATGTGCCGGAGGCGTTCAATGCCGGGTCGCTCATGCGGAATCCTTGTTCATGCGTGTGCCAAGGCAGATGCGGCAGATACACACGCGTGGGCCGGCATGCGGGCCCACGGTCGCACGACTATCGTAATGCGCGACGACAATGAATAAATGAATAAAAAATCGCCTTTCAAAGGTAATTAAAAGGCGCACTGATGGAGGATTGAAGAAAAAAGAATCTAATCCGGACACCCGAATTATTTGCCCGTTTTTTCATGCTAGTTTGAAGGCCGGATTGCTGGAACCAGGGAGTAGCGCCATGAACATGCATCTGCTGGCAGGTGTCGCCGTATTGCTGATCCTCGTCGCGATTTCCGCGTACCGTGAGGCATTGAAGAACGAGCCGATCAGCCGTTTCCGGATGAATCAGGGCAGCAAGCTGCCGCCCATGGAAGAGCACGAGTAATGCACGACGGACGCCGCCGGCACGCTGCCTGCATCTTGCGGATCAACGGCCGTCCGGCCGGAAATTCCTTCCGCCGCCCGCATAACTGGCGTGTAACTGTTTCCGATGTGATTTCATAATATGGCAACTCCGTCTGAATGATTATGCATATCGAGATTTAATAGTAATTTCGATTCTCCGCACGAATTATTTTCCGTTAGTCTTTTCGAGGAACGCGGAGCCGCCGGAGTCTGGCGAGACGCACAGTCATCAACCGATGTGAGAACGCAACCATGCTGAAAGTCACTAAAGCCGTGTTTCCCGTGGCGGGCCTCGGGACACGTTTCCTGCCCGCTACCAAAGCGAGCCCGAAGGAAATGCTGCCCATCGTCGACAAGCCTTTGATCCAGTACGCGGTGGAAGAGGCCATCGAGGCAGGCATCACGGAGATGATTTTCGTCACGGGCCGCAGCAAGCGGGCCATTGAAGATCACTTCGACAAGTCGTACGAGATCGAAGCCGAGCTCGAAGCACGCGGCAAGGAACAACTGCTCGATCTCGTGCGTAGCATCAAGCCGGCGAACGTCGACTGTTTTTATGTTCGCCAGGCCACGGCGCTCGGCCTGGGCCACGCCGTGCTATGCGCGGAAAAGCTGGTTGGCGAGAGCCCGTTTGCCGTGATCCTCGCCGACGATCTGTTGCACAGTTCAGAGCCGGTCATGAAGCAGCTGGTCAATGTATTCAACCACTATCACAGCTCGGTGGTGGGCGTTGAAACCATTGCGCGCGAGGAGAGCCGCTCGTACGGCGTAGTCGATGGCCGCGAGTGGGAAGAGGATGTCATCAAGCTGTCGGGGATTGTGGAGAAGCCAGCGCCCGAGAAGGCGCCGTCGAATCTCGGCGTGGTTGGCCGTTATGTGCTGATGCCGACGATCTTCAAACACATTCGCGCGCTGAAACCGGGCGCGGGTGGCGAACTGCAATTGACCGATGCGTTGCAGTCGCTGCTGTCCGAAGAACAGGTGCTCGCGTATCGCTATTTCGGCACGCGTTTCGATTGCGGCAGCAAGCTCGGTTATCTGAAGGCGACCGTCGAATTCGCGCTGCGCCATCCCGAGGTGAAAGCGGATTTCGAGGAATATCTGCAGAACTATCTGCCGCTCGCGCTCACCGCGCAGGCCGCCTGAAAGCAGCGCATTGCAGGGCGTTTCAGCGCGCGTCGCGAGATGAGCGCGCGAGCAGGTCGCGGACTTCATCGTCGACGGTTTCGCTGAAGTCCGCGTAAAACTGGCCCACGCTGAAGAAGACGTGGGGCGTCATCGCGCAGACGAATTCATCGAAGACATCGCTGAGCCGGCGCGCCGCATTCGCGGGCGCGACCGGCAGCGCCGCAATGATCCTGGCCGGTGCTTGCGAACGCAGCGCCTGCGCCGCTACCCTGAGCGTCGCGCCGGTCGCCATGCCGTCGTCGACCACGATGACAATCCGTCCCGTCACCGTGAGCGCCGGCCGTGTTTCGCGGTACAGCGCCTCACGTCGCTTCAACTCGAGCCTTTCCTGCGTCAGCACCCGCTCGAATTCCGCCTGCGTCACGCCTGTATCGTCCTGCAACTCGCGATCGACGTACAGCGCGTCGCCGGACGCGATCGCGCCCATTGCGAGTTCGGGCTGCACCGGCACGCCGAGTTTGCGAACCACCAGCACGTCGAGCGGCGCGGCAAGCGCTTGCGCGATTTCGAACGCGACGGGCACGCCGCCGCGCGGCAGACCGAGCACGACCACATCGCTGCGGTGTGCGTAAGCATATAACTGGCACGCGAGCACGCGGCCCGCTTCCGCCCGATCGATAAAACGACGCTCCATGATCGGCCCCATCACGGTAGATGCGGATAGTCTGCCACGATGCGCAAGCGCTGCCGCACACTTCGTGCAGACGCTGACAACCGGCGCGCGGGCCGACGCGCCTGAAAGCCGCCGCCGCACCCCGCCCATTTCCCGGTGTTTGCTAAATATTAACCACGCCGGCCCGGTGCCGGCTTCGTGTATTGTCGGTCCTGTGGTCGATCCCACGCTTCTTTTCGCAGCGATTAGCGTAAACCCCAGTGCGCCAGGGCTCTGGAACTGCCGATGTCGGGTTAGGGAGCGCAACTATGATTCGTCAAGAGACCGCAGGGTTCGCCTTTGACGTCGAGCCGGAGAGCGCACGCTACCGGTCGAGTCTGGCCGAGGAAGTGCTCGCGTCCGAACAGAGCGTATTGCGCCTGATCACGCGTAATACGCCGTTGCCGGAACTGCTTGTCGAAGTATGCCGACGCGCCGAAGCGCTGCTGGGCGCGGGGTCGTCGTGCACGATCCTGTTGCTGGACGAGGACGGCTGCCGCGCAAGGGTCGGCGCTGCGCCGTCATTGCCCGCGCATTACAGCGCGGCGATCGACGGTCTCGCGATCGGGCCGGGGACCGGCTCATGCGGCACCGCGATGTTCGAGCGACACATGGTGGTGGTCGAAGACATCGAAACCGATCCACTCTGGGCGAACTACAAACATCTCGCGTTGCCAATCGGATTGCGTGCGTGCTGGTCGATTCCACTGCAGGACGACGCGGGCACCGTGCTCGGCGCATTCGCCGTCTACTATCGCGCGCCGCGGCGGCCGGGCAGGGAAGAGGAAGCAATCCTGCGCGACATCGGTCGCAGCGTAGGGCTTGCGGTCCATCAGGACACCATCGCGCGGCGTCTCGCGCAAAGCGAAGAACATCACCGGCTGGTCGTCGATCATCTGAACGAGGGCATCGTCGTGCAGTCGCGCGAGGGCGTGGTGCTGGCGTGCAATCCCAGCGCGCGGCGGATGCTGCATGCAAGGACGAGCCTGATCGGCGAGAGCATCCATAGCGTGATGAAGCGCGCGGTGTGGGAAGACGGGTCGTCCATTCCGGATGGCGAGCAGCCGACGCGTCGTGTGCTTGCAAGCGGCAAGCCGCTGTTAGGCCTCGTCATCGGGCTGGAGCTGGCTGACGGCGAGATGGTGTGGATCACCGAAAACGTCGTGCCGATCATCAAGCCCGGCGAAAGCGAGACGGGTTCGGTGCTCATCTCGTTCAACGATATAGGGCCGGTGCGCGAGGCGCATCGGCAGCTTCGGCAGCTTGCGACGCGCGATTCGCTGACCGGTCTCTATAACCGCGCGTATCTGGGCGACCGGATGCGCGAACTCTTCGAGCCCGCTGATGGCTCTGCGCCACCCGAACGGATCGCCGTGCTGTTCGTCGATCTCGATGGCTTCAAGAAGGTCAACGACACCGCCGGACACGATGCCGGCGATGCGTTGCTGCGCAGCGTCGCGGCACGGCTCGCGCGCTGCGTGAGCGATGCGGATACGCTGGCGCGCGTGGGCGGCGACGAGTTCGTGATCGTCGTGAGCGGGTATCGTGATGTCGAGGATCTCGCGACGCTCGCGCGCCAGGTGCTCGATACGATTGCCGTGCCGTTCGAAGTGGCGAACAACGAGTATTACCTCGGCGTGTCGATTGGCATCAGTCTCTCGCCCGGCGACGGGCAGGACGCCACGATGCTGATGCGCAACGCCGATTCTGCGATGTATCACGCGAAGCAGCGCGGCCGGAACAACTTCCAGTTCTTTACCGCCGAGCTGAACCAGCGTCTGCAACGCCGCTTCACGATCGAGCAGTCGCTGCGCCGCGCGCTGGCCGCGGGCGAACTGAGCCTCGTCTACCAGCCGGTGATCGACAGCGGCTGCGGCCGCACGATCGGCGCGGAAGCGCTGCTGCGCTGGCATCACGAGGAGCTGGGTCAGGTGTCGCCGGCGGAATTCATCCCGGTCGCGGAAGACACGGGCCTCATCATCCCGATCGGTCACTGGGTGCTCGAACGCGCGTGCGAGCAGGCCGCCGGGTGGCGCCGCACGATCGCGCCGGATCTCGTGATCGCCGTGAATCTGTCGCCGCGCCAGTTCAATGACGGGCTGGTCGAGCGGATCGCCGGTTGCCTCGCGCGCACCCGGCTCGATCCGGGCGCGCTGGAACTCGAGATCACCGAAGGCCTCCTGATGCGCGACAGCGAGGCCGTGCTGCCGATGTTACGGGCGCTGACCGACCTGGGCGTGCGGATTTCGGTCGACGACTTCGGCACCGGCTATTCGTCGCTGTCATATCTGAAGCGGTTTCCGCTGCACAACCTGAAAGTCGACCGCTCGTTCGTTGCCGGCCTGCCGGATCATCGCGATTCGGTCGCGATCACGCAGGCGGTGGTGGCGATGGCCCATTCGCTCGGTATGAATGTCACTGCCGAAGGCGTGGAAACAGCGGCGCAGGCGGCCTTTCTGCGCTCCATCGGCTGCGACAAGCAGCAGGGGTATCTGTTCAGCCGGCCGGTCGAAGCGCTGGCGTACGCGCATCACCTGCTGGCGCCGTACGACGCACCCGGCGTGCAGATGGTGCGCTAGATGTGGAATGACGGGCCCGACAGCCCGCGCGCGGCGGGCCGCTGGTTCCCGCGCACCGCTAAATTCTTTGCGCTTGGTGCCTGGGTGGATTAAATTGCTTTGTGCCACCTGAGCAAACAGGGTGGTGCGGGGGCTCGTCGCGCGTTGATGCGCGCTGGCGGGCGTCCGGAGTAATGCAGTGCGCGTGCTGCGATGCGGGACGGCATCTGAACCGGCCCGAACGATCGACGAATCAAACAAGAGGAGAGGTCATGAAAGCAATACAGATGTTGAAGGCGCTGGGCGTGGTGGTCTGCGTGTCGGTGGCATCGAGCGCATGGGCCCAGTCGAGCGACGCCATGGCACCCGCCTCGGCCCCGAGCGCAAAGGCGATGAAGAAGACGGATCGAAAGCTCGGGCTGGACGTGCGTCGTGCGCTGTCGAAGGCGCAAGGGTTTGATGTGTCGAACGTTTTCGTTCGCGCACGCGGTGGCGCGGTCACGCTCACCGGCTCGGTGCCGGACGGCGCGCAGATCCCGCAGGCTGAAGAAGTGGCCAAGGGCGTGCCCGGTGTGACATCGGTCACGAACAAGATCACGCTCGGCACGCAGGGCGGAGGAGGTTGAGCGTAACGGCATTCCGCCTTTACGCCGAAACACCGTCGGGCCCGCGATCAGCCATGCGAGGCGGATCGCGGGCCTTGCTATTGCGGCGCGGCGCGGCTTCGCGCCCGTCCTTTGACCCTAAAAGACCCGTAATATAATCAGCGGCTAACCCAAGCCGGTCCGCGATGTGCGGGCACAGACCGAAGACCGTCAGGCGAGGACAAAAATGGGGCGGGGGCGGAGCAGATCGGGCGCCCGCGCTCATGCAGCGCCTGCATTCACTTCGCACAAGGCTCACGAGCCTGTTATTCCATGACCAATCCTTCCGGCTCCCACGGCGATGAGCCGCTGGTAACCGTTTCGGTTTCAGACAGCGCCGCTCCCGACGGCTACCGGATCAACACGCCTGCGCGCGCAGCGACATCTTCGACGCGCTGGGTCATGCCGGGCGAAACGGTCGAAGTCGCCGATGTGTCGATCGACCGGGGCTTCTTTTACGTCGGCGATTTCCGTCGGGCCCGGCCCGGGCCGGTTGACGCGTGCGTGCTCGATATGGAGGCGCATGTGGCGCAATCGGGCGCCGATCCCGCAGCGGAGGTCGGCTTCGTCTCGCTGAACTACGCGACGCTTTCAGGCGAGCAGCGGCGCACCTACCTCGAATGGCTCGGATCCGATCGCAGGAAATCGCCGATCAACACCGGCTATCTGTTTTTGCATCTGTACGGCTTCGAGCGGCGCGTGCTGATCGACGGCGCGGCCGGAAAGGTGAGCGAAGCCGAATACGGCGAGATGGTCCGGGAATTGCAGCGGATGCTGAATCTCGACGCCGACTATACGTGGCAAAGACACGTCCGGAACCTGCTCGAGATCATCGGCCTGATGACGTCGCGAACCGGCAAGGTCTACGAGCAGACGGCGCCGAACGGCTCCGCGACCGGCTATCAGGTCCCGCTGAACGTGCGTGTCGCCTTCGGGCAGGCCGCGGTCGACAACCATCCGGTGCCGGCCGGCTGGGCGCTCGCGTGGGTCAAGCTGGACCCCATGATGATCCGTCGTACAGCCGTGACGCGTTGCGCGAACGAGTTCGACCGGATCTTCGTGCGCAAATACCGCGAGCGCTTCCACGAAGGCATGCTGGTGCCGGTGAATCGCACGCGGCTCAATGTGCTGCCGCAGCCCGCGTTCAAGGCGCTCCAGAACGTACCGTTGCCGGGATTTCTGCTCGGCTTGCCGGACGTGGCCGCGGTAACCGGGCCGCGCAACAGGCTGCAGCTGCTGATGAACGAATCCGCCGACGCGCTCGGTGCATACAGCCGTTATCTGGGCCGCAATCCCGACGCACAGGGTTCGCTCGAAGCCACGCTGATGTTGCCGCCGGATCTGTGGCCCGATTCGACGCATCAGGAAATCGGCGCGCTCGCTGGCGAGGTCGCGGGCGGGACGGTTGTCACGCGTTTTGGCGCGTTGCTCGGGCGCTTCAAGGTCATGGGCAATCTGACGCGTGACAAGCTGGCGTCGTTTTTCGCCGCGCTGTCGCAGTCGGGCGTGGCGGTCGAGCCGGACGTGCGGCTCGGCGCACGCACGCCGAAGGCCGACGACGCGCTGGCGCTGTTCGTTGCGCCCGCAACGACCGACGTCGTCAAGGCCGACGATGCCTATCTCGTCGCGACCTTGATGGTCGACCTGGCCGCTGCGGTGGCGAAAGCGGACGGCAGCGCATCGGATGCGGAAATCGCGCTGATCGAACGGGAAATCGACGCATGGTCTCATCTTGCGCCGCTGCAGCAGACCCGTCTGAAGGCGAGAAATCTTGTGCAGCTCGCGCAGACGGCATCCAGCGCCGGGTTGAAGAAGAAGCTCGAACCGCTGCCCGCTGAGGTCAAACAGGCGATTGCGTGCTTTCTTGTGCAGACCGCCAATGCAGACGGCACGGTCTCGCGGGAAGAGGTGAAATTGCTGGAGAAGATCTATCGTATGCTTGATCTCGACCCGCAGCGCCTATATATCGATCTGCATCAGGGCGCGAGTGCGGCACCGGGAACAGTAGGTGCTTCGGGTACTTCAGGTGTAACGAAGCCGGCGCGGGCATCGAAGGGCGTAGCGCGGGGAGCATCGTCCGCGGACCGCGGGTTCGTGCTCGATGCCGCGAGGATCGCCGCGCTTCAGCACGAAACAGCGCGCGTGTCGGCGATTCTTGCCGATGTGTTCGTCGAAGAGCAGCCGTCGGCATCGGATGTCGCGATACTTGCGACGGAGCCGGAAGAACCCGATGAACCTGAAGAGATCGAAGCATCGCCGACGGCGCTGCTCGGTCTGGACGACGCGCATTCGACCTTCCTGCGGCTTCTGGTTTCCCGTCCCACATGGACGCGCGCCGAGCTCGCCGATGCCGCGGCGGACCTCGAGCTGATGCTCGACGGCGCGATCGAACAGGTCAACGAGGCGTCGCTCGATCACTGGGACGAGCCGCTCACAGACGGGGATGACCCGGTAGAGATCAATCAGGATCTAGCTCAAAGGTTGGCAGCATGACAACGATTCGCCCCAAAGACCGCGACGCGGTTTTGCAGTCTCTTCGCGCCGGCGTTGTTCCGCGGGTCGGGCAGCATCTGATTCAGGTGGGCCGTGCGCGCGAACTTGAAGCGCTGCTCCAGGACGTCGAACGCGTCGCCGATGGTGGCTCGAGCTTTCGCATCGTCGTGGGCGAGTATGGCGCGGGCAAGACGTTTTTTCTGAACCTGGTCCGGGCCATCGCGCTCGAGAAAAAGCTCGTCACCGTGCACGCCGACCTGAATCCGGACCGGCGTCTTCACGCGTCGGGCGGTCAGGCGAGGTCGCTGTACGCCGAACTCGTCAAGAACATGGCGACGCGTACGAAGCCCGAAGGCGGAGCGCTGGCGGGCGTCGTCGAAAAGTTTATCGGTCAGGCGAAGACTGAAGCGAAGGCAACGGGCCGCACGAGCGAAGCGGTCATTCGCGCGCAGCTGGGACAGTTGACCGAGATGGTCAACGGCTACGATTTCGCGGACGTTATCGCCGCGTACTGCCGTGGTTTCGAAGAAGGCAACGAGCAGCTCAAAAGCGACGCGGTTCGCTGGCTGCGTGGCGAATTTTCGACGCGCACCGACGCGCGCAACGCGCTGGGCGTGCGGACCATCGTCGACGACGCCAATATGTACGACCAGCTCAAGCTGCTCGGCCGCTTCGTGCGAATGGCCGGCTACAGCGGGTTGATGGTGTGCCTCGACGAACTGGTGAACCTGTACAAACTCGCGAACGTGCAGGCGAGAAACGCCAACTACGAACAGATCCTGCGCATCCTGAACGATTCGCTGCAAGGCTCGGCCGTCGGGCTGGGTTTCGTGCTGGGCGGCACGCCCGAGTTTCTGCTCGATACGCGGCGCGGTCTCTACAGTTATCCGGCGTTGCAGTCGCGCCTCGCGGAAAACGCGTTTGCGACGAACGGGCTCGTCGACTATAGCGGGCCGGTGATCCGGCTCGCGAGCCTCACGCCGGAAGATTTCTACGTGCTGCTCGACAAGATCCGCATCGTCCACGCATTCGGCGACGCGGGCAGGGCGCTCCTTCCCGCCGAAGCGATCCAGGATTTCATGGCGCATTGCGCGTCACGTCTGGGCGAAGCGTATTTCCGCACGCCACGCACTACGATTACCGCGTTCGTCAACCTGCTGGCCGTGCTGGAACAGAACCCGGAGGCGGACTGGCGGCAGATGATCGGCGGCCTTGAAGTCGAGCGCGACACCGGCGGTGCAGCGGACATCGCAACGGACAGCGACGATGAGCTCACCAGCTTCCGGCTCAACTGACTCGCGAAGTTTCGACCTGCTCGACGAACGGATCCGCCGATGGATCTGGCGCGAAGGCTGGACGGAACTTCGCGACGCGCAGGAGCGGGCGGTGCCCGCGTTGATCGGTGCGGACCGCGATGTCATCATCGCGGCCGCAACCGCCGCCGGAAAAACTGAGGCGGCGTTTCTGCCGATCCTGTCGAATCTGCTTCGCGATGAGCGTTGTGTCGGATCCGTGCTGTACATCAGCCCGCTGAAGGCGCTGATCAACGATCAATGGTTGCGTCTCGAGCGGCTCTGTGAGTCGCTCGACATTCCGGTGACCGGATGGCATGGCGACGTGTCCGCGGGCCGCAAACAGCGCTTCCTGAAGCATTCGGCGGGTGTGCTGCTGATCACGCCGGAATCGCTCGAAGCGTTGTTCGTCAATCGCGGTTCGTCGCTGGCTTCGATCTTCAGCGCGCTCCGGTATGTGGTCGTCGATGAACTGCACGCGTTCATCGGCTCCGAGCGCGGGATGCAACTGCAGTCGCTGATGCATCGTGTGGATCGCGTCTGCGGCAGGGCGGTGCCGCGCGTGGGGTTGTCGGCGACGCTCGGCGACATGCAGCTTGCCGCAAATTTTCTGCGCGCGCGGGCAACGCGGCCCATCGACATCATCGAGTCGGCAAGCGCGGACCAGGAACTGAAGGTTCTGATCAAGGGATTCGTGGAGAAGGGCGCGCGGCTCGACTTTGACCTGGCACCGGACGAGCGGCCCGCGCTCGAAGACGACGTGCCCGGCAGTACGCTCGAAGTGGCGAACCAGATCTATCGCGCGTTGCGCGGATCGAACAACCTGATCTTTCCGAACAGTCGCCGGCTGGTGGAAAACTACGCGAGCCTCTTGCGTCGCGCGTGCGAACGAGACGGTTATCCAAACGAATTCTGGCCGCATCACGGCAGTCTGTCGAAGGAGTTGCGCGAGGAGACGGAACGCGCGCTCAAGGCGGGCGACCGCCCGGCGAGCGCCGTCTGCACGACGACGCTCGAACTCGGCATCGACATCGGCGCCGTGAAGAGCGTGGCGCAGATCGGGCCGCCGCCTTCCGTGGCGAGCCTGCGGCAACGGCTCGGACGCTCGGGTCGTCGCAAGGGCGAAGCTGCGATCCTGCGCTGCTATTGCGTCGAGGCAGAGCTGCGCGACGATTCAGATTTTTCGGACCGGTTGCGCGAAGGACTGGTGCAATCGATTGCAATGGTCAGGCTGCTGCTGCAACGCTGGTTTGAGCCGCCACGCGCAGGTGGGCTGCATCCGTCGACACTGGTGCAGCAGATACTGTCGATCATCGCCGAGCGCGGCGGCGTCACGGCTGTCGAACTGTGGCAGACGCTCGTCGTGGACGGTCCCTTCGACAGCATCGACAAGCCGGCTTTTGCGGCCATTCTGCACAGCCTCGGCAGCAGGGATCTGATTGTCCAGGAAAAGGGCGGCTTAAAGGGTGGCTTGCTGCTGCATGGCTCTGCTGGCGAGCGGATCGTGAATCACTACGAGTTCTACGCGTCGTTTTCGAGCGACGACGAATTCCGTGTGGTGGCCGGCAGCCGGCAACTCGGTTCGCTGCCGGTTACGCATCCGTTGACGCCGGGCCAGAGCATCATTTTCGCCGGGCAGCGCTGGCGCGTGCAGGATGTCGACGCCGAAAGGAAGACGGTGTTCGTTCATCCGGACCGGGGCGGTGCGCCACCCGTCTTCGACGGCACGGGCGCGAGAGTTCATGACGAAGTGCGGCGCGAGATGTTTCGCGTGCTCGCTGAAACGGAGCCCGTTGTGTTTCTGGACACGAAGGGTCGCGCACTGCTGGACGAAGCGCGTCGATACTTTGCTTCAGCTAACCTGGCGACGCGATCGATTTTCGTCGAAGGCAACAGCGTGATGCTGGCGACGTGGGCTGGCGACTGGCTGAACGATGCGCTGGTCGTTCTGCTGCGTGCTGAAAATCTGGATGCGTGGAATCAGGGGCCGGCCGTGAGCGTTCGGGTTTCGGGCGTTGGCGCGGTTCGGGATGCGTTGCAGCGGATTTCGACGATGACGGTATCGGAAACGACCGCAGCGCTGCAGGCGATCCAGAACGTCGATAACGAAAAGTGGGACTGGACGTTGCCGGATAACGTGAAGCGGTCCGCTTATGCATCGTTGCGGCTGGATATGGCGGGTGCGGTGACCGAGGCACGGCGGTTGTTGCTGGCGGATCGGGTATCCACGGACGGTTGAGTGTTCAGTTGTATTAGCCTGGACTTAATCTGACAGGTAGTCGGAGAGTGAAGTAACAAAGTCGATTCAGTGAGGGATGAGTTTCTCCCTGGCGAGTTCGAGTGAATCGAGGAAGGTACGCATAGGCGTCTTGCCGTAGCACCATCGGCCTTGATGTTCGCGCTCATTGTTGTACTGGTCAAGCCACCCGTCCAGATCGGTCTGCAGGGCTGCGATCGAGTCGTAGATCTTCCTGCGGAAGGCGATACGATAGAACTCGTTGAGCATGGTCTTGTGTAGCCGTTCGACGATGCCATTGGTTTGCGGAGAACGCGCTTTGGTGCGGGTGTGGTCGATGTTCTCCAGCGCCAGATAGAGCTCATATTCATGGTGTTCCGGGTTGCCGCAATACTCCGTGCCCCGGTCGGTCAGCACCCGTGCGAGCGGGATGCCGTAGCTGTCGAAGAACGGTACGACGCGATCGTTGAGCAGGTCGGCGGCCGGCAGCGGCGTCTTGCGGTCATAGAGCTTTGCAAACGCCACTTTCGAGTAGGTATCGACAAAGGTCTGCTGATAGACGCGACCCACGCCTTTGAGCGTGCCGACGTAAAAGGTGTCCTGGGCGCCGCAGTAGCCGGGGCATTCCGATTCGAATTCGCCGTGTGTTTCCTTTTCCAGTTTGGCGCGCTCGAGCGCGGCCAGCTGTGATTCGGTCAGTACCATCCCCTCCTGGGCGGATCTGGCTTCCAGAGCCTTGAGACGATGGTTCATGGTCTGGAGATCATGACGCAACCAGACGCCGCGCACACCCTGTGGCGAGACGCTCAGGGCATGGCGTTTGAGCACTTCGTTAGCGATACGGATCTGGCCGTAGGCGGGCAGTTCCAGCGACAGTTCGAGCACGGCGGCCTCGACCTGCGGATCCACGCGGTTCTTCAGCACCGGACGATGATGGGAGATTTCCTGCAGGGCCGCTTCACCGCCCTTATCGTACAGTTCCTTGAAACGGTAGAAGCTGTCGCGCGAATAGCCCATTACACGGCAGGCCTGACTGACGTTGCCCAGTTGCCGGGCCAGCTCCAGCATCCCGACCTTGGCGCGGATGACTTTCTGTTCCTGAGTCATGGTGGACTCCTTGCGGTTTGCCGCGTGCGTTGTCGCTTCGGGCTACGCCCTTCGCGCCAGCGCACATCAGCACGAGAAACCGACCACTGTCAGATTTAGTCTAGTTCAATACAGTTCAGTTCCCGCTTTGTCGTTTTAAAACCAGGCTGTCGCAAGCGTTCGTAAGAGCACATCGTCGGCCTATGTCCGATTCATACACTTCGTGCTGTTTTCGCCCCCATCACGCCTTGGCGTGTTCCCACAAGCGCTTGCGACAGACTTCTACGAAAAGAACGCAAACGGCAAGATTGCTGCGACATAGCCGGCGACGCCAATCGTGGAAAAGCCCAGGCTCATCGCCAGCAGCGCAAGCACGCTGGAAGTCACCGCAAGTCCGAAGCATAAGCGGCGAAGCATTCGACGGCGGACGATTACGGCGCCGTGCTCACCTGTTTCCACGTGATCTTCCGCTGCATCTCCATATGGACGAAACCCCGGCATTTGCGACCCCACTCTTCGATAGGGAGATTCTCCCAGCAACGGTGTAGCGATTTTATAAAAGGACAGGGGAGCGCCGTTAATGCGGCGTATCCAATCGCGGTGCCCACCAGGCCAGATTGCACACGCGCGCTACTCACAGCAACTTTTACGCGGCGTTAACGCGGCTTTAGCTAACCTGAAGGAACAGGATATCCGTCAGGAGTTTTCGATGTTCCGCATGCTAATCCCTGTTCTCGATCACGAAGGTGCAGCAGAGGCCGCGCGCTTTGCGGCGTTCATGTATCTGGAGCGCTGCGTTACCGAGGTCGAACTGCTCGAAATACTCGAACCCGTCGATCAGGGACGCGCGGCAGCCTTTCATACCCGAAGCTCACTGGCGCGGCTGGAAAAACGGGCCATGCTGAAGGCGCTGGTCGACGCTCGCGCGATCCTCGAAGAGGCCGGCGTACCGTACAAATGGAAACGGGTATTCGGCCGCCGCACGAAAGCCATTGCCGCCTACGCCGCAACGACCCGGCCCGACGTGATGGTGATCGACGCCAGTCATATGGGGTTGTTTAGAAGACTGGCAACGCTTGCGGCGCTCTCGATACGGACGATCACACCCGTGACGATGGTTCACTGAGGCATCCAGCGTTCAGAAACACGACATTTCTTATATGGTCGCCTCCCTTTTGCAAGGCGATTGTGCGTGGCGAGGAGGGTGGTTGCGGACTTATATCCGGACTCGATCGCGGGAAGTGCCCGCC